>AXCJ01000005.1:0-81858 GCA_000512675.1 Candidatus Xenolissoclinum pacificiensis L6
GTGAATACCAAACAGATATCCTATGAATTCTTGCGTAATATAACTACGGTAGTATAGCAATAATGCTAATAACATATCCCCCCTAGACTTAACTTATACGGTCTTCTTATTCTTTTCAGTACCTTGCTTTTCCAAATAAGCTGTACCTTTCTGAGTATTCTACTAAATCTTTCTACCTTAATACCAAATAGCCTTACAAATACTTGAGTTTTTTTGATATCTTCTTATAGCTTATTTTCATTTCTTCCTTTTCGGTTCTTCTCATATCTTACGCTTACACTCTTTTTCCTACAATTTCACAGGAGGTCTAATAGAAAAACCAGATCACAAAGTTACTTGTTAATTTAGATTGACATTACAAAACTCAAAGTAACAATATCAAAGGTTTGGGTATTTTCCATCAAGCATAATTATCACTTATTCATCAAAATAAATGATATTGATAATATCAATAATATTATTTATATCATAATTTCAGAAAATGCATTATTATTTGACTAAATACATTATAGATTTAATAATAATTAAATAATCTAAATATAATATTGTTTATTGACTCAGCTATAAATATATGCTTATAAAATATAGATATTCGGAATCAACATATATCAAAAATTTCTCTTATCTCCTTAGCAAAGAATATTTGTTAACAATGCATATAACAGATAAACCTATAAAAGTTGTTCCAATGATTAGACAAAATAATTTATCTTCTATACCAGCAGATTATATGCATCAACTGCAAGTATAAAACAACCTTAAAAAAACAAACCCTTCTCATTTATAAACTAAGTATTATTTAGTTAGTTAATTTTATTAATTAAAAAATTTAAGAGTGCGCTATGTCAAACGGTCATGATAATAAAAAGATTACATCCACTTCAAAACCAGTGCAAGAAACACAGGATCACAAGCAAACCGAACAACCTCTCACTCTTGAGGTAGGTAATAAATTACAGAAACAAAACGAGACACTAAGTACGAACAATAATTCCCCTGATGCTGTACCTCATAATCAAAACAATACACAACTTGATGATACCCAGGACATTATGCAAGAACTACACATGAGAATACAAGAACGTCGTGAAGCACATCAGATGGATTATGATTCGGATAATGATGAATACCAGGATGCACAAGATTATATTGAGCCGAGAACTTATAATACGAATCAAACGCAGGACCCAACATACGTTAATTCCATATCCTCTCAACAGACTTACGAAGAAAAGCAAGATAAAACAACAACCAATGAGACTGTTTCTAAAACAAGCAGTACAACCATTACTGATAATATGGTCAACGGTATGCAGGATAATCAGACAAATATTTCCAGCACTACAACAAAAACATCATCCGAATCGATAAACCAGATACCAGATAATACAGAGCCAAAAAATAATATGCAAACATCCACGCCTCCATCCAACACAGAGAAAAAAAATATATCAGTAGAGAAAATAAAATCATTCACTGAGAAACAAATCAACAACTTAAGTAATGAGGACTTTGCAAACTTATCACCAAACCATTTAAAAGTATTATCCAGTAAAAACTTAAATAATATTGCTCTTGAGAAAAAATTGTTAGCATCCTCAATATTAACAACTGACACACAAGATAAAGCATTCAATCAACTCAAATCAAAGCTCAAACAGAATATAAACAAAAGTTCACCTAAAGCACAAAATTTAGCATTATCTAAATTATCACCTGCACTTCAAGAAAAGGTGAGTCAAAGTCCTATAAAAATTAGAGTGCAAGAAACAGGCCCTATATTGGGTATTAATAACATAGTATGCACAAATATACATGATGGGAACATTCCTAAATCACCTAAAAATAATCAAGGAATTTCTTTAACTCCAAATACCAGTAATCTTAGTAATTTACAAAAATTTAAACTCAAGGTTAACACATCACCACAAGATCCTTTTACGCCTCATAATAAAAACAAACTTTCTACAGCTCAAAATGCAATACAAGCAGATAAACAGAATACACAATATGCACAGGATTACAGTAACGTATTGGTTACTATAGCCAATCTAGGGTTACACATGGATCCTTCTCTAGAAAAATCTAAAACAACTTCAAAGAATCAGAAAGATCCTATCAGAGAATCAAAAAATAAGAATACTCCAAAAAGGACTATAGCAGATGTACTAGGTGAAAAATACAATGTTGAACAACAGAAATTAAAACCACTAGAAGATAATCTGTTATTATATGTATATAAATCTAATAATGATCTCGTAAAATATCACGAATTACAAGATAAAGCACTTAAAGAAAAAAGAAATATATTTGAAGTACTTGATGAAAATGATAAAAAAAACTTAAAAGAACGATTTATCAAATTGCAACTATTTGATGAGGAAACAGTAGACAATATTCTTACCCCTAAACAAGGTAGTATATATGAAAAACATCAGAAAACCATTCATAAAGTACTAGAAATCTCCTCTCATAATACACCTTCTACAACACAAGATGTATTCACTACTCTAGTAGATTCATTACAGAAACTTAATCAGGAAATACCAGAGGATCAAGTATTAGAAATCATACAATTATTAAGTGATGTAGCACATACACATCCTCTGGATGTAATGCTCAACGGTGATTATGGAGCATTCTCAAAGATCATGTCAGAGAAAGAAAAAGAAGAAATGCGTAAAATCATACTCTCTAAGATGGCACATAACCAAATCAGATCTTTATCTAAAGAACATATACAAGTCATTCTCACACCAGAAAATATAAAATATCTAACAAGTTTAAAGACACACCTACCCTTAACATGTACGCATATAATGCAATCATTTGCAGGGATACCTCCTCAAAGATTAGGAGAAATAAAAAACTTTAACATGGCACATTTTACTCAAACAGTAATAAGAGCTCATAACCTCAAAGACGTTAAGACCTTATATGATACTGCAAAGGAACGTACAACCACCCATCTATTATTAATCCCAATAGGTCTTCTTACTCTTGGAGGATTAGCCGCGCTAGCCACCTTAATTGCTATAACTTCTATTTCTCCCGCTGCTATGCCAGCCCTTTTTTCATCCATCTTAATGGTATCCCCTGAAATACTAGCAGCTGCATCTGCAGATATCATGACACAAGTCTTAGGTAGTGCTTCAATCGGTGTTGGTAATCTCCCTGCAACAATTGCTGTATCTCCAGAAGCAGCATCTCATGCCTTAATGGTTAATACATCTTCTCCTCTATTTATTGCATTAATTGTTGTTACATGTGTAGCCCTTACCGCAGCACTAGCAATTTATATAGGAAGACAAGCATATGTAGCAAATAAAAGACAAAAATTACAGCGCCCTGATAGTCCTGAAGATCAACATACATTGAAAATAAATCAAGAATTACAAAATCTAGAAAATATAGCGCATGAACCGAAGCAAGATACACTAAAACAGAGTCCAGAGCAAGACGCGTTGAATCTCGTGATTGAATCCGTCAAGGGTGACCAAGTAATAGAACAACAAGATCAATATTTAAAAGGTCTTATTTTACAGGATATATCAGTATTTCAAACACTAGATGGCCTCAAGAGAAATCAAAAAATCGAACAAACGAAAACAGTAAATGAGCTCTTTCCAGATAAACAATATGCAGAACAAATAACACAGAAATTGCACGGAATTATAGAATCAAATCCGAATATAAGTACCACTATTAATCTACTTCTCTCTCCAAAACCAAATAGTACATTACTAGAAAGCGCTAATAAGAGCACGTATGATTCTCAAACAGCACTCAATCAAATGTTAAAAGGAGTACTTGTAGCAATAACAAGCAATCCAAAATATATACCTCAGATCTCAAATGCACTCACTGAAAAAAATGGAAAAGAGGTATGCAATTATACTGAAATAACAAATATCCTTCAAGATATGATCGAGAATATAGAAACAAGAGAAACTAATAATGCTAAAAATGAAAATATCTTAGGAATAAATAGTAGTCAAAAGAATTCCTCTCCAACACCAAAAAATGAATCACAAAACACTTTGGCAAATGAGACATTAACAAAAAAAATACTTACGGAAGCTAAAAATGCAACTAATAAACTACATACCTTCAATCAATCAATACAATCATCTCCTAATCATACACTAGATAATCCAAATATTGAAAGTCATCATAGAACTCAAAGTGTACCAGGGACAGGATGATCTGCAGTATAAAAAACAAAATCCTATGACAATTACCACCTAAAAGCAAGAGAATGGCAATTTATTTCCAGAAAGTTGAATGGAATAAAATGGATTAAAAAGTCAGTGATTTACAACTAGAGGAAGCATATTTATATATTGAGAGAGGGATGTCAATGAATATTTTTGCCAAAAGTATATGGAAAATTAGGTTATCAACGTTTTAGTAGATGAAAAGCCAAAGGTATATGGCAAATCTGTTTAGAAAGACGGAATATATGGCAGATTTACAAAAAGTAACGATATATATACTGTAGTAAGAGCACATGCTTGTACATCAGATCATGGAAATAAAGCAGAAGGTTGGGAAGATCTAAAGGAGGGTTACTTCTAAAGCCTTAGATAAATTAGGCAATTCATTAAAGTTTACTATTACTAGAGAAAATAGAAATGATATTATCAAGGCAAAGGCTTTGACTATCAAAGGAATCATTGCAGATAAAAAGCTATGATCGTCAGAAGTTTCGTGAGTATTTAGATAGTAAAAAATGTAAAATTGTTATTCCTCCGCGTAAAAACAGAAAAATATAGTATGAATATGACAAATCTATCTATAAAGAAAGATATTTAGTAGAGTTGTTCTTCAGTAAAATTAAACACTTTAGACAAATATTATCTCGTTTCTACAAGTCTAAGTTATCTTTTCAGGCTTTTATTGATTGTACTTCCACCTTAATATGTCTTCGTTGACCCTTATGTAAACAGAACCTAGAGTATAGTATTTGAAATCATATAAACGTATAAATAATGTTATAGTTAGCAAAAGTTATCTTATCAGGAAAAAATAGTTGATTCACAATAACAAAATAATATTTATACCTTTCCTCAATTGAGATGAAAAAACCTCAATTCCAACTATATGAGGCATAGAGAATACAATAGAACATCAACATAAGAATTACCATTATACATGCTCCTTAATCCCTCTAAATTCTTTTAATAAAAAGATACAAATCAGAGAATTAATCAAAAGGAAAATATTAAACATCACAATATAAAAATATTATAATGTTACATAATAAGAAGCATACACAACCCTAAAACAGAAATCGTCGATAGATCTATATAAAAAACACCGTTACTACACCCGCTAAATAGCCAGAAAACACAACTTTTCACATATAGACCCATCATGCAAAATCACATCAATAATACTAACCAAGACAAGAACACAAACCACCCATCATATGTCAGAACCATCAACTAACTATCCACCTAAACCATATAACACTTCAGCATGACTACAGCATAAAGAATCCTATCTACTCTCTATTCGAGATCAATACAGGAAAAACAACCTGAATATATCAGATCATACAAATTCTATCATTGCTCTATCCGCTTTATCTCCCGGTCGAGCAACAGATAACTTCAAAATACGTGTATAACCACCATTCCTATCAACATAATTAGGAGCAATATCATCCACCAAACTACGGACTAAATCATAATGCTTTAACTTTTTTAATAACAATCTACGATCATGCAAAGATGCCTCACGTGCCCTGGTAACTAACTTCTCCAAATAAGGACGCAATGCTTTAGCCTTAGCAACAGTAGTAATAATACGTCTATGCTTTATAACATTCATAGCCATATTAGCAAGCAAACACTGACGATGACTAGAAGTCCTATTTAATTTCTTTAATCTCTTCCTATGATTCATATAAGCTAAAATAATTAATTTCCTTCCATAGAACTTTGGTATTTCTTAACCAAATCATTAAACTTTTTCGGTGGCCAATTTGGAAGATTCATACCAAATGATAATCCCTTCAACTTTAATGCTAAAATAATTTCATTCAAAGATTTTCTACCAAAATTTGGCATTCTTAACATATCATCTTCTTTTCTACACACAAGATCCCCAACATAAATAATATTAGCGCTCTTAAGACAATTATAGGAACGAACAGATAACTCTAAAACATCAACTTTAGCAAACAGTACTTCATCATATTCATCATCTTCAGACTCACTCGATACGCTATTCAAAACATCAGATTCCTTAAATTTAATAAAGTAACTCATCTGTTCCTGTAAGATACGAGAAGCCAGAGATAAGGCCTTTTCCGGTGATACAGCACCATTCGTCTCTATACGAAAGATTAACTTCTCATAATCGGTGACTTGACCAACACGACTATCCTCAACCTCAAAAGAGACCGACAACACCGGACTATATAAAGCATCCATCAGGATCATACCATCATTATTAAACAATATATTCCCTTCATTATTATATACGAACTTACCACTTCCACCAGAAGTAGATTTATTACCTCGACGAGATGTTGGAATATAACCTTTTCCTACATCAGCAAAAACTTTTATTTCCAATGATACTCCTTCCGATACATTACATATCACATGCTCTTTATTAACCACCTCAAAAGAGTGAGGAAAAGATAACATATCAGCAGTTACAGGGCCAGGCTTGGTGATCGAAAGAGTTCCTTGAACACTATCCTCAACTGACTGTGTAACACGCAACACCACCCTCTTAAAATTAATAATAATATGAGCAACATCCTCCTCTATTCCATTAACAGTATCATACTCACTGAACACCTGTGGTATCTGAATCTGAAAAATTGCTCCTCCACTAAGCATTGCCAGCATATTTCGACGTAAAGCAACAGCAATAGTCCTAGCACTACCCCTTTCCAAAGGCTCCACAACTATCTCAGCAATATTATTCTCCATATTCTTACATAGAACGTTAGGAGTAATTAGAGACGTCCAATTTTCCTCAAGAACCAAATTATCATTATCCATATATTTCAAAAAACAAATACAAACTAAACTCTACGCTTTCTTCTAGGTCTACAACCATTCGTCGGGAAACGTGAATCTTCATGCAAACTAACTATTGTCAATGAAGGAACAGACTGTATGGCACGCAAAGCTGATTCTCTAGCGGGACCAGGACCCTTCAGCACAACACCAACTGTCCTCAAACCAAACCCTTGTACTTTCTCAACAGCATCAAGAGCTACAATCTGACCAGCATAAGGAGTAGATTTCCTTGCTCCCCTTAACCCTTTCATACCTGAACTTGAAACCCCAAGAACATTACCCTGCGGATCAGTAACACTAATAATAATATTATTGAAAGAAACAGTAATATATACCATACCGGATGATATAATACCAGATTTCTTCATCCGCTTCAACTTTTTAATTTTTTTCACACAACACTCCCAGCAAAATACTACAAACTAAACCTTCTTCTTACCTGCAATAGCTATTCGTACTCTGCCTTTTCGAGTACGCGCATTGGTATTAGTACGCTGACCTCGCACAGGCAATCCTCTACTATGTCTCAACCCAGCATATATTCTAAGATCCTTCTTTCTTTTAATATTCAAAGAAACTTCTTTACGTAAATCTCCTTCTACCAGTATACTATTACCTTCTATATACTCACGAATTCTATTAATATCCTCTGGAACCAAGTCATCAACTTTCATCAAACAATCCAGAGATAAGTCCGAACATATTTTTTCAGAGGTTTTTATACCTATACCGTATATATACGTTAACCCAATAATAAGATTCTTATTAGGGATTTTTATTCCAAAAAGACGCATTATTACTATATCACCACAAATTAATCCAATACAACATCCACAATTAGTTTATTTACATCATCAATAGAAAGACTAGCATCAATCTTTACTAATCTGTCAGAGTAATATTCTAAAAGGCCACTAACAGTATTAGTATAAACTAAAACTCTGTGTTTGACTATATCTAAATCACTATCATCTCCTCTACGCACAAAGTTTTTTGATCCACATATAGAACATATATTATGATCCTGATTTATCACGTTATAACATTTTTCACAAATATAACGATTACTAATACGTTGAATCACCTTATTTTCATCCATAACAAATTGAAATACAACATCAAGATGTAACTGATTATCTACTAGAAAGCTATTCAAAAACTCAGCTTGCCCTATTGTTCTAGGATATCCATCTAAAACAAAACTGTGCGATAGATTAAATAAATAAGAAGACATAACAGAATTAATAACACTATCACTTAATAGATCACCTTTATTTACTGTCTTCTTAAATTCAGAAAATTCCTTCGAATTACGTACTATATGACCAGCGTCTACAACTTCGTATCCATGATGCATTCTCAATAAAGATGCCTGAGTACCCTTACCGGATCCTGGTAAACCTAGAAAAAGCATATTTTTATTCATATGATTTCTTATTTATTAAAAACTCTGACCTTCTTAACCACATTATCATACTGATAAGAAAAAAGATAGGATTGAACCTGAGAAATTATTTCCATTATAACACTTACAATAATCAGAAAACTGGTACCCCCTATAGATACCGGAATATAATAAAAAGATCTAAGTAATTCTGGTAGAACACATATAATCGACAAATAAGAAGCACCGATATAAGTATTTTTCTTCACCAGACCACGCAAATAATTAACTGTAGGAACACCAGGTCTAATACCTGGTATTATAATGGCACTCCTTTTTAAAGACCCTGCAACCTGCTCAGCATTAAAAACAAATCCACTATAAAAAAACGAAAAGAAAAAGATTAAAATCACATATAATAGGATATACAAAAAACTCCCCGGAATAAAATTTTTCAAAATCAAATTCGAAAAAAAACCACCAGAGGAAAAAATACTAGATACAGTCACAGGAAGCATCAAGAAAGAACCTGCAAAAATAGGAGGTATAACTCCTGAAACATTCAACTTAATTGGTATATTAACATCAGCAGAATGAGCACCCCCTGATCTATAAAGATACTCTTTACGTGGATTTTTAATTTTAATTATTCTATAAGAACGTTCAACATATACAACAGTAAAAAGTATCGCAGATAGAATGAAAAATACAAATAGTGTACTCACAATCCCCAAACCAGAGTATTTAACAGTATAAAAAAGACCACTAGGCAACTCCGATATTATCCCAACAAAAATGATCAAGGAAATACCATTTCCAATACCAAAAGTATTTATCTGTTCAGCAACCCATACTAATAATAAAGTACTACCTAAAACAGTCATTATCGCTATCACAAAAAAAGATATATTCTTATGTAAAATAACATCCATACCAAATACTTTTTCCAAACCGAAAAGTATAAAGATAGACTGAAAAACACAAACAAAAATAGTAAGCAACTTAGTATAAAAAGACAAAACACTGGAACTACTTGATTCTCGAAAGTTATCTCCTTTAAATAAAAAAAACAACAACTGCACTATAATAGACGAAACTATATAAGGCATAACGTTAAGGGAAAAAAGCGACATCCTAGATAAAGCACCCCCTGAGAAAACATTAAACACACCAAGAAACCCAGAAGCATTATCAGCAAAATATCCCCTCACCAAATTAGTATCTATCCCAGGCAGAGGTATATAACATCCTAACCTATAAGCGATCAATATGACTATAGTAATCAGGAACCTATTCTTTATCTCCTTGGAACGAACAATCCAAGACAACTGTTGCATAACCTACACCAACTCTAATAACACACCTAACTTTTCGAATACCAAAACAACAGATTTCGATGCCTTATGAACCTTAAATTTAACACCCGATAAATCAACTCCCTTTAAGTCACCAGAAGCCAACAATTTTATCTTCCCAGATACAGATTGAATATGAGAGCTAACAAAATGAACATCAAAAACAGAGCAATTCTTATCTTTCCTCAATAGTTTCGCTATATCATTAAAATCAAGAGTTGTATATTTATTATTTGTTCTATCCCGATTAAAACCTCTTTTCGGCAATGCCCTAAACAAAGGTTGCTGACCCCCTTCAAATCCCTTAATAGCTACACCTGATCTAGATTTTTGCCCTCCATATCCTCTACCTGCTGTCTTTCCTTTTCCACTAGCGATTCCACGCGCTTTTCTAATACGAGTCTTACCAAAGGCTCTCTTCATAGAAAACATACTTTCCTCCTATACATATAAATCACATATTATCATATCCTATTACGTATAATATCGATAACCTTTTTACCTCTCTTGGTAGCAATATACTTCAACGGATATATTTCACGAAAAGATTGAAAAATATTCCTTATCATCGCATGAGGACAAGACGAGCCATAAGACTTCACAATAACATCTCTAATTCCAGCAATCTCACAGAACTTACGAACTACACCTCCAGCAATAATACCAGTACCTGGATTTGCAGGCTTAAAGAGTAATTTACTAGCTCCATATTTACAAAAAACCCCATGATGTAAAGTTCTGTTTTGACGCAATCCTATCTTAGTAATGGATTTCTTAGCCTTCTGTATCGCCTTTTCCTTTGCTTCCGAAAGTTCACTATGCTTAGCAATCGCATATCCAACATTTCCTTTCATATCACCTACAACTACACCAACCCTAAATAAGAATATCCTTCCTTTGGCTTTGACCGCTGTTACCCTACCAACATATATTACGACTACTTTTAAATCCAATCCCTTTGCTTCGGCCTTATTCTTCATATAAATAAACTAAAAATTAAAAAATCCTCTAACATTCTCCGCAAAACTCCTAACCTTACCTGAATATATGTAACCACCACGATCAAACACAACATGCTCACCCTTATATTCCTTAGGGCATACTTCCTTAAAAAAATCTGCAAACCTCTCAACCTGATCGACTGTTATATACTTCATACCTCCTCTAATCTCGCGAAAACGCTTATCAGAGGTACTCAAACCAAACCTAGAAACTCCATTCTGATCAATTATCTGAACAGAAAAATTCTTATTAGATCTATATACAGTTATACGCATTCTCTTAGATTTTGACAACTTAAAACGAACTCTATTAGCCCGCCTAATTTTTTTCTGTAACTTATTCAACATTTCACTTCTCCTATTTCTTACTCGATGACTTACGGCGATTATATTTAGCCTTACCTACAAAAATAACTCCCTTACCTTTATAGGGATCATAACTGCGGATATTACAAATAGATTCAGCAACCATACTTAATAGTTGCTTATCCAAAGATTTCAAAAAAATCGAATTCGATTTACATAAAACATCTATCACCGAAGGAATATAATAAGCGATATCATGACTATAACCCAAAGACAGGGATAATATACCCTCATCAAAGCTTGCCTTATAACCAACACCATTCACATTCAATGTTACTTCATGGTATATCTTCTGTACCTTTTGCATCTTCGAAAAAACAATACTTCTAGTCAGACCAAGCAAACGCTTAAGATCTTTAGTTTTTTTCGCTATACTCAATGCTAAACCAGAATCAGAAATATCCACATCAATCCCTACTGGTAAATCACACCTTTCACTACTAGATCCAAAGCTCAAAGATAAAACACTCAAGTCACTATTATAATCAACCTCCATCCCTTTAGGTAAGCAAATAGGCTTTACACCAACTTTAGACATATCTATCTCCTTATCAATTAAAATATCCCAAAAAGCAACTCTCCTCCAACTTTTGAAGAACGAGCAATGTGATCCGTAATTATACCTTTAGATGTAGTTAATACAAGCACCCCTAAACCATTATAATAACGCTTAATATCCTGATATCCTACATAATATCTACATCCCGGTTTAGAGAACACCTCTATCTTTTCAATAACAGGCTTACCATTGTAATAATTCAAATCGAGAAGAATACTGGTCATCCCTCTATCTCCTTTAACTAAAGAAAATTCACCAACAAATCCCTCAGCATTCAACACCTTTAAAACACCCACTACAAAATTAGAATGAATTAACTGTACCTGCTTGAACCTCACTCTTTGTGCATTACGAATACGAGTTAAAGAATCAATTAATACCGAATTCATAGACATAACAAACCTCCAACGACCTACCAACTTGCCTTTTTCATGCCAGGCAAACAACCTGCATGCAATAATTTACGCATCACTATCCTAGAAACGCCCGTATAACGGTTATATCCTCTCGCCCTAAAAGTCACAGAGCAACGATTCCGCACTCTGACTCTAGATGTATCCCTAGGCATCTTATTCAACAGAAGCTGTATCCTCATCCTATTCGCAAGAGAAATAGTTTTGTCATTTCTCATATTACGTATACGACTCCTTTTTTTTGAAGCAACAGCACTAAGATTAATACGCTTCACATTTCTAGCAATAAAAGATTTCCTTGCCATACTCAACCACAAACTAAAAATATAATATTTAAAAAATTTATCTAACTATTTAAAAGGAATTCCCAACACCTTCAAAAACAACATAGATTTATGAGAATCATTAAGATTGGTTATAATATTTATATTCATTCCATAATTTAAATACATACTCTCATAATCAACCTCATCATATACAGCGTGTTCAAGAACACCGAAAGAGAAATTACCACTACCATCAAACTGTTCAGCAGAAAAAGGAGAAAAATCTCTCTGTCTAGCCAATCCAATCAAAGTTTTCTTAAAAAAAGCATCTATCAAAACCTTGCGCCTTAAAGTTACTTTACAAGCAACAGGATATCCTTTCCTTAACTTAAAAGATGCAATAGATTTCTTTGCTCTACATATCACAGCTTTCTGTCCTACAATCATACTTAGAGAGCGCTGAGCATAATCTAAACATTTTGAATCCTTAATCACCTGAGATCCTAGAGAGACATTAATAGAAATTTTCTTAATTCTAGGAATCAACATTGAACCAGATACGTAATCCAACTCCGAACGAAGAACCTTATCAACCTTCTCACTAAATATAAAATCTTTAATCATATACTACAACTCTCTCTGATTAGCCTTTAAATAACGAATTTTTTTTCCATCAACAAATTTATAACCAACGCGACTCTTTATGGCATCTTCATCACACCAATACATCACATTAGAGATATGAATAGGCTTTTCCTTTAATATAGCATTCACTGCTCCAGTACGAGGATCTCTTTTCTTGACTGAATATTTACGAACACCTTCCACTACTACATATCCATTAGACAAAACTGAGAGAACTTTCCCTATCTTATCAACATCCTTACCTGTAATAACAATCACATTATCACCTTTCTTAATTTTCATTACAACACCTCCGTTGCTAAGGAAATCAACTTCATATACCCCTTCTTTCTAAGTTCCTGCGCAACTGGTCCAAAAACACGAGTACCTATCATCTCGGATTGAGTGTTAATCAGAACAACAGCATTGTCACTGAAAGCAATCCTCGTATTATCTTTTCTACGACAAGACTTTCGCACTCGAACTACAACCGCTCTATAAACCTGCCCTGACTTTACTTTGGAATTAGGAATCGCCACCTTAACAGAAACAACCACCACATCACCAAGAGTTGCTGTATGCTTAATACTCCCTAGCACGCCAATACACAATACCTGCCTAGCACCAGAATTATCAGCAACAGATAACAAAGTTTCCTTTTTAATCATAAATACAAAAAATAATACATTATAAAACTGTCCACCTTTTCCTAAGTGATATAGGCTTACAAGACTTTATACAAACCCTATCACCTATTTTATATTTATTAGACTCATCATGAACAATATATTTCTTATTGACAGTAACTATTTTTCTATACAAAGGATGCCTATATGACCTAGACACTTTAACAACTATCGTCTTGTTCATAGAATCCCCTACAACAATACCTTCAATCACGTTTCACTCCGACTTTTAATTATAGTTTTCAAACGAGCAATATTACGCCTATTCTGCAACACAAAATGAGTAGACTCCGAACTATCAATTCTCTTCTTCCATTTATAATAAAAGTTCGTCCTCAAAAGAACAGAAAGCTCTTGATTAAGTTCCTGTAACGTCATATCACGCATATTTTTTAAATATTGAACCCTCTTCATAACATTTCCCCTAAATAAGTAAATCTACAAGAAACAGGCAATTTTGCAGAAGCACGCAATAAAACAAGACGAGCCGTTTCTTCATCACAACCAGATAACTCAAAAATAATACGACCAGGAGAAACTCTAAATACCCACTCTTCAACCGAACCTTTACCTTTCCCCATCCTGACATCAGTAGGTTTCTTCGAAACAGGTAAATTAGGAAAAATATTAATCCATAATCTAGAACTTTTAGGCAATCTCTTAGTTATAACCTTACGCGCCGCTTCAATATGCCTGCTATTTAACCTAGCATATCCCATGACTTTCATCCCATAATGTCCAAAAGATAAGACAGAACCTTGCGAAGATTGCTGTCTATACCTACCCTTAAATTGTTTCTTATATTTACTTTTTCCTGGAATCAACATAACTATATATCCCTAAGCATTAACATTCATCTTTATCCTACTACGGTCACCGGAATAGATCCATACCTTAACACCAATAACACCGTATGTCGTATGAGCCTCATAAACCGCATAATCAATATTCGCCTTCAACTTCTGCAAAGGAATTGATCCCTCTTTATACCATTCAGAACGAGCAATATCAGCACCACTCAACCTTCCAGAACACTGAACCTTGATCCCTTTGATTTTTGGATGCATAGAGTTTTGAATTGCTTTTTTCATTGCCCGTTTAAAAGATAATCTTTTTTCCAATTGATAACAGATATTTTTTGCGACCAACATAGCATTACTTGAAACATTCTTAACCTCTATGATTTCAACCTCAATATCCCCCATCACTAGATTGGACACATATTTCTTCAGTTTTTCAATATTACGCCCTTTAGGACCAATCACCAACCCAGGACGAGCAGAATGAACAATAATACTCAGACATGAATCACTTCTCTTAATAATAATATTAGAAACAGCACAATTCCTAAAAGCGCCATTTATATAAGTACGTATAACATGATCATGATGAACATTAACAGCATAAGAATTCTTATCTGCATACCAAACAGATGAAAAGTTACCGTTATTAATAACCAATCTAAATCCCACAGGATTAACTTTCTGACCCATTACATCACCTCCAATATCACCCTTAGATTAACATAATACTTCTTGATTCTATCAGCTCTTCCACGCGCCCTAGGGGAAAACCTCTTAAGCTCTTTGTGCTTACCAACAACAATCTCACTCACATACATCTTGTCTATATCTAAATTATAATTATTCTGAGCAGAACTCAAGGCAGATTTAATCAATTTATAGATCACAACAGAAACTTTCTTTTTACTAAAATGCAATCTATTTAATGCCGTAGAAGCAGTCATACCTCTAACTTCCTTAGCAATCAAGTTCACTTTATACACACTAGATTTAACCCCTTTAACAGAAGCAACACTCTTATTCAACTGCACACTCATACAAACTACTTCCTCACAGCTTTTCTATTACCACTATGCCCTGTAAATGTCCGAGTAGGCGCAAACTCACCTAATTTATATCCTACCATATTCTCAGAAATCTTGACCGGAACATATTTTTTTCCATTATATACATGTATCCAACAACCAATAAAATCTATCAGTACTACAGAACTTCTAGATCTGGTTTTGATATAAGAAATTTCCTTGTTTTTATATTTTCTCAATGCTCTAAACAGAGAATTATCACAAAACGGACCCTTCCAAACTGATCTTGCCATATATCAACCTCTAACTCAATTTTCTATTACGTATTATATATGCATCACTATTTTTACTTGCGCGTGTTTTATAACCCTTTGTAGAAACACCCCATGGGGTCACAGGATGACGACCCCCTGATGTTTTACCTTCACCACCTCCGTGAGGATGATCAATAGGATTCATTACAACTCCTCTGACGGTAGGTCTTATTCCCTTCCATCTATTACGCCCTGCTTTA
Organism: Candidatus Xenolissoclinum pacificiensis L6; assembly: GCA_000512675.1. Classification (GTDB taxonomy): domain Bacteria; phylum Pseudomonadota; class Alphaproteobacteria; order Rickettsiales; family Anaplasmataceae; genus Xenolissoclinum; species Xenolissoclinum pacificum. The sequence goes on from AXCJ01000005.1 coordinate 16,040, forward strand.
CCAATACTCAAGTTTTTATTATTAAAATTAGACACTGACCCAATTGTTGCCCTACATTCATAATGTACCATTCTTGTTTCACCAGATGGCATCTTTAATATCGCATACACACCCTCAACCCCTAACAGCCTAATAGATGTACCTGCTGCGCGAGCCAATTGAGCTCCTTTACCTATCTTCAATTCAACATTATAAACAAGAGAACCCACAGGAATACACCTCAACGGCATAGTACAACCATTTGCAATCTCAACACCATCACCAGAAGTTATACGACACCCCACCTTCATCTCCGAGGAAGCAAGTATATACTTCTTAGTTTTATTGTCATCATCATACTCAACCAAAGCAATCAAAGCCGTACGATTAGGATCGTATTCAATTGACTTAACAACTGCAACCGAATAATCATGAGAAGACATTTTAAAATCAATCACCCTATACCTCCTTTTATGAGCACAAGCACCACCTCTACTCCTGACAGTAATACGACCATTATTATTCCTAGCCCCACTTTTTTTCTTACCACGCAAGAGAGGTTTATAAGGCACCTTACTAAGTGAAGAACGATCAAGCAAAACAGTCGATCTAGAACCAGGCGTTACACCTTTTACTTTTCTAATACCTAACATCACCTAACCTCCACATTATTGATATCAAAATCATCTTGTAACACAACTATAAACTTCTTATAATTATTGCGCTTCCCCAAATGCCCCTTAAAACGTTTAGTTTTGCCTAACACAGACAAAGAATTCACTTTTTTAACCTTTACATCCTTAAAAAGACCTTCAAATGCTTTCCTTATATGATTTTTAGTTACACTCATACTTGAAGAATAAACAACTACTTGCCGAAAGGAATCCTTCAAAAAAGAAGTTTTTTCAGTAAAATAAAGTCCTCCTATTATATCATATCTTAACATGTCAATCTCCCTTGTATATATTCAACATCAGACTGGTCAAATATCACATAGTCAGACATCATTAAAGATGCTACATTCAACCCTCGAGAATGCAAGAAAGATATCCCTATAATATTTCTAAGTCCTTTATAACAATCACTATTCTTATCATAATCAGTCACAAACAACACTTTACTTTTTTTAGACAAAGCAACACGCATAAAATCAAAAGCATACAAGATCTTTAAATCATCAGAAGTCTTACCCGAAAAAGCCTCCAATCCCTTAGCAACAAACAAAGAATCAGCATTACTCTTATAAGAGACTGCCATACTTAGAGCTTTTTTTCTAATTTTTTTATTGATACTATAAGAATGATCCCTTACCACAGGCCCGAATACAACACCACCGGTACGGAACTGAGGAGAACGTAAACTCCCTTGCCTAGCTCGCCCTGTACCCTTTTGACGATAGGGTTTCTTGGTAGTCCCACTTACTTCACTCCTACCTTTTGTCTTATGAGTTCCAGCCCTCTTTTTAGCCAATTGCCAACGAATTACATCAGATATAATATCCCCTCTAACTACTTCTTCCAAATCAAGACCCAGTTTAAAATCGGAATAAGAAGCATCACTAAAATCTAATAACTTAGTCATAATCATATTACTCAAAATCTCCTTTCATTCTTTTCGCATCATTTAACATGACAAGGGAATTTTTAGCACCCGGAACAGCTCCTGCCACCACTATCAAAGATAACTCACTATCTAAAGCAACAATCCTCAAGTTTTGTACTGTCAAATTGCTTCCTCCCATACGACCAGCCATCTTCTTACCTTTCCAAACACGACCAATGTCTTGACACTGCCCAGTAGATCCACCCGATCTATGCTTTATGGAAACCCCATGACTCGCTCTAAGTCCTGAAAATCCATGCCTCTTCATAACACCAGCAAAACCCTTTCCTTTGGTCACCCCTGTCACATCCACACACTGACCAACACGATAAAAGTCAACTCCATAACTATCGTGCAACACATGACTAGGATGATCATCAAAGGTAAAAGTCCTAAAAACCCCTCTCAATTCACTATCAATGTCTAACACATCGTAGTCCCTACTTTGGGGTCTGTTTATTTTCTTACGACATCCAAATGTCATACGTACAGATGACAATCCTCCAGGAATTTCCTCGATACCGACTACCTTATTTGGCAACAACTTCAATAAGACAACAGCAACCCTCTCGCCATAATCCTGAAATACCATACTACACCCTATTTTCTGGCATAGTAGTCCTACCCGTGACCTACGCATCTTCAACCTCTATATACGCCTCTACTCCAGAAGGTAATTGCCATTCAGCAAAAGATCTAGTTAAATGAGAATCAAAGTTCACAAACTCTATCAATCTCGTTGATACAAAAATCTCGAACTGCTCCCTAGACTTTTTATCCACGTGTGGAGATCTATTAACAGTAAAAACCTTTCTAGTCTTTGGCAAAGGAATTGGTCCAACAACTGTAGCTCCACCTCTCCTACCAGATTGAATAATTTTTCTCACCGCTTTCTCCATCAGAGAAACGTCAAAAGATTTGAGTTTAATTTTAAACTTTCTCTTCCTCATAATTTATAACCCATATGAATAGCACAACGACACAACCAACAATCAGAGCGGGTAATGGGACTCGAACCCACCACTTTAGCTTGGAAGGCTAAGGTTTTACCAACTAAACTATACCCGCAAACAAGTGTTTGTATCAAACTCCAAATGGAGGGGATAGGATTCGAACCTACGTACGCTCACACGGGCAGATTTACAGTCTGCTGCTTTTAACCACTCAGCCACCCCTCCAGAAAATCACTGCGATTACAACCAAAAAAAGTGCTGAACAGTGATGTTACCAGACAATTATATTATTCCATTAATTGCATTGTCAATACATTTCCTAATATTTCCGTAATAGACATGTTAAACTGTTGTTGAATCTGATATATCAATAAATACAACCATGCAAAATCATCAAATAATTTATGGAAAATATTCATGCATTAATGCTATAAAAGCTAAAAAACGTAAAATTTATAAGATATTCATCACAGAAAAAAGATTAAATAATGATTTTTATCAAATCCTCGATATTCATGATCCACGACTTCAAATAACCTCGGATAATCAAATCCGTAATTTTTTTAAAAGTAAAGAAACAATCAATCATCAAGGTGTATGTATGTTTGTATCCTCAATTGAATTTCTTTCGTTACAGCAAATCAAAAATCTCTGTAATCCAATATTAGTTCTTGATCATATAACGGATGTGAATAATATCGGCGCAATAATTAGAACTGCATACGCTTTTAATGCTTATGTAATGGTCAAAAAACATGCATCAATTAATTTGAGCTCCATGGGCATTAGCAAATGCTCAAGCGGAGCAATAGAATATGCAAATATTATCCAGACACCTAACTTGTCACGTGCCGTACAAGAATTAAAGAATCAACAATATTGGTTGTATAGCTTATCAGCCACAGCAAAAGACTCTATACATGCGTATAAGTTTCCAAGAAAATCTATTTTTATCTTTGGTTCTGAAGAAAAAGGAATTTCAAGATTACTACAGAATATATCTGATGCAACAGTATCTATTAAAATTAATAGAAATATAGATAGTTTAAACGTTTCAAACTCTTGTGCTATTACACTATACCAATATAGAACCCTATTCCCTGATTAAGATATTGACTTAATACAGCATCTAATATAGAATCAGCTCTTAGTTAGCTTTGTTTTAATGATAATATTTTAAATATATGTCCTTGTCCGATTACAGTCATGGTGATGATATCACAAAAAATGCAAGTCCTGAAAATAGAAAAAGAAAGGCACCTGCTATACAACTCTTGCATAAGAAAAGTCGTAATAATGATGTTATTTCTGCAGTACTAAATGATGATGATATTCAGCCCACTCAAGTCGAACAACAAATGTTTTCTGAATCTATGGGGTCATTTTATAATGATCGTGAAGATCTAGTAGAGCACACTATTGTAAGAGGTAAAATTACTACAATTACAAAGGACTATGTGCTAATATGCATAGGTTATAAATCTGAAGGACAAATATCAGTCTCAGAATTTAGTAATATACAGGATCTAAAAGTTGGAGATTATACAAATGTATATCTAGAAAGAATTGAAACTTCTGATGGTAGAATACTAGTAAGTAAAATAAAAGCCGAACGACAGGATCTGTGGGATAGATTAGAAGAAAAATATAATAATAATGAGATTGTTGTTGGACAGATAATTCATCCTATTAAAAGTGGTTGCATAGTCAACTTGGGTGGTATATCTGCATTTTTACCAAGTAGTCATGTTGATGTTAAATTATTAAAAGATACATCTCATTTACATAAAACAGACTTGCAATTTAAAATATTAAAGATGAACAAAAAGCAGAATAATATTGTTGTATCGCGTAAAGTTGTTTTGCATGCCAAAAATGCTAATGCTAGAAAAAAATATATATCAGAATTATCTGTTGGTAATATTTTATTTGGTCTAGTAAAAAGTATCACTAATTACGGTGTTTTCATGGAGCTAAAAAAAACTATTGCTGGTCAAACTCCTCAGGAAGTTGATAATGATTCTATACCAAATGAAGAAGTATTTAATAATGATAGTTCCGAAGCAAGTGGAAAAGCAACAGAGCGAGTCGGAGTAATTGACGGATTATTATATATTGATGACATATCATGGTCTCGTGTTTCTCATCCGTCATCTGTCTTCTCTATCGGTCAGGTTGTTAAAGTAATGATCATAGGAATTGATGAAGAGTCAGGTCGTATCTCCTTAGGAACAAAACAACTTGTTGATAATCCATGGGATAAAGTATTAGAAAAATATTCTGTCGGACAAGTAATACCATCTATTATCAATAGTATTGAGGAATACGGTATGTTCGCTCAAATAGAACCAGGAGTTGAGGGATTAATTCATAATTCGGAAATTAGCTGGAATAAATCAAAAATCAGTGTAATCAAAAACCAAAAAGTTGATGTAAAAATCTTAAGTATTGATAAAGACAAACAAAGAATGGCATTAAGTATAAAACAATGTCAGGATAATCCTTGGGAAAAATTTGCAAACCTTTATCCTGCTGGTACAATTGTTTCCTGTATCATTAAAAATATTACAGATAATAGCTTACTTGTAGAAATCAAAAATGATATCGCTCATAACATAATGGGTGTAATTAAAAAAGAAAACTTGATAGATAATTATGATGATGTGTCAGCCATCAAAAAAGAATTAAGAAGATATTCAATTGGTTCTGAAATTCAAGCAAAAATACTACGTATCAATGTATCAAAAGGAAGAGTTTTTCTTGGGGTTAAGCAAGTGTCGTATGATCCTTTCTTAGAGTTTTTAAAGGACGTATCTATCGGTGATGAAATACAGGGTATGATATCGCAAATTTTCGATGATGGTATACAAGTTCTATTGCCTGGTTCTGATGGAAAAGATTTTGATCTATTCCTATCACAAGATAATATAAATGATTTGAGTAAATTTATTATAGCCAAAAAGATTCGCTTTAAAGTGACTGGTAAAGGAGATTATAGTGTGGACTTAAAATATATTGAAAAAGAACGCAAAGATCGTGATGAATATTAGTATTTTCTAAATCCTTTTAAGTTACGGTTACAGGTATGCGTTTTGAATCTGAAAAGTTTATTGAAGTTCTCAAGTTGAGAACCTCTCTATACAAATGGAAAATTTTTGCTGTTGTACTGGCAGTGATGTTGGTTATTACTTTTATCACTCATAAAACCAGTAAAAGCCCTGTGAATGTTTCGCGTCCCATAATTGCTCGAGTACATATTAATGGAATGATAAAGCTTGATGAGGTACGTGAACGCATACTGAAAGAAAATATTGTAAATAACAACAATGTGAAGGCAATGATATTAGTCATTAATTCTCCAGGTGGTAGTGTTGGAGGTAGTGAACAACTATACAATTCTATCAGATCAATTGCTAAGATTAAACCTGTTTATGCTGTAGTTAAAGAAATGGCGACTTCGGGTGCTTATATGGCATCAATTGCAACTCATAAAATAATTGTGGCTCCTTCGTCTATTGTTGGATCAATTGGTGTTATTTTAACATCACCAAATTTATCAAAGGCCATGGAAAAATTTGGAGTAAGCCAACATAGGATTGCATCATCTGAATATAAAGCCCAACCCTCATTATATCACGACATGTCAGAACAAGTACAAGAGTATCTTCAAGATCTAAATTATGATCTGAATGACCTATTCCGCAAAAAAATAATAGAATCTAGAAGTGAATTTTTTGATCAAGAATCCATATTAAATGTTGCAAATGGTAAAGTATATACTGGTACACAGGCAATGGATTTAAAACTTGTTGATCTTCTAGGAAACGAAGAGACTGCATTAGACTTGTTAAAAACAGAACACAATATTGATTGTAGTGTTGTGGACATACCTATGTCTTTAAACAATAAGAAGGATTACAAGATTGATATATTAGCGAAGGCACTTGGTTTCTTAGCATCCCGTATATCTGATGATAATTCATACGAAGATGTGTACCATTTTTCATATATTCGTGCTGATTACTTATAATGTATCACTGAAAACCTCCGAAATCTAGAATTATTCATTAATTAGGCCAATAAATAAAAAAATTCATTTTACCATATACAAAAAAGGATACTAAGCAAATAACGATGGAAGAGAAATTATTGTATTGATATGATAATGAAATCTACCATATGCATAGATTTCAAAAATATAATGGTTTTAAACCTAAATATAGCAAGTCCCTCTCTCTCTGTCTGTCGTTGTTGCATTCAAGTTCAATAGTAAGAGATTTACTTTATAACAAGTTTTTAGATTTAGATCTAGTAGTATATGCAGGCAGATTATCAGCACAGAAAAGTTTTATAATCCCAGTATCCAAGCGATTATAGAGCTTCCTCAATGTTTTTGTTGTCAACTTTCTATTCAAGTAATTGACCTATAATCACACTCTCTACCTGTGATGCAAGTTTTATATAATGTTTTTTTTACAAAATTGCGTATCCAATCTAGCACTCCTGGTATAGATCAGAAGTTTTGCAATCGCATTTAGGGATAAATCACAATAAATCTGTTATAGGATAACAAATTATGATTCAAAAAGTAGCAAAGCATTTTAGAGTAAAAAGTTTGCACCAAAATACCTTTATATATAAGAAAACTAGCAAAATAGATATGGATGATTTAGATATAGATAATGCCCTAAATTTTTAGAGCCAGTAATATGCTAACAAAAGTACCCGTAAGTAAGGTATATTATAGAATTTTTATCAAAACAAGTGGCAATTCTGTAAAATCTTTCTATCTTTTGAAAGAAACGTTCACAATATTACGTGATTTATAAACATGATTATTATGAATAATTTTATGAAGATTAAAATTCAATTATTAGAAATAATCACTCTCTCCTTGTTTGTTTGTAAATGCGACAGCATCGATATATTTAATTCGCAATAAGATCAACTACCTATATATAATAGACTTATATTGCACTTATTGAATCTCTTCTGAGAAATAATTTGGAGGAGCAGAAGATATCATAACACTATGAGGGTGACTTTCTTTAGCTGATGATAACGTAATCTTAGTAAATTTAGCACTTTTATGAAGTTCTTGAATATTATGATTACCGGTATACCCTAATGATGCTTTTATTCCCCCCTTAAGTTGTTCTACTACATTATTTACTGTTCCCTTATAAGGAACACGAGCTTCTACGCCCTCAGCAACAAGTTTAGAAGCATTTTTATTCTGAAAATAGCGTGATGAAGACCCCTGACGCATAGCTGATAAAGAACCCATACCTCTATAATTTTTATATGTCCTATTATTATAAACAATTATTTCACCGGGTGCTTCATCAGTACCAGCAAATAAAGACCCTAACATTACAGTATGAGCACCTGCTGCCAATGCTTTTGCTATATCACCAGAATGTTTGATTCCACCATCAGCAATGATTTTAATATCCGTATCAATACAGGCTTTAGTAACATTCATTATTGCAGAAAACTGAGGTACACCTATCCCTGCTATTACCCTAGTAGTACATATGGAACCAGGTCCTATACCAACCTTTAATGCATCAGCGCCTGCTTGTATTAGATCCTTTGCTGCTTGTGCAGTAACAATATTTCCCACAACAATCTCTTGTGGTATACGCGACTTTAACAACTTCAGAGAATCTATTGCTAGTTTTGAATGACCATGTGCTGTATCAAGAATTAAAAGATCAGTTTCTGCACGCGATAATTCTAGTGCTCTATCCAAATCATCCACACCAATAGCAGCTGCGACTCTCAACCTGCTATTATCATCCTTAGATGAATACGGATATTTATTAATATTCAGTATATCTTTAACAGTAATCAACCCTATACATTGGTCATTATCATCTGTTACTATTAACCTTTCTATCCTATACTTATGAAGCAAAGATTTTGCTTCTGATAGAGAAATTTTATCATTTACAGTAATCAGGTTATGTTTTGTCATGACATCTTGTGCTGATATATTTAGATTTTCCACAAAACGTACATCTCTATTCGTTATGATTCCAACTAATTTACCGTTATTAGTTACAGGTATTCCAGAAATATTTAGAGATTTTTGGATCTCCATTATTTTTTGTACGGGAGTCTCAGGTGAAACTGTGACTGGATTACGTACTATTGCATTTTCGTAATTTTTAACCTTTTTAACTTCCTGCACCTGCTCATTAATGGAAAGATTCTTGTGTATACATCCTATTCCACCCATCTTTGCCATTGCTATAGCCATATCAGATTCTGTAACCGTATCCATAGCTGCAGATATCAATGGCACTCGTAACTTTATACTATTTGTTATATAGGATTCTATATTCGTTTCTTTTGGCACTATCTCTGAATATTGAGGTAGTAATAGTACATCATCAAAAGATAAGCCATCGTACATAGGTAGTAATTGTGTTTTTAATGATTACAATTTTATCATGATTTATACAGAATATATAGTATAAATATAATGTTGAAAAATATAAGAATCATATTAGTATGATTTTTCTTTGTATAATTCCTAGTAGAAAGTTGCTGTTGCAAACTATTTATGACTGTAACAGGTGCACTCAATATCTCCTTTATAGATTCTTTTGTATTTAAATTGGTATGTATCATTTTTCTTAATATAGGACCTAATTTGTACCACAAATTTATGGAAGGATGGAACTTTATTGCAATTCCTTCTAACATCATAATATTCTTCTGTAATAACAGTAAGGATGGATTGATATTTGTATCAAAATTATTTATAAAATTAAATATCTGAGTAATTAAAGTTGCGATTGAAATTTCCTGCACAGGTTGATTAATTATTGGTTCAGCAATTGCACGACATTGAGTTAATATATCATGTTGTGTATTTTGTATGTATCCATATTTAATCTGTATATCAGCGATCATTTGATAATTTTTATCCATTAATGCTTTTGTCATGCATGATATATATTTTTTTTCCTGTTTATTGATTCGTCCCATTATACCAAAATCTATTAAAGCAATTTTATTATCCTCAACAATTATTATATTACCTGAATGCATATCTCCATGAAAGAAACCAATACTATATGATTGATATATGAATGTTTTAAAAATAAGAATGAGTGTATTTTCTGACAGATACCGTACTTGTGATAAGGGTATACCTTCAATCCAGCTCTGTGTCAAAATATTTCTTGTAGTATACTTCCAGATAATACTTGGTATAATCACATTGGGCTTGTTTTTAAAATTATCATACATTTCTGAGGTTTGGGATCCTTCTAATCGCATATTTAATTCTACAGTAACTGAGCTTGATATTCTTTTAATAATGTGATTTAGTATTACTACTTTTTTTGTAAAAGTAGAGATAATTTTAACAATAATTTTTAAGATCAATATATCTAATAATATAATGTTTTTAATATTGTGTCTGATAACTTTTACTGCAACTTTTTGACCAGAGTGTAAAGTACCTTGAAATACTTGGGATACAGAAGCAGATGCATAAGGAGTAGGATTGATATCCTTAAAAAGCTTATTTATTGATGATTTTAAATCTTTTTCAATTGTCTTCTTTGATTTGTTAAAACACTCTGGTTTTACTTGATCACATAAATTTAATAACGCACACACAAATTCATCTGATAATATATCTGATCTTGTTGATAGTAACTGTCCAATCTTAATGAATGTCGGTCCCATACTTTCAAGGTTTTTGACAAGTTTATTATAATTTTTTGTATATGATATAATTATATACGATTGAACTGTAAATAATAATATTTTTAATATTCTAGGAATTATTTTTATGATCATTTTGATAGAAATAAGTATTGTTACCAAATAAACTTTTAAAACCGGTGCTATGTATTACCTTTTGAGGAGATCCTTGGACAATTATTTTCTTGTTTAAACAAATTACATGGTTTGGTTGATCTAAAACTAGATGTAAGTCATGTGATGTCATAACAATTGTTAACTGTTTCCTTACCATTTCAAGTATGTTATGCACCTTTTGTTTATGATAAACATCTAAATTACTAAATGGTTCATCCATAAGTAGCACATTATAATCTTGTATTAAACATCTTGCCAATAGAACTAACTGCATCTCTCCACCTGAGATTCTATGGATACTCTGTGTAAGTAAGTTCCCGATATATGTTCTTTCTACAATTTGAGAAACTTTTTGACTGAATTCCTTCTTAGAAGTTGTTGTTTTCAGAAAATCCAATACTGTTATTGGCAAGTATTTATTTAAATAAATACTTTGTGGTATATATCCAAACTTTATACCTGGTTGTTGTAATCTAACACCAGAATGAATTTTGTATAATCCTCCAATGATTTTCAGTAAAGTACTTTTTCCACCACCATTCGGACCAATTATTACAATAAAGTGATTCTTTTTCACTATAACATTTATATCCTCCAGTATGTCATTATGGAATTTTATATTTTTGAGTTCAAGTACTATATTATCTTTTAACATTTTATTATAATTGTATCATTCTTATTATTTTGTAATAAATGTTTGTAATTGCAAACTGGAAATCAAACGGTACTATCCATATGGTATCAAAACATGTGAATATTTTAAATGCGAAATTTAAAAGTGAAATTACTTCCGTGAATGTTGTATTATGCGTCTCGTTCCCATATATATCAGTTACGAATGTAGAAAATAGAAATTATTTTTTGGGAGCTCAGGATGTTTCCAAATATGGTTATGGATCATATACAGGGGAAGTAAGTGCAGAAATGCTATCTGATATGGGATGTAAATATGTGATCATTGGACATAGTGAGCGTCGTTTATTATTTGGAGAAACATATCATGATATATCTATGAAAGCAACTTTAGCTGTATCTCATGGTATCACACCTATTGTATGTATAGGAGATATTGATGAAAGTAAAAAAGAAAGTCAATTGCGAGAAATGTGTAACCATTTACCCTCAGATCTGGTGAAAAACAATGAACTGGTTATTGCATATGAACCAGTCTATGCCATTGGTACTGGGAATGTATTAAATTCTGCAGAAATAGAGCATGCATGCAATATTATTAGAAGCACATTAGCAAATAGTAAACAACGTGTTTTATATGGTGGTTCTGTATCGTCTAAGAATATTGATAGCATTCTAGAAACTCAAGGCCTTAACGGTGTATTGGTGGGTGGAGCAAGCATAGAAGTAGATGAATTCTACGGCATTTGCTCTGCAGTTAATAGTTTATGTCATAACCTCCATCAAGAGGGATAATCATCAAATGGAATCTATAGAGAGATATTTCCTTGTAGATTGATATCGGGATCCTATAGTTCTGTAATTTATTACTGCATATTTTCAGAGACTGAGTTGTATGTTATGTTCCCCAACATATAGCTGATTCATTCTGTACAGAAATTATTCATTTCTGTACAACCAGTGCATTTTATTAAACCCCCACTTTGCATTTGGTGGAAAAGAAGCAAAAATTGCCTCAATATTCCCATCTGTCATTAAACCAAACCTAGTGCCTCGGTCATACAATAAATTAAATTCTATATAACGTCCTCTTCGATATAATTGATACTCTTTTTGATCATTAGTCCATGAAATATTTTCATATTTAGGCATTAAGTACTGCTGTAGTTCTAAGAATGCAGTACCAACATCTTGTACAAATTGAAAATCATGATCCCAGTTTTGTGTATTAAGATCGTCAAAAAAAATCCCTCCTATTCCTCTTAATTCATTACGATGCGGTAGAAAAAAATATTTATCTGCCCATCTAGAGAAATTATCATAAGCATGCAGTGAATATCGATCACATATATCTCTAAGATGTCCATGAAAGAAATTACAGTCTTCATGGTTATAATATATTGGTGTTACATCAATTCCCCCACCAAACCACGATTTGCTTGTTGTAATCAGCCTAGTATTCAAATGTATTATGGGAAGAAAAGGAGAGTTCATATGAGCAATTAAAGATATCCCCCCAGCCCAGAATTGTCCATGACTTTCTACTGCTCCAGGGATTTCTTTTAAAAATTTATCCTCAAATCTACCATGAACTGTAGAAACATTGACAGAGACCTGCTCAAATGTTTCACCTTCTAAAGTATAAAATACACCCCCTCCTCCATTATCCTTACGAGTCCAACTATGTTTCTTAAATTTTGCATGCGATTTTTCATATTCACAACATTTTGCCATAATTTTCTGTTGTAAACCTATAAACCAATTTTGAGCTATTTCTTTATTTTTATAATACATATTATGCATTATTCTATCCCAACAATAATAATTTCTCTCTCTAACATGATTCCTGTTTTTTCAAACACTTTTAGTTGAACAGTATTGCACAGATTCTCCAAATCTGTAGCAGAAGCATTATTATCATTTATAAGGAAATTAGAGTGTTTTTCAGAAATCTTAGCCCCACCTATTGTTAATCCTCTACATCCAGCTTGATCAATTAATTTCCATGCAGATTGATTGCTAGAATTGCGAAATATACAACCACAAGTTTTCTCATTAATTGGTTGAGATTTAATTCTATTTTGCATAATTTTTGTAATCTCTTGTTGCACAGTTTGAGATCCTTTAGATACCTTGAACTTGGCTTCTATTATAATAAAAGATGCAGGTAATCTGCTGGTTCGATACCCAAAATCAATATCGTGTGTTTTTAGAATAATAATCTCTCCCATATCATTAATACACGTTGCTTCTACTAAAACTTGACTGATGTCGTTATCATAACATCCAGCATTCATTGATACTAATCCCCCTACAGTCCCAGGAATACCAATCATGAATTCCAACCCTCCTAAAGAATTATCAAGTGCATATTTTGCAATATTTGGTGCCAATGTTGCTCCCCCTGCTGTTATTATTTCATCATTATATGTCACATAATTAAATGCACGACCCAACTTTACGACATCTCTTGATATCCCTCTATCACGTACAAGTAAATTAGAACCGGCACCTATCGTAAAATATTGCTTATGTTCTTTGACAAATTTTTGTAAATTATTTACTGTATCTGCTTTAAACATATTTGCTGACCCACCAGCTTTTAGCCAAGTCAACCGAGATAAAGATACTTTCTTGTACATTGATTACTATTTATTGATCCATAATTAATAATATATCGTTATAATAACTTTGTCATTTGGTTTTATAGAGCTAAAAATATGCTAAGTGCCCTAATCTGTACTAATTCTATCTTTGGTGATACAATGTGTTACTATTGGTATTTTAATCGAGTGTTACGGGGTATATGAGGTCATTTCTATCTGTTGTGATGTTAGCAACGTGTTTATTTCTGTCTGCATGTGGTGGAAAAGATACTTCTGCGGTAAATACTGACCGTAGAATCCCAATTTTAAATCCAGGAGGAGATCACTTTAAGGATGACATTGACTTTATGATACAGTATCAAGAGTATCAAGAATATCGGAAAGAAAAAGTTACTGAATATGAGAAATCTTATGAGAAAAAAAGATCTAAATTTCAAGCATCTCAAAATGAGTATTTGTCTTCAGATGATACCATCAATACAGATAGTCCAATCATCGATATCGATAAAATACAAGATATAAATCTATTCCCTTCAGCTCAAGAAATAAGCAGTACAAGTTCAGGATGGGATGGTGATTCAAATAAATATATTACATTAACAGAAATTGATAGAATGTATTTTTGCTGTATGCAAAAAACACCGATTACTAAAGAGGATGTTCTTGAAAATTTATCAGCTTTGGATGAAAATCATGATGACTCGTTTTTTGATTATTTAAAAGGTTCATTATAATTAGTGTTAGAAAATTTGATTTTTAAGTTTCTTGAAGCAACTGAAGCCTCTGCTATATCCTGTTATAAGAAAGTTGGGTGTGGGGATCCAATGTTGTTGGATGGCATGGCCGTACTTGCTATGCGAGATGTATTAAATAAAATAACTGATTGTTGTATAGAAGTTGTTATTGGAGAAGGAGAAAGAGATGCTGCTCCAATGTTATATGTTGGAGAACGTCTTGGAAATTTCTCATCAGAAACGCAGTTAGATATGGCAGTTGATCCGCTAGAGGGTACTAGCCTAACAGCTAATGGAAAACCAGGAGCATTATCCGTACTTGCTATAGGTCCAAAAGGGGGTTTTATTACTGCTCCTGACATCTATATGTCAAAAATTGTACTACTGAAAAAGTATAGCGAGGGTATTAATATTGAAAATTCCATATATCATAACCTGAAAACACTTGCTAAAAATAAAGGGTGTGATGTGACATCTTTAACAGTAATAGTGTTAGAAAGAGATCGTCATTTGAAGATAATTAATGATATTCGCTCTTTGGGAGCTAGAGTTTTTACAATCGATGATGGAGATATATATGCTATACTAGCAGTTCTTATGTTTAATACTGCAGATATTTATGTTGGTATTGGTGGAGCACCTGAAGGAGTATTATCAGCGGTATGTGTGAATTCTTTATCAGGTTTTATGCAAGCACGTTTTAAGACATACTCTGATGCTGATAAAAGCAAACTATTGGCAAAGGGTATAGATGATCAACTAATATTTGCTAGCACTGATTTATCAATTAGCCCAGAAAACATGTTCATTGCCACTGGAGTAACGACAGGCCCAATACTAGAAGGTGTTAATGCAAAAGGAGAATCTCATTCTCTTATTATATCAGAAAAAGGATATACCTTCTTGAATCGTATTCGTTTTCAAGAAGGATAAGTGATTTTTATCAGGATTCAGTTTTAACATCAACCTTTAAGTTATCTTCATAAGTTTTCTTGAAATCTATAGGATCTAGCATTATAGGAGGAAAACCACACATCGCTATATTATCACCTAAAATCTTTCTTATATACGGAAATATCATATGGGGTAGTTCCACAAGTAACAGTTTATTTCTATCTTCTTCTGATATCTCAGAATTATCACTATCATCTTTTTTAACAATCTGAGCAATAGTTCCGTAATTAAGCTCACATATATAAGCAACTAATTTCTCCGGATACTTAGGATCCTCTTTATGTCTAAAAACATTTAATTTTGTTTTAAACTCCATGATCATTTCAAAAACATTCATCTCCTTATTGACAGGCCTTGCTTTAACATTAAACATAATTTCCGGCTTGGTTTGCTGCGATCTATCAACAAACCTATCATTAAAGACAGATGGGGCATTTGGGTTCTCTACCGATAGATCTTTCAAGTATTGTCCTTGTATCAAAATTTTATGGTTCATCATACATCTCAGTTAATAAAGCAGAATACATAGTATCATATCATTTTATATGTGAAAAGGTATTCATATGATTTATATATATTAAACTTTTATACGCTATACTAGCGGTGTTGTGTATTATTAGGATCATGTATGTTAAAATGTTGTACATGGTTTTCAATCATCAATATTGAGTTAAGTCGTACTGTGTGTTTTACTGTTAATTGATTTATGGAGTTACTCTTGTATATATGTCTTGCCGCGTTTATATTTTATCGCCTTATAAACTCCTTAGGAAAAGGAGATACCGTTGATAGAGGGCATACTAGTGTATCTGCAAATTTTATGCAAACAGTAAGTGATAACCAAACTGCATTTGTGTCCTTGGATACGTACAAGGAGGTGGAACCAGAGAACTTGTTAGAAATTAAAGAGGTTGTCTCTAAAATTAAAAAGTTTGATCCAGACTTTTCCGTCGATGATTTTGTTAATAAATGTGAAACAGCGTTTGAAATGATCATTAATGCTTTGTACACATGTTCTGAAGCTGATTTATCTGATTTGGTTACAAAAGATATGATGTCTATTTTATCCGAAAAAATAAATCATAATATGGGTTATGGAATAAAACAATATCATTCTTTAGTTGCGGTAATATCCAAAAGACTGTTCTCTATGCATATTTCTGGTTCTAATGTTTTTAGCACATTAAAAATAGTATCTGATCAAGTCTTATATACCATGAAAGATGATAAAATACATTCTGGATCTAAAAGCAATGTAGTAACAGTACAAGATACATGGGTGTTTACTAAAAAACTTAATAGCGATAAGAGATGGTTTTTATCAGAAATCAAAAAAACATAAAATGAGTGGCACCAGTTTATTTAAGCCAAAATTATTGTCAAAATATCATGGACGTTTACGCGGGAGAAATCTGAATCGTCAATCAATGAACTTATTACCACAATATTTATTTGATCATTGCGTGTATAAGTGCTATAAAGACTATAAGGTCTGGTTAGATATTGGATGTGGGAAGGGAGACTTTATTTTTTCTCAGAGCATATATTCTAAAGAACACGATGAAAAGTATTGTTATGTTGGATCTGAGATTTATCTAACAGCAATTTCTAAAATGATAAGGCGTATATCAGACAATAACCTTAATGATATATATATCTTCCCTCATGATATACGTTATCTATTATCGGAAGAATATATGTTTGATATAATTACAATATTATTCCCTGATCCTTGGCATAAACGTCGTCATCATAAAAGAAGAATCATTAATGCCCAATTCATCAAAAGTTTGTTCTCTCACTTGTCTCAACAAGGCTATTTAATAATTATTACTGATAATCAATCTTACTATGAAAATATCCAGCTCTTGATCAATACTGAAAATATAAAATATAATTTTGTGAACAAAGATCATAGTATCATATCAAGAGTATTCGATAATTTAAATACAGTCTTCTATAAGAAAGCTTTATTCAATGGAAATAAGATATTTAGTATTTTTCTTCAGAATGTTTAAATATTTCTTTTAAGACACAGAAAGAATCTTTATAATTTCAAAACTCCTCAATATAAACTCTCTCCTAACATCATTAGAAGATATCTAAACCTAATTTCATCTCCAATAATACATAGATCATCTATACTTCAATTCTCATGATGATTTTCAAAAACTGCATTAAAGTGAGCGTTAGGATCAAGCTAGGTTCTGTTAACATAAGATCAGCGTAAGCATATTAAGGTAGAAGCAAAGTCAATACAGTCCTGATAGGATGATTTAGTCTTATCAAAATGATACCCACCTAAAATGCTTAAGTTTACCGAAAAACCATTCTATCAAGTGCCTCTCCATATAGATATGTTTGTCATATTCATACTGAATCTTTCTATTTCTACGAGGAGAAATAACTCTTTCACATTGTTATCCAAATGGTCATAAAATATCTTACTATCCTACCCTTTGTCTGCAATAACTGTTGTGCCTTTAATATCTTCCGTTAAATCTTCTGCCTTGATAAGAACCTTCAAAGGATTTCCCAATACATCTACTAAGGCATGTATCTCAGAAGTAAATACTCCTTTCGATCTTTCCCAACCTTCTGCTTTATTTGCCATAACCTGCTACATAAGCATGTGCTCTATAGCACTGTCTATCATTACTTCTTGTAAATATGTCAATATGCAGTACTTTTAAACAATTTTATCCAGATTCCTTTGTTCTTCCATTTGATAAAGATCTTGTATACTGTTTGCCATTTACCATACACCTCTGGCAACAATCTTCATTGGCATCCTCCTTTTAATATAAACAATATTCTTTCTATAAATGGTCTTATATCCTCTGTCTTTCTGATACACTTCGCTTCTTTCAGGTATGTTTTTATAAATTTCCATTCTATTTCTTTCAAGTGATAACGATTCATGGGGAGATTTTATTTGTTTTTCACTTTAATTTTATCCTCTCATACCTTCTGTGGCTATTTCTTATTTCCTTATGTCAACAGAAACTAGAATATTAATTTTCAATCTAAATATCATCTTCATTACCATGACCTAACGTTGAGATATTAAATATTGATTAAGTAAATAACTATGGAAGTGATCTCTTGTTGATATGGTAATGAGCAAATAAAGAGACAGATAAGTCTACCATATGAACAGATTTAGAGACCATAATAGATTTACGTTTATACCTAGTAAGTCAGTGTCTCTATCTGTCGTTGTTACATTCAAGATAATAGTAAGAGATTTACTTATAACAAGTTTGAATTTAAGTAGTATTTTAGCATATGCAAGCAAATTATCAGTACAGAAAAAACTGTACCTATCTGATGCAATTATCAAGCTTTCTCAGTGTTTTTTTGCGAAATCACGTACTCAAAATCCAACGAGACATTAAATATCTTTGCTATCGCATTCACAGATAGTCCATACACTGTTAGTAATTTTTTTGCTTCAATGGTTTCCCCGGTTTGTAGACCTTGTATATTGGCACTTACAATTCTTGCATCTTCATTCTTCTAGTGTTATTTACTTAATATCCTCAAATATTGTATGTATATACTTATCTACTGCATCAAAAACTTCCTGTTTCTGACCATCATTCCTCACTTTAAATCTATCCCCGTTATAGCATGTATCTTTTTTTTCTGATTGATAATTCATAATATAATCAATATATTCCCTATCATACCCCCTGTTCAAAAGACGATTATATACAATCTCATATGACGATAAAACTTCCATCACATAATTAAATTCTATGTCTAAAGTAGATAGCAAAGGAATCTCAAATACTAACAATGTAGACGAAAAGTTGCTACGTATAAAATCTGTAATACCTTCATACACCTTAGGAAATACTATCTTCTCTATTTTTGGTAATAAACTACTATCAAATAATAACCTTTGAATAATATATTTTTTATCTATAAATTCAGACTCGATTCCCAATAATCTTCCCATTCGATGTATGATATCATGATCATGCCTGTATATATTATCTACAAACTTATCACATGAAAATACCACAGCATTATATTTAGCACGTAAATAACTAGTAATTAAAGATTTACCAGTTGCAATATGTCCTGTTATTACTAGCGTAATCACTACTTACCACAAGAAAATTGAGCATCAAGAATTTTATCTGTTAGTCGATTGACAGAATTGAATAATAACTTTACGGATTTATTATTATCCACCATCACCTTCATAGCACGTATATCTTTAAATTCTACACCATCTATAAATGCGCTTACAGGACGATTAGATGACTCCATCACATTAACGGTGATACGTGAAGAGTCAGATAGTAAACACGATTTTAGATGATTAGGATAATATGGGTTAATTGGAGTAAGCTGTATAAGTTCACTATCATATGGCATGATTAGACCTCCAGCAGAATAATTATATGCAGTACTACCTATAGCTGTAGATATAATCAAACCATCTGCTTTCAATAGTTTAAGCCTTTCCTTATTATCAATAAATAAATTAAAAAACGATATCTGTCCTTTATTACGAAACAAAAAAACATCATTAAACGCAGGAGAAGTATTCTTTTCACCTTTAATACGTTCTAGCTCTACTTTCAATGGATGTATAGAGACAACATGACAAGAATCGATATGATCCAAGAAATCAGTAACAAATTCATTCAATAAAAAACCAACTTGTCCACAATTAATTCCATATATTGGAACCTGTAAGTGCATATATTGACTCATTGATCTCAACATAAAACCATCTCCACCTAATACCAATATCAAATCTATTTCGGATGAGCAATCATATAAATCCAAATTAATTATACCAGTCGCTTCTAGTATTCCTGCAATCAAACGCGATTTATTATTGTTGGAGGATGTATAAAATACCTTCATATGCATTCAATTCACACTTAAATCTTCTTCTAAAGACTCTACCCCCCCTATATCAGGTACAACATTAACAATCTGATGATTACTAAATGGAAAACCATTTTCTAAAACTTCTTCATTATTCATAAATGCCTCCAACCCATGATGCCCTTGAACCAAGGCTTGTAACTCACTATGCCCTCCTATTAATTTATTATTAATAACAATCTGAGGCAATGTACTCAAATCATTGGCATAGAAAAAATTCATGACTTCACTGAAACCATTTTCTAGATTCTTTTCTTCATAAAACAATTCATCCATAGATACCTGTAAAACAAAATATTATAAAATATAATGAAATCTGTCTTTCAAAGGATCCCTCTATATGTTCATCAGTAATAAACTTAAAATACATCTGCAGACTTATAGGTTCGTTACATTGTTAATAATATACGGATAACTCATTGACTTATGAAGGTCTCTAACCAATTATCTCCCTTTTTGACTAAAACCTCCAAATCATCACATCCTCCTACTAATTTATCATTAATGAAAATCTGAGGAAAAGTCTGCAAACCATTAGAAGAGAAAAGGTTCATGATACCATCAAAATCATCTTCTAATTTTCTCTCTTCATAAGAATAACCATGATTCATCAATATCATCTTGGCTTTCTCGCAAAAGGGACAATGATTTTTAGAATATACAACAATTCTCACGTCATTCATAAGCACTAACAAAAAACATCATATTATAGAATATATATTATTTAAACAGATTCTTCTATATGTTGACTATCCAAATCGCGAAATAAAGTACTATTACTATCGAAAAATAGATTCACAGAACCTATCGGACCATTACGTTGCTTAGCAATAATGATTTCAGATTTTTTATCTATATCACTCATCTTTTTTACCCATATATCATGCGCTTCAGTACCTGCCTTAGGCTGTGTCCTCATCAAATAATAAGCTTCACGATAAATAAACATTACCAAATCAGCATCTTGTTCAATTGAACCAGATTCTCTCAGATCCGATAGTTGTGGTTTTTTATCTTCTCTTTGTTCAACAGACCTAGAAAGTTGTGATAATGCTACTATAGGAATGTTAATTTCTTTTGCAATCTGCTTTAATCCTTTAGTAATTTCTGATACTTCTTGTACACGACTATCATAACGCTTTGAATGGTTACTATTTAATAACTGCAGATAATCAATAAAAACAATCCCTACATTATTCTTCATACACTGATGTCGGATCTTGGAACGAACTTGGAAAATAGATAAATTAGGCGTATCATCTATAAAAAGTGGTAGTTCTGAAAGTTCACCAGATACCTTAAGTACATTTATCTGCTCTTCTTTGGATAATTTTCCTGTTCTCATCCGGAAAGAATTTACTTGTGCCTTAATCGATAACATACGGTTAGCAATCTGTTCTGCAGACATTTCCAGAGAAAAAAACAACACTGATTTCCCATTTTCTGATTTTTTAAAATCTTCTGCTACATACAATGATTGATTTACCACCAAAGCTGTTTTACCCATTGAAGGACGTCCAGCGACAACTATCAAATCAGATGTCTGAAACCCTCCTGTCAGATTATTCAGTTCTGTAAATCCGGTCACGACTCCACTAACAACCTCGCTTTTTCTATGCTTCAAACTATCAATAGAAACCTCCATGACCTCTTTTATTGAAGCACAAGATTCCTTAACACTTGTTTGACTAATAGCAGATAACTTTTGCTCAACATTTTCAATAATATCTTGTACAGAATTCCCTTTACTTATATCAGATAAAAAGACCATATCTTGAGCAAGTTTTACAATCTCACGTTTAAGATATAACTCTGCTAAATATCTTGCATGTTCTTCAATTTTAATAAATCCAATAAAAGATTTTTCTAAAGATAATAGATATTGTTCCGCATTTCCATATGAAACAAAATATTCTTGATCTAAAACTTGACTTAAAGTTTGAACTGTAACAACACGTTCCTTCTTAAAAAAATTTAACATAGAAGAGAAAATAACCTGGTGCTGTTCAAAGAAAAATACACCTTTGTGTATCAGTATATCCTCTATTTTTCCAAACACATCATTATCCGCTAACAAAGCAGATAATACATATTTCTCTATCTCCTCACTATAAGGTAAAGTAATTTCTTCCATACAGAATAAAAATCACAAGCTGATCTATTGTATCATACTTTTATTATAACAGAACCACCAACATCTTTTTTATCCTCAATGAACTTATGGGCTTTTCCAACTTGATTTAAAAGATATTCAGCAAGTATATTGACCTGAACTTTTCCATCAATAACTAGCTTAAATAGATCTTGTACAACAGTTTGTAACAATACCAGATCACTGTAAACATTAAAAAATGAAGGTGACACAAAATAAGCAGAAGATTTACGTATATCTCTCCAATCAAATTTCATATTTCTAGACAATAAACTATCATACATGATGTATATACCTTGATCCTGAATAATCTGTGTTGATAGAGAAAAAGTTTCCTTAGAATACACACTATCCATAATATTCAGAAACCCCTTAGGATGTGTTTCTTTTATTTCTTTTACCACATCTCCATTCATCACAAAAACCTCTACACAGCCATTTTTTTTTGCTATCTTTACATCTGACTTGTTTGAAACCATACCAGATAATTTAATGTTATATATTTTTGCTATCTGCGAAATAATCACTCCTGTACAAGAAGCAGCATCAAATAATAAAGACGGAATCACAGTATTTGGTACAACAACCTTAAACAACAATATATTAGCCATTAGTGCTTTAAACATATAACCAACCACCTGCTGATCTGTTATTTCTTTTGGAATTGGTATTAAATATTCATAATTTATAACTCGTTTCTCTGTGTATGCCCCGTACGGAATCGTACAGTAACCCACTCTCTGTCCTACTTTCAGATTATTTGGCACACTTGGAGCCATTTCTTCAATCACACCTACTGCCTCTACCCCAATTACATTTGGAAAATCTATTTTATATGCACCAGAACGTTGTGCTATATCTGTGTAGTTCACCCCAAGATAGGTATTCCTAACTAATACTTGTCTATTCACCAACTTAGGCATTGATATATCCTGCAATTTCAAGTCTTGTGCATCACACGCTTTATTCAATAATACAGCTTTTACCATAACTTTCTCAAAAACCTTTCATATAGAATTACATCAAATATTTATTAAACATCATTTAAATCATTAAACACATACTATCTCAAGAAAAGCATCAGGCAGAATATTACGTAACATCACAAAATTTTTAAAACACATTATATATGTGTGAAATGCCATAAAAAAACTTGATCCTGAGCCTGTCATACGCAAGAAATAACAGTCATCGATTTGATTAAGCATTTCCTTTAATTTGCGTAACTCTACAAAGCATTCTTCAGCATATTTAGTAATACTATTTTCTAACAAAGAAAAATCAACGTTATTCCACACGGGTGATGACATATTATAATTAGAATTTTTCTTCTTAAATAAATCAAATACTTCTTTAGTATTTGTGCAGATATTAGCATGAACAATAAGCAAATACCACTTATGTGTATTAGAATACGTATATACTTTAATATAATTATTACAAACATATACATATTGATCAGAACGACATTTCTGTAACACCATCATAGGAAGCACATCATATCCTACCAACCTTGCAATATTAGTCAATATTATATCAGATAAACTATATCTTTCTTTAAGTAACAACAATAACGCAACTGCATCTGCTGAACTACCTCCTAATCCAGAGCCTAACGGAATTTTTTTACGTATATTTATTCTCATTCTGATCTTAATTCCAGCAAATTTTTCAACTAATCTAATAGCTTTAAGTATTGTATTATTCGTGTTATCTATCACACAATTGTCAAATTCCAAACTTAATTTTTCAGAATCAGCAACATATATTTCGTCGTATATATTGGGGATTTTCATAAAGACTGTTTCTAATTGACAGCAGTCTTTTTTTCGATCTATGGATAAAACATGCAAAAACATATTTAGCTTAGCATATGCTTTAATCATAATCTCAGACATAAATCAATGACAAAAGTAAATCAACACGCATGGAAAAATATTCACCTCTATAATAGATCATTACTGTAGAAGCTAAAATAATTATCTTCAGTAATGATTATATGATCAAGCAAAACAATATCTAAATTCCCACACGCTTCCTTTAGATCATTTGTTATATCAATATCAGCAACTGATGGCTTGCAAATATTACTCAAATGATTATGAGCAATGATAATATTACGAGTTCCTACACATAATCCCTTCTTAATAACCTCACGCACATACAGAGGTACTTTATCTACTGTACCATGATTATGCACATCTTGAGTAATTAATCTATACCTGCTATCCATGTATAAAATCACTAATTTCTCCTTAGTGACTGAATTAGAAAGTATATTTTTCAAATACTCTAATAACACATCTGTATTATCGAGCAAATTCATATTTTGCAAATCATTTCTTGTAATACGGTGTAATAACTCCCTTACAGCTATAATCATAGACGCTATATTTTTAGTAACTCCTGGCACTGCCACAAGATCATGATTATCAGAGAAAAATATACGTTTCAAGCTTCCAAAATATTCTAATAATTTACTTGCAACCGTCTTTACATCCCTTCTTGTATGTGTTGAAAATAAAAAAATCTCTAGTAACTCCAGGTCTGTCATATCATCTATAGGTGATAAAAACAACCTTTCCTTCATCCTAGATCTGTGACCACTAGCCAAATCTGTTCCCTTTCTCTCTTTCAACATTGCAAAAGTAAATTTAAATTAATAAAACAACAAAACTAAAACTTTGATACATAGAATTCATAATACATCGATTTTATATGTTGTCCTTTATCTCTTAAGAATATATCATTCAAATATATAATCAAACATTATATATTTGAATGATATATTCTACTTTCTGTTACTCGGGTGTGCATTTCTCAATAATAATAATAAATTAGTTTTTGATACTTGCGTATACCTTTCTGTGACTGACAAATCAGCATGCCCAAGAGCCTCTTGGATAAATCTTATCTGAGCCCCACTTTCAAGTAAGTGAGTTGCAAAGCTATGTCGAAAGGCATGGGATGTAACATATTCGGGTAGTCCTTGCTCTCTACGTATTCGTGCTATATAATTTGCAAAACTATTACGAGACAATGGTGCACCCTGCAAGTTAATAAATATCTTAGTATTCATAGAATTATCACTAAGCATTGGGCATAAATCAACATACTTATTAACCAAACTTCTAATCTGAGGAAAAACAGGAATTACTCTGTATTTACTACCTTTACCTAATACCTTAATATTGTCTCCCTGAAAATCTGATAACGTTAATGATAATACTTCTGAAATACGCAGACCACAACCGTACATAATAAGTATTATCAACTGATTACGAATCTTAACCCACTCCAATTTATCATTTACAGATGATAATAAAATCTCTATATCCTGCAAATTGACACTTTTTGGTAATGATTTCGTCTTAGTAACCAAGGAAAAACTTACCACCACATCCTCTTTTACTTCATACCTCTCCGCAAGATATCTGTAAAAAGTTTTTACCGCAGATAAACTTCTTCTAATACTAACTGGACTATATGCATTACCAAGCTTCTTCTTGGAAATCCACGCCCTTAAATCTCCCTTTTTAATGTTTGAAAGAATATCACAAGACAATGGAACACTCTTAGTATTGTAATAAAAGGTCAAAAAAGACTCAACATCTACCTTATAAGCATCATATGTATTAATAGAATAATTCTTCACATTCACTAAATATAACAACCATTTCTTTAAAATATTTCGTAGCTGATAATCAAGCATATCGTTGTTCATACACACCCATAAATTTATATAACCCCTGCAAAAAAGGTATATTCAAAATTAATATAAACCACTAAAAATAAAAAAGTATGATAAAATAAGAATCATAACATAAAGCAAACACTAATGGTTAGACAAAAGATTCATGAAGGCAAAACAAAAATTCTCTTTTCATATCCAGATAATATCTCATACATTTGTCAACACTTTACAGATAATATCACTGCCTTTAACAATCAGAAAAATAGCATAATTAATGGAAAAGGGACATTATGCAACCAAATCAGTGCATACCTAATGCAAAAAATCAGCACGATCAACATTAAAACCCATTTTATCAAAAAACTCAATATGCGTGAGCAAGTGATAAAAAGATTAAAAATGTTTCCATTTGAAATTGTTGTTCGTAACATTGCATACGGTAGTCTGACCAAAAAATTACCAATCGAAGATGGATTGCTTCTTGATAAACCTTTAATAGAAATATTTTATAAAGATGATTCTAAAGGTGATCCTTTAATCTCAGAAGAACACATATATTTAGCCAAATTGGCATCTCAAGAACAAATGGAAGAAATCATTGATGTGTCACTCAGAATAAATGATTTCCTTCTTGGCATCTTTGCATCTGCAGAAATACAACTAGTGGATTTAAAATTTGAATTTGGTACAGATATGAATGAAAATATTGTGTTGGGAGATGAAATTAGTCCTGATACTTTACGTCTATGGAATCAGAATGAAAATGAACCAATACAAATATTAGATAAAGATTGTTTTCGAAATGACCTAAGTGATGTATTGTCCACATATAAAACCGTAGCATATAAATTAAATGTTCTCAAAAAAAAAATAAATTAATTAATAAACAAGATATTATGAAATATGACATCGTTATTATAGGATCCGGTCCTGCCGGTTATCACGCGGCAATTATTGCAGCTCAAAATGGACTAAAAATAGCAATAGTCGAAAGTAATGATATAGGAGGAACTTGCGCAAATTGGGGATGTATTCCAACAAAATCTTTACTGCATATCGCTCATCAATATCAGTTTATCAAAAATCATGCTAAAAAATTTGGCATTAATGTCGAAAAGACTTCCATATCCTTCTCAGAAGTAATGCAAAAATCACGAGATGCTGCAACTAGATTATCAGGAGGAGTCAAATTCCTGTTATCCTCATATAAAGAAATTACCGTTTTTCAGAACAGTACAGCAACACTCAAAAACAGTACAGCAGTCATCGTAAAAACCAATGACAAAACACAGGAATTAGACACGAAATATGTCATCATTGCAACAGGTGCAACTCCACGCAGTATACCAAACATTACAGTAGATCATCAAAAAATATGGAATTATAAAGATGCATTATCAGCCAAAACGCTACCAAAAAATTTACTGATTGTAGGTTCTGGTGCAATAGGTATGGAATTTGCAGATATCTATTCTTCCCTAGGAACATCAGTGCATATTGTAGAAAATCAAAAAAACATATTACCCAGTATGGATCATACAATTTCTCAGTTCATGGAGAAAATCCTCACTAAAAAGATAAAAATATATACAAACACAAACTGTGATATTGATGTGAATAATATGTCAGTAACATTATCATCTGCATCAAATAAAAAAACCTCTATATCAAATATAGATAACATCTTGATTGCCATTGGAGTAACCCCTAATATCAGTAATTTAGGATTAGAGAATACAAAAATAAACACAAATACTCAAGGTTTTATTATGACAAACAGTCACTGCCAGACAGATGAAAAAAATATTTATGCCATAGGCGATGTAAGGGGTAACCCTTGTCTAGCTCATAAAGGGAACCATGAAGCACATATTAGTATACATCACATCATGAACCATGTTACATCATCACCATCCCCTTTAATACCATTGTGTATATATACTAACCCTCAAGTAGCCTCAATCGGTTTAACAGAAGAACAAGCACAAGAAATACATAAAGATAATATTAAAATAGGCATTTCGGATGCATCCAGTAATGGAAAACTTACATCAATACAAGAATCAAATGGATTAATCAAATTAATAATACATAAATCCACTGGTGAAATATTAGGATGTCATATGTTAGGTACATCTGTAACAGAAATTATACAATCGGTTAATATCTTCCATAATATGGAAGCCACAGTACATGAAATACAAAACATGATTTTTGCTCATCCGACAGAATCAGAAATGCTATATGAAGCTGCACTGTCAATAGATAAAAAAGCAATCAACCAGATAAATTAATGGTTATATTACATCAGAAAAAAGGCTATTATGCTGAAAAAAGTTTTATAAATGCACTGTTAAATCGTAATCATCAAGTATTACACCATCGATACCAAAGTTCATATGGAGAAATTGATATAATTTCAAAAAAAGAAAGATGTATATACTTCTTCGAAATTAAATATAGAAGCAAAAAACCTGAACAGTTAAGTACCGTCATAAAATATCAACAAATACAAAGGATATACCAAAGTGCTGAAAAATTCATTGCATGTAACTACAATAATATAATCTATCAATACAAATTATTTCTATCAATAATTACTCCAAAACAAGTATCATTAATACCTTTATAGTCATCAATATGATTATGTATCATAGATTCATTTACTATATAAACATATCATGCTACATTTACTTAAGCATATACGTAAAGAAGCCATATTATGATGAGAATACGCTTAACTAGATTGGGTCGTAAAAAAAGACCATTTTACAGAATTATTGCTGTAAACAGTGTACGGCCACGTCAGAGCATAGCTAAAGAAATATTAGGAACTTATAACCCTCTTCTACCTAGAGAACATGACCAAAGAGTTACTCTTAAAATGGAAAGAATAAAGTATTGGTTGTCTGTTGGTGCTCAACCTTCAGTTTCCGTAAGTAAGCTAATCAAACATTATGGAGATGCTAGTTGAGACCATTCAACTTTTGAGAACCAAAGGACTGCGTGGAGGTATGCATTGCATACCTTATGTGGATAATATAAATGATATCTCCTCATTGGTTCTATATACAAAGAACAATCTCGAAACTAGTTATCAAGTAGAAAGATTTGAATCTCCTTCAAAAAAGAGAACAATAGTAATTTATCTGCGTGGTGTAGATTCAATCGAAAAAGCACAAGTTGTTTTAAAATATAAAGTCTTATGCATTGAAAGAACTAGTATGAAAAGTTTATCGGATAATGAAGATGCTTTTTATTATTATGACCTCATAGGCTGTCAAGTACATCATGTCGGAGTTCCTGAATCCATAGGTAAGGTACAAAACGTGCAAAATTTTGGTCACGGTGATATTTTAGAAGTAACCTTGCTGTCTAGAAAAGAAGTACTCATACCTTTTAATCGAGAAAGTGTTCCTGTAGTGGATATACCGAATAAAACTCTATATGTAAGTACACTATATAGCTAATGAATATCTCCATAATTACCGCATTTCCACAGTTATTCCCTGGTAGTCTTGGAGTATCGGTGTTCAAAAATGCAATGCAGAAGGGTCTGTTTAACCTCAATATAATTGATATCAAGCGATTTACCACTTCCAGAATCGACAAACCTCCTTATGGTGGAGGTCCTGGGATGATTATTAGAGCAGATGTCTTATCAAAAGCAATAGATCATGCATTATCTTTACATATCTCTGATGAAGAAATTCCAATTGTCTTCACCACCCCTAACGGGATAACCTTCTCTCAAAGTACAGCTTCTTCTTACTCAACATATAAGGATATGATATTTGTATGTGGTAGGTATGAAGGTATTGACTATAGAATCATAGAATACTATAATCTCATTGAAGTTAGTATGGGAAATTACATTGTATCTGGTGGTGAAGTTGCAGTGTTTGCAATTCTTGAGTCTGTGTTGAGATTACTACCAGGTGTTTTAGGTAATTTCAGTAGTATTGAGGAAGAAAGTTTTTCCCAAAATGATGGTTATTTAGAGTATCCACAATATACTAGACCTGCCTGTTGGCGTGGTCGTAAAGTACCTGATGTGTTGTTATCTGGACATCATGCTAAAATTGCATGCTGGCGTTTTTTAAAATCTAAAATAAAGTGAATATGCCTAGTTTATTAGAACAATTTAATAGTAAGTATCTTGCGTCATTAAACTCTCAGAATGTCCTTAATTTTCGTGCTGGAGATACATTACAAGTCAGTATCAATATTCTAAATCCCGATGGACAAGTATCTCGTGTTCAAAAATTTGAAGGAGTATGTATTGCAGTACGTAAAAAGGGAATAGATACAAATTTTACTGTCAGAAAACTTTCTGCATATAATATCAGTGTAGAAAAATCATTCTTATTATACTCATCACTCATAACAATAAAAGTTATGCGACGTGGTGATGTAAGAAGAGCTAAATTATATTATTTGCGTAAATTACACGGTAAATCTGCTAAAATCAAAGAGCTAAGGAGATAATTTTATTCTATCACAAATAGATAATTGCTTGCTGTTGTATTTGTACTCAGATATTTTTAGGTGCTATGTGTAGCAAGAAGATTGGTTAATCTTTGAACAGCAAATATTATACCATGTTTTCAAGAAAAATGATTCCTTACCACTCTCACCTATGTGACAATCATTGCTGTTATGTCTAACCAATAATACCGAACAATTACAATAATAATTAGGTTACGTTGACATAAGGCCCCGAAGTCAATTAAGGCGCATGTTATAGTGGAGAGTTATTTTGTCAAATGCCTTTCTATCTCGAGATCTTATTATATTCATTATTTTCCTATTTCTACGAGAAGGAATACCTCATTGTTTAGACTTTAAATGATAACGAAATCATCATGTCTTCAATAACTGTTGTATATGATAATGTTATTGTGATTTCCTCCAATATAAATTTTTTCCAATATCTCTAGGCATGTATTTTAGAAGTAAATCCTCCTTTTGACCTCCACAAACCTTTATACTTCCTTATCATTATCTACCGCACAAGCATGAACTATTACTATACTGTCTATCATGACTTCCTGTAAATCGCATGTGGCGTTTTTGAATATCTTGACCCGGACTCCTTTCTTTTTTCACCTGATAAACGTTTATATACTATTTACAATTTCCCATATAACTATGGTAGTATCCCTCCCTTTTAAAATAAACAATACTCCTTCTAGTCGTATGTCATCTGTCTTTCTAATACATTTCACTTTTCAGGTAGATTCTAATAAATTGCCATTCTCTTGCTTTTGGAGATAATCTGTCATAGGGATTTTATTTTTTATATGTAATAATTTCATTGTCCCTTTTTATGCCTACTTTATCACTTAAAACTTTCTTTTCCTTATGTAATAGACAATATCCCTAAAGTTTTATCAAAGCGAGTAGCAATCGCAAAATCTTTTGATCTTCTGAAAGAAACGTTCTACTATATTACGTGATTTATAAACATCAGTATTATGTATTGTTTATAAACGATTAGTTTTTCCAGGAATAACTGCGTAAATTGGGTATTAAGTAAATAATGCTAAAAGAATGAAGTTATTTCTGTTATCACTAAGTAACAATAAATTGTCCGAAATGTGAATCAGTAAAGAGACGAGTAAAAAGTGGTTTTGTGAACGGAACACAGAGATATAGATGTAAAAATTATAAGTACCAATATACAAGTTCTACAAACCGAGATAGACCAAAAAAATTACTACAGTGCATGGATTATCTTAACTATAACAAAGCTTATTTAATGTATATACCGTGTTGGATTTGGGTACGTAATTTTGCAAAAAACTGAGGATTCTTTATAAGATAAAACATGTACAGTTTTTCATACTGATAATCTACCTGAATATTCTAAAATACTACATAAAATCCCAAACTTGTTATAAGTAATACTTTACCTATTAATCTTGAACGAACAACGACAGAAAAAGACACTGCTTGCTAAATTTAGAAGTAAATCTATTACATTCTCTAAATCTGTGTATATGGCAGACTTATCTGTATCTTTATGTGTTAATTACTATATCAATAAGATATAACTTCCATCATTATTTACTTAATATACTCGCTTAAATATTGCAATTTGTTAACTTATCTCTCAATAAATTAATATTATAATCTCTATCTGCTAAAAAATATTTACATTTTTCATTCGAAAATAAATGGTATACCAACTATCATGAACTTGACCAGAGCGAAGATATCTTCAAGAGTTATCCTTGAGGTTTCATTTTTCGACACGTATTTTTGAAGTTAACCATCCTACTGATTAGCCTTCAGATTTATTGCGTAAGTCATTACACATATCATCTCATCTTGATGCACTTTTTCACTATAGACATATATGTAATTCTTAGTGTCCATCTTTTGTTCAATTCTGCCAATATAGAGTCATATCTGCGATTATTTTGATTGTATATTCGAGAATGATTCCTAAGTTATATTTTCTGAAGATTCACTTATCAACAGAACAGTTACCATACACGATATGCCTTCATTCCTACCGATAAATCCTAACTTATCTGTGGTGGTAGCTTTTATATTAATTGCTTCTTTCTTAAGATTTAAATTATCTTCTAAAATCTTCACCATCTGTGCCTTATATGGCGAAACATATATATCTTGAGAAACAATAGTAATATCAATATTACTCACCATATACCTCATATTCTCTAACATATTCATTGCATATTGCACAAAATGCATTGAATCTCGACCACGTCCTTCATCATCAGTATCCGGAAAATAATCACCAATATCTCCTTTGGCAAGTGCTCCTAAAATAGCATCTGTTAACGCATGTAATACTAAATCACCATCAGAATGCGCTTTAATACCAACACCACTCAATATTCTAACACCACACAACATACAATCATCCTTATTCTTATCATATGCGTGAACATCAAATCCATGTCCGATTCTAATATTCATAACATTCCAACTGTTTGTATACATAACAAATCATATATATCAGTCACCTTACCATTACTGACTTCACCTGGAATCGTCAAAATGTCATGGTTAAACTTGAAAAGAATTGATATATCATCCGAATATACCTCATGTTCCAAGCGAATCTTTTCATGACATTCTCTTAAGCACTGATACAAAAATCCCTGGGGTGTTGTTAATCTTTTCACTATATCCCTATTTAATATAGAACCAATTTTCCCTTCATTCACAGAAGCTACAGTATCTGTAATATCTATTACAGGAACCACCCCTGAAGCACCATCATACAGTCCTTGCACCACAGACATAATTAAATCAACAGAAACACTTGGCCTCGCGACATCATGAACTATAACATACTTAGGATTCAAATTAGATAAAGCAAGAACTCCAGAGTAAACGGAATCCTGCCTATTATGACCACACGTAGTAGTCACAAGTACCCTATTGAACAGCGTCCCAAGAGTATAAGTAAAAAAAGAAACATCATCGGGATGTATAACGATGCAAGGAAATATCCTTAAAGAAAGAAATTTTTGCACTAACACAACCAAAAAAGAACTTCCATCCTGAAAAGTATGATACTGCTTAGGAAAAATAGATGCACACCCCGTACATCTATTTCCTCTCCCTGCAGCAAGCAGGATAGCATATATCATAATATAAAGCGTATCAGATCTGTTTGACTTTCAAAATCATGCAATTGCTTTGCAACATATTTTTCATCTATCACATATTTATCTGATTCCGATGGGGCACTAAAACTAATATCTTCCATCACCTTCTCCATAACGGTATGTAATCTACGAGCTCCAATATTTTCCACATTACGATTAATATGTATAGCAATCTCTGCTATCTTATGTATAGCACAGTCTGTAAATTCAATTTTGACACCTTCAGTTGCCAACATACTTTGATACTGTTTTAACAGACTAGACTCAGTACTTTTAAGTATCAACACCATAGACTCCAAGTCTATAGGCTCCAATTTCACCCTAACAGGAAGACGGCCTTGAAATTCTGGCAATAAATCTGCAGGAGTACATTCAATAAATGCACCACAGGCAACAAAGAGAATAAAATCTGTTTTTACAGGACCGTATTTAGTATTCACAGTCGTACCTTCAAGCAAAGGCAATAAATCACGTTGTACTCCTTCTCTATTAACTTCACCACGCATATTTTGCCTATTAGATGCAATCTTATCTACCTCATCTAAAAAAACAATACCATAGTTACTAACTAACTCCATTGCATGTTTAATAATCATATCCTCATCAAACATATCTTCAATCCCATCATCTGTTAAGATCTTTAATGCTTCAGATATTTTTAGACGCTTAACCTTCGTCTTTTCCTTGTTCATGAATTTATTAAACATATCCCCTAAATTCATAACACCTATCTGGCCAGACATACCAGGAATATCGAAGGATGCACTATTTTGCGAACCAACACGATCCTTAATTGCAATTTCAATCACTTGATCATCAAGAATTCCACTATCCAACTTTTTCTTAAACAACTCACGAGTATGAACACTAGAGCTATCCTCAGATCCAGCAATAATATTTAGAATTTTACCCTTTGCAATTTCTTGTGCTTGAACAAACAACCTTTCACGCTCTTGATCCTTTATTTGCATTATTGCGATATCAACAAGATCACGTATCATAGAATCAACATCCCGTCCAACATATCCTATTTCCGTAAATTTTGTTGCTTCTACCTTAATAAAAGGAGCCATCGTATAAGATGCAAGTCTCCGCGCAATCTCTGTCTTACCCACACCAGTAGGTCCAATCATCAAAATATTAGTTGGTCTAATTTCTTTCCTAAAATCTTTTTCAACCTTACTACGACGCCATCTACTACGCATAGCAATTGCTACCTTCCTTTTAGCTTCTTTCTGACCGATAATATACCTATCTAATATCTCAACAATCTTTGGGGGATATAAATCATCCATTGCTTTACATGTCTTGTCTTCGTATGATTCCCCATCTGAATCACTCTTCAACACAAAATCCGAAACAACTACTGGCAACACACCATCACCATCAGATCTCTCGTCACCGCTCACAGTATCATCAGATATTAAAAAAGAACTATAACTGTCTACTACAACGTCATCGCAACTAAACCCCATATATTGATGACCATAAGATAAACCATGCAAAAATATTGAATTCCTATCGCACATAAAATCACCAATATGTAAATAACGATTATTGTAATTCACCTTCACCCTCATTGTCAATTTTGATCTTTTTTATGGTAAAATTTCCATTAGTAAATACACATATATCAGCTGCAATATTCATTGACCTTACACATAATTCCTCAGTAGTCATTGTATTATTTTCAACAGATGCCAGAGCTCTCGCTGCTGACAGAGCAAAATAACCACCAGATCCTATAGCTGCAACTCGATCCTCAATATTCAAAACTTCTCCCGAACCTGTTAGAATAAGAGTATACTTATGATCTACTACAATCAATTGACTATCTAATCTTCTTAAGGCCTTATCCATACGCCACTCTTTTGCAAGAGATACAGCAGCTTTAAGAAGGTCAGGAGTAGCTTTAATTTTATATTCCAAACGCTCAAACAGTGCAAAAGAATCCCCTACCACACCAGCAAAGCCAACAATTATACCATCACATAAACACTTTACCTTTTGAGCAGTATGTTTAAGAACTACCCTCTCACCAACCGATACCTGACCATCACCAATAACGACTACCTCGCCATTTCTGCACACAGTCAAAATAGTTGTACCATGAAAACTCATAAAAATATCCTTTTAAAAGTACATTTTGACATAACACAGATTGTATTACAATACAATTCAATTCTAAATATTTGAGCAGGAATCAATAGTTGATAAATTTCCCATCACTGTAATAGTAGGGGTATCATCAAAAATATCTCGTACTTTACTCTGGACATCATCCAAAGTGATTGATGTTATCTCTTTGATCGCATCTTCTATGGGGATATATTTACCATAATTCCTGAATGACTGTAATGCATACATAGCACGAAAGTTACTACTCTCCACAGACATTCTCAATGAGGAAACAATATTTGTCTTCGCACGATCAAGTTCCTCTATGGTCACTGGTCTGTCACTTAATAGTAATTGAATAATGTCAGAAATCCCTTGATTCAAAGGAGGTAATTTATCTGCAGTAGTTGCAGCATATATATTCAATAAACCTGTATCCATATAACATTCATTATAAGAATAAACAGTATATACCAATCCTTCCTCTTCTCGTATTTTTTGATATAATCTAGATGAAAAACCTCCTCCTAAGATCCAAGAAATGATCTTATACAAATACTTATTTGGACTTGATTGAGAAACACCTGTATAACCATATAGTAGGTGAACCTGCTCTATATCACGATGTTCTTTATAAACCGTCTTATACCTATTTGCAATCGGCATATTTACCTTAAAATCTAATGGTGTCTGTCGAAATGAAGAAAAAAACTTATCTGTCAAACTATAGGCATCATTATGGTTAAGGTTACCTGCAAAAGCGACCATCATATTACTACCATGATAGTATGTATGTAAAAAATCTTCCAAATCCTGTTTTTCAAACTGTTGCACACATTTCTTATCACCTAATATTAGATATCCCAACGAACTATCTGAGTAAGCATTATGCATATGCTTATCAAATATTAAATCATCAACCGAATCATTATATTGAGCAATCTCTTGCATAACAACTTGCTTTTCTTTTTCTATCTCATCTGATAAAAACAACGCATTCATCAAAATATCAGAAAGAATATGTAATGCATCAGCAACATATTGCTTGAGTACTCTAACATAAAAAATGGTATATTCCTGACTTGTACAAGCATTAAAAGTACCTGAAATATTATCAAATATCTTGGCTATCTCACGTGTAGAATAACTTTTTGTAGACTTAAAAGCCATATGTTCAAGAAAGTGAGCAATACCATTATTTTTCAATGTTTCAGACCTGCTACCTGCATTGACAAATACTTTTATACTCACTGTTT
This sequence comes from Candidatus Xenolissoclinum pacificiensis L6, assembly GCA_000512675.1. GTDB lineage: Bacteria > Pseudomonadota > Alphaproteobacteria > Rickettsiales > Anaplasmataceae > Xenolissoclinum > Xenolissoclinum pacificum. The sequence goes on from AXCJ01000005.1 coordinate 53,123, forward strand.
CTAAATAATCCATACAGTCCGTGATAACTGTTATCCCATTTTGCAAACTCGAAAAATCGACCATATATTATACCATATTTTAACTTAAATTATTGCTTACGCTTCTTAAACGCGTCAACAACATGTGGATAGACAAATTGAGAAATATCTCCCCCAAGACAAGCAATCTCTTTAACAAAATTAGACGAAATAAACTGTGTTGCATCCGATGCAGGTAAAAAGATTGTTTGTATATTTGAATACATACGATTCAAGACCCAACTCATCTTAAATTCATATTCAAAATCAGAGACTGCTCTCAATCCACGAATAATCAAAAAGGCATCCTCTCGTCTAGCAAAATCTGTTAACAAACCTGAAAAAGGCTTTACAAGTACAGATGTACCTTTATTAAGATACTGAACCGATTGGTTCACAATGGATACTCTCTCCTCTATACTAAAAAAAGTATCTTTTACCGTATCTACAGCAACCCCTACAACCAGCTGATCTACTATTTTAACTGCTTTCTTGACAATATCAAAATGGCCAAGAGTCATCGGATCAAATGTTCCAGGATAAATAGCAATTCTTTTGTCCTTCATAACTACGAGATCTCCTTTAAACTTCTTGGGGTATCCAAAGAAATGGAAGGAATATCCACAGAAAACCTTCTATTATCTAAAATATTCAAAAAATCGTAATATCCATAAATAATTGCACTATCCGAACTTCCGTATATAACACTTTCGTACTCAAATATTTCACTTGGTTTCAAAATAGGATGATCACCTAGAATATCTCTATCTATAACTTTTGTCTTAACACCCCTACAATCAACCATATTCCATTCTCGTCCTAACACCTTTATATCATAATCATAACCATTATAAATCATTACTTTATATGTCCAAATATAACATGTTTCATCCATATATAAGTATTCCCCTAAATAATGGACTCTAAAGTAAAATTTTATATCCTCAATATCTGTATTAAAATATCCACTTACTAACAGTATTTCAGAAATGTCATATTTCTTTCTCATATAGTTTTTAATAATCTCTTAAATATGTCATAATCACTATGACTGATAATAGTATCACCAATATATTGTTTTTTCTCATGCCCTCGTCCAGCAAGTACAATAATATGGTCTTGATAATTTTTCATTGCAAACTCCACTGCAGACACCCTATTCTTAATAATAAAGAAATCTTTCCCCTCGATTCCCTTAAGAATATCACTAATAATCTGATCTTCATCTTCATACCTAACATTGTCATTACATATAATGATTTTATCAGCATATTCATATGCTATCCGTCCCATCAACTTACGTTTGCCACGATCACGATCACCACCGCAACCAAATATCAATATTATCTTGTCTGTTGGATAATGCCATCTAACGGATGAAATCAAAGAATATAATGCATCAGGAGTATGAGCAAAATCTATTAGCACTCTTGGCTTATTACAAACTAGATCCATCCTACCATGTATCATTAAATCTTTAGTAAAATCAAAGGACTCAAGTGATAACTTATGGGCAATTGCCAAAACAATAGCAATATTATATATCTGAAATTTACCAAACAATGCCGTAGTAATTTCAAAATGTCTACCATTATGCGCATACTTAATAACCTGACCATTACTACCAAGAGGTTTTTGTTCAAGCAAAACTATTGCATCATCCCCTTTGGCATTAAATCCATATTCAATACAAACTCTTTCACCTACTGAGCTCTTCAATGCTTTATATTCTGGAATATCACTATTAATAATTGCAACTGTATCTTGCCGCATCAATGCAGAAAACAATCTTAATTTCACATGAAAATACTCTTCATATGAGCTGTGATAATCAAGATGATCACGTGATAAATTCGTAAAAGCCACAAAACTATAAGCCAAACTATCTCCTCTACGTTGCTTTAAACCATGACTAGACATTTCGATAAAAGCATTTTGAACGCCTGCCTTATACAAGACACTCATTGTTTTATGCAAAGCACCAGCATCAGGTGTTGTAATATTTTGTTGTATCAAGCCACTATCCAACTCTATATTTGACTGAATACCTATTGTTCCTAACGATACCGCTGTTCTATGATTATAATCAAATAATCTATATAACATACGCACAACAGATGTTTTCCCATTAGTCCCAGTAACTGCCACCAAATTCTTCGGTTGTCCTGAGTATACCTTAGATGACAATATGCTATATGCTATGTGTATGTCATCAAAATACACATAATGTTCAAATTTTTCATCAAGGTCAGCATCTATTGCTGTAGGTAACACTACGAGTATTGCACCTCTTTTCACTGCATCTTTTACATATCTCCCAGCATTACCGGAAAGCACAAAAAACACATACCCTTCTAAAACATCTTCTGAATTAGCTACAACCCCCTTAATATCATTAGAATAAATATCAAGAATCTTTTCTTTTATTATCTTTTCTATACTTTGCACAATAGCCTCTCACAATACACTTATCACATTCAGGGTTCCTGGCCTTACAAACATACCGACCATGTAATACCAACCAATGATGTACATATATTCTGTTTTCAATAGGCGCACATTTATACAAAGATTTTTCAGTCTCATGAGCATTTTTAGTCTTAACAAGACCGATCCTATTACTCACCCGATGAACATGTGTATCAACACCTATATACGGCTCATTATAATAACTATTTAATATTACACTGGCAGATTTACGTCCTATCCCTGGCAAAGACAACAAATAATCGAAATCATTTGGTATTTCTGCGACAGAATCTGAAACCAATTTCTTACTCAAGTTAATTATATTACAGGACTTACTATTATACAAACCAATAGAACGTATATACTCAATTAAACCTTCCAAACCTAATTCAATCATTGCCTTAGGATTGTCTATAACTTTAAATAATTTAGATGTTACTCTGTTAACCATCTTATCTGTAGATTGAGCAGATAACAATACAGCAACCAGTAACGTATATGAATTATGATATTCCAGTTCAATCCTAGGATATGGATTAACAGAGTGAAAAATTTGAAATATTTTATTTATATCGTGCTTATTCTTCACTTATATCATCTTCCTTCTGCATATTACTAATCTGAGCAACCGATACAACACGTTCATCTTTCTTTGTCTTCAATAAAATCACTCCTTGAGAACTACGTCCAGAAATAGAAATATCTGAGGTCTTGATCCTGATTAATTGTCCCTTATTTGTCACAAGAATAATATGACTGTCTTGCTCTATTGGAAAACTTGCAACAACATAACCATTCCTTTTTGTAGTTGCAACATTAACTATTCCCGCTCCTCCTCTATTAACAGATCTATATTCATATGCAGATGTTATCTTCCCATATCCATTTTCTGTAACACTAAGTATAAATTGTTCATTCTTAGCATATCGTAATACTATATCCATGGATAAATTACCTAAGTCTGATTTTGTAGAAATATCATCTTGAAGAGCAAGAATTCTACGCTTTGAAATTGGAATTCGTAAGTACTCATCTCGTGTATTTACATCAAATTCTAACCCGCTTAATACCGATGATCCTACAACACGATCATTCTCAGATAGCTTAATTCCACGAACACCTCCAGCAACACGCCCCTTAAACAATCTAATATCCTCTATGGGGAAACGTATGCTTTTTCCATAATAAGTCGCAACAAATACATCATGCTGACTTGTTGCTAACATAACAGCAACTAACATATCATCATCAGATAAAGACAAAGCCAATTTCCCATTTGAAGGAATATAATGAAAATCAGAGAATTTATTGCGCTTCACTTTACCATGCGAAGTAATGAATACCATACTACTATCAGCGCTAATATCCTTAGTAACCGGCATTATAGTATTAATACATTCTCCATCCTCAAGGTTTAGACTATTGACAAGTGCCCTACCACGAGATGCAGGTTCAGATAACGGAAGCAAATATGTTTTTAATTTATATACCTTCGCCTTAGTAGAGAAAAAAAGAATCTCAGTATGAGTATCCACTACAAAGATCTTTTCAGTGAAGTCCTCATTTTTAATATCTTGCCCAAGACGACCTTTACCACCTCTTTTCTGAGAACGGTAATGGGATAACTTCACTCTTTTTATATATCCCATATTAGTAAAAGTAACTACCATATCTTCTTTCAGAATCAAGTCTTCATCATCTAAGACCCCTTCATCCCCTGACTGCTCTATAATTGTCCTACGAGGTGTACAATGTTGAGTTTTAATTTGCAATAGTTCATCTCTAATCAACTCAGTAAGTTTCTCTTGGGATGATAACAGCATATTACACTCTTCAATAATAGCAATATGACACTTCAGTTCATCCAAAATTCTGTTCTTTTCTAATTTAGTTAAAGTTTGCAACCTAATATTCAAAATAGCTTCTGCTTGACTAGTAGTTAGACTATATTTATTTTCAATCACTGGAATATTAGTAATTATATATATATACCCCTTAATCTCATCATCTTCAATATTCCATACATAATCCTTCAGTAAAAATATAGCCTCATCACGATCACCCGAATCTTTAACAATCTTTATTACAGCATCTATATCCAATAAGGCAATATACAAAGATATTAAAATGTTACTCTTATTCTGTGCCTTCTCTAATCTAAATGTAATTCTTCTGATAACAACAGAAAACCTATACTCAAGAAAAGTCGCTAATACATCTTTCAAATTCATCAAAGATGGTTTATTCCTGTTCAGTACCATCATGTTGATACTATAACGAATCTGCAGATTTGTTATAGTAAACAGTTGGTTCAACACAAATTCTTGCTCGTAACCCTTCTTCAACTCTATTACAACTCTAATACCATGACGATCTGATTCATCCACAATCGCCGATATCCCATCTATTACTTTATCTCTGATCAGAGAAGCCATGCTTTCAATTAATCTCGATTTATTAACTTGATAAGGCAACTCATCAACAATAATATATTTCCTATTATTCTTCTCTTCAAAATGTGTATTACTACGCAAGGTAATCGTTCCTTTTCCAGTCGTATATGCCGATACAATCCCATACATTCCCATAATAGTAGCACCAGTAGGAAAATCTGGCCCGGGAAGACATTTCATTAAATCATGTACTGTAGAATCGGGACTCTGCAATAACAATACTACTGCATCTATTACCTCTGCCAAATTATGACATGGTATATTCGTAGCCATCCCTACAGCAACCCCATTAACACCGTTAACCAGAATATTCGGAAAACCTGCAGGCAAAACTGAAGGTTCACTTTCTAAACCATCATAATTCGATTGAAAATCGACTGTATTCTGAGACAAGTCACTCACTAAAAACCTTGTTATCTCAGATAAACGCACCTCTGTATAACGCATAGCGGCAGGTTGATCGCCATCCACAGAACCAAAATTACCTTGTCCATCAATAAGAGGTTCTCTTAAAGAAAATTTCTGAGCCATACGTACAAGAGCATCATAAATCGCAACATCTCCATGCGGGTGGTATTTACCAACAGTATCACCAACTACTCTGGAAGATTTTCTATATATCTTATAAGGATTTGCAACACTATACATAGCATACAATATTCTGCGATGAACAGGTTTCAGACCATCTCTAACATCTGGAATAGCTCGATTAATTATCACACTCATAGCATATGATAAATAAGACTTTTCCAATTCTTTTTCTAATACAACTTTAACAACTGAAGACATCTCAAAAATCTAAATCTGAAACAACACAGAAAAATATAACACAATAAGCAGAAAAATAGAAATGTAAAGAAAAGAAAAAGAAAGATCTAAAAAGCAGAACATAGTGGACTATACGAGATTGGCAACGACCTACTCTCCCATACAGTACCATCGGCGCAACAGGGCTTCACTGTCGAGTTCGGAATGTAATCTAGTCTTTTACCTGCGCTATAATCACCAAACTCATATAATCCACTAAACTCATAAAATAAATAATACATCAAATAAACTTCGCACTGCACACACGCACAGCATAAACCGATCGAGTATTAGTACTAGTCAGCTAAATATGTTACCATACTTACACCTCTAGCCTATCAACGTGATAATCTCTCACGACTCTAATAGGGAAATTTATTTTCGAGGAGGGCTTCCCGCTTATATGCCTTCAGCGGTTATCCCTTACATACGTAGCTACCCAACGGTGCCATTGGCATGACAATTGGTACACCAGAGGTATATCCAGTTCGGTCCTCTCGTACTAGAACCAGAACCTCTCAAATTTCCAACACCCACGACAGATAGAAACCGAACTGTCTCACGACGTTCTGAACCCAGCTCACGTACCATTATTAATCGGCGAACAGCCGAACCCTTGGGACCTTCTCCAGCCCCAGGATATGATGAGCCGACATCGAGGTGCCAAACGGTGCCGTCGATATGAACTCTCGAGCACCATCAGCCTGTTATCCCCAGCGTACCTTTTATCCGTTGAGCGATGACCCCACCACATGGAATCACCGGATCACTATGACCGACTTTCGTCTCTGCTCGGCTTGTCAGCCTCGCAGTCAAGCAAGCTTATGCCATTGCACTCTCAAAAACTGATTTCTGTCCAGTCTGAGCTTACCTTTGCGCGCCTCCGTTACTCTTTAGGAGGCGACCGCCCCAGTCAAACTACCCACCATACGGGGTTCCAAATCCAGATAATGGATCATGGTTAGAGAATAAAAACAGTAGGGGTAGTATCTCAAATTTCGACTCCACTACAGCTAGCGCTATAGCTTCAAAGTCTCCTACCTATGCTGCACATACTGATCCTACCCTCAACGTAAAGTTGTAGTAAAGGTGCATGGGGTCTCTTCGTCTGATCGCGGGTACCCCGCATCTGCACGGGGAATTCAATTTCGCTAAGTCGGTATTGGAGACAGTGGGAAAATCGTTACGCCATTCATGCAGGTCGGAACTTACCCGACAAGGAATTTCGCTACCTTAGGACCGTCAGTGTTACGGCCGCCGTTTACTGGGGCTTCAGTTCAGAGCGCTAACTCCTCTCCTTAACCTTCCAGCACTGGGCAGGCGTCAGACCCTATACATCCACTTACGTGTTAGCAGAGTCCTGTGTTTTTGATAAACAGTCGCTTTCCCCTATTTTGTGCCATCTTAAAAAGGTTGCCCTAACTAAGATCATCCTTCTCCCGAAGTTACGGATGCAACTTGCCGAGTTCCTTCAATACCGTTCTCTTAAGCGCCTTAGTATACTCTACCTACCTACCTGTGTCGGTTTGCGGTACGGCCTATTGTGCAGGAGCTATTTCCTGAAACCTCTTCAAAGCATTCGCAATCCAATAAGCGAATACAATTTACGAGATTTGTCACTACCTGCAGGTTCAGGAATATTAACCTGATTTCCATCGACTACCCCTCTCGGACTCATCTTAGGAACCGACTAACCCTACGCAGATTAACTTGACGTAGGAAACCTTAGGTTTTCGGCGAGAATGTTTTTCACATTCTTTATCGCTACTCATGTCAGCATTCTCACTTCTGATATCTCCAGCACCCCTCGTCGGGATACCTTCAACGACTTACAGAACGCTCCGCTACCGCTTGTTAAAAAATAACAAGCCCGCATCTTCGGTGTGTAGCTTTAGCCCCGGTGAATTTTCGGCACAAGAAAACTATTAGACCAGTGAGCTGTTACGCTATCTTTAAAGGATGGCTGCTTCTAAGCCCACCTCCTGGCTGTCTTGGTCTTCTCACAACCTTCCCCACTTAGCTACAACTTTGGGACCTTAAATGACGGTCTGGGCTCTTTCCCTCTCCACCACGGATCTTAGCACCCGTAGTGTGTCTGCTGTAAAAAATCGTCTGGTATTCGGAGTTTAGTTGAGTTCAGTAAGGTGTTAACCCCCATAGCTCATCAAGTGCTCTACCCCCAAAACTATATTACAACGCTCTACCTCAATAGATTTCGCGGAGAACCAGCTATTTCCAAGTTTGATTGGCCTTTCACCCCTAGTCACAGTTCATCCTCTACTTTTTCAACAGTAGTAGGTTCGATCCTCCAATGCATCTTACTGCATCTTCAATCTGACCATAACTAGATCACTTGGTTTCGGGTCTAATCCGTTAAACTAATCGCCATCTTAAGACTCGCTTTCGCTATGCCTACACCTACCGGCTTAAGCTTGCTTAACAAATTAAGTCGCTGACCCATTATGCAAAAGGTACGCTGTCACTTCACAAAAAAACATCCTTGTGAAAAACCGAGGTTTTTCACCTATCAGTTAATATTAGGAAGCTCCAACTGTTTGTAGGTATCTGGTTTCAGGTCTATTTCACTCCCCTCCCGGGGTTCTTTTCACCTTTCCTTCACAGTACTAGTTCACTATCGGTCGTTAAGTAGTACTTAGACTTAGAGGGTGGCCCCCCTATATTCAAACAAGATTTCACGTGTCTTGATCTACTTGAGAGTTTGACATTGTTCTACTTATACGAGACTATCACTCACTATGGTTACTCTTTCCAAAGTATTCTAATTATAAATATCAAACTACTAGTCTAGTCCGGGTTCGCTCGTCACTACTACCGGAGTCTCTAATTGATTTCCTTTCCTCTGGTTACTTAGATATTTCAGTTCACCAGGTTCGCCTTATACGCCTATGTATTCAACGTATAATTATCCAAGATGGATAGGGTTTCCCCATTCGGACATCTACGGATCAAAACTTATTGCCAGTTCCCCGTAGCTTATCGCAGGCTATCACGTCCTTCATCGCCTCTTAACGCCAAGGCATCCACCAAATACCCTTAAGTGTTTATGCTGTTTTGTACGCATGTACAGAACGAAGATTATTAAAAACTTAAATTTATTATTTTATGATGATTGTTCTACTTTTCAAACAAACCCGAGCCAACCGCTCACGGTACATAGATAATAATAACCATTCTCAAAAATAAGTCAACAACAATTTTTCAATAAATGCATAATAACTTAAAATAGATTATTCGCAATTATATTTAAAATCTGATACTCAGGGTTTAGATACAGAATAATAATTGTAAACAAGACCTAATCACATAAAACCAAACCTAATACCACTCACAGTGAAAAAGCCGACTATATTGTGAGAATTTATTATCAAATGATAACTTCGATACAGCAATAATAACTTCAGTCATACAGTGAATACAAACTATCTTCTTTTATAAAAATAACTCTTTCTTATGGATTAAATGATGCAAAAAAAATTACACAATAAAATATTCTTATATTTGATATTAAATAAAATAGTTTATTTATTCCTTTATGTACTTTTATAGATCTCCTGTGAAATTAAAATCACCAAATAATGTGATAGGCAAAACTTTAACTTGCCCTCAATTGGTCAGTAAATATCGATATTATTAGGTTCTGTTGATATATCAACGTAGATATATTAAAGTAGTGGCAAAGTCAATAAAGGCCTGATAAGAGGATTGAGTCTTATCAAAACGAGAAAACACCCGTCTAAAATGCTTAAGTTCACCGAAAAAACATTCATTTAAATGTCTTTCTATATAGATATGCTTGTCATATTCATACTGAACCTTCCTATTTCTAAAAGGAGAAATAACTATTTTACATTGTATATCATCTAAATGATCACGAAATTTATTACTATCGTATCCTTTATCTGCAATCACTGTTATAGATTTCATGTCTTCTTTCAAAGCTTCTGCTTCTGTACAAAATATTTATCCGATATCTTTTCTGTAATCTGAATACCAATTTACTGGTATAGAAACTTCTATCTGACTCTCGATTAACAGTAATCCATATGTACACTATCTATCCTCCATTCTTTAGTCTTTTTTTATATATCTTATATAATTCATCAATTTCTCAAATCTCTATATCCTGCATTCCCCCTGATTCTATTTTTGGCTCTTTTTAGGTCTAACTTGATTTGCTCTGCTGTTTTTTCAATCCAGATAGATATCAGTGTATTATGTATCCCTGTAAGTCTTTCTATTGTCCTAATTCCACAATTATCTAATATCACTTGATTAATTTCAATCTATCATCCAGTATACTTTATCCTTGCGTCTCCTTCTATATAGTTATATTTGCATACTTTTCATTTGTATCTTTGTTTGCCTCGTACCAATCCATTCTTGATGCTTTTTTTTACTTCCGCAACGCTTGCAATTTCCTTCCATATCTCACCTTAGCATATCTGTTGTTTCCTTTCTAACAATTTCATCTGTTCTTATCTATCTTTAATCGTCAATGCCAAAAAATATAGTATATGCCTATCAAAATTACGCAATAACATATTGAGATACAAATGATGATTGATAAAACCTCTAAAATATGTCTGACAGGTATTACTTGTGTAATTATACTGTTAAATCTACAACTTTATGGACGTTATTTATATGATCTAATTTTATATTTATGATTTCTAATAATATAATCACAATGCATTGGCATTCATACTGATATACACCCCCTTCTTAAGTTTTTCTATTAAAATTTTGATAAACTTAAAATTAATTCAACAAACAATTAACACACAATACAAGTCCACCACTACATTCATCAGAGTGCTAAAGTTTCACGAAAAAATTTAAAACATAACATACCTTCAATATTCATGAGTAAAAATATTGAGAATATCTCTATTACACCATTCATATCTTGAAAATTTTCCTCTATATAATCTAACATTAAAATATCTATGCATACCGATTCGATTCACACATTCCATCTCTTAGAACGTCTATCATATCAATAATGATTTTCAATATATTGCTAATAATGGGCATAGATTTTATGCACTTGATTTGTTATCATTGGAATGGTATGTTACAATTGTTTTTTTCTTTAAAAAATGTCCCTCTTAGGTGGTTTTCCCAGTCTATATAAAAAAAAGTTTTTTGCAAGTGATTTAGGAATAGATCTAGGTACTGCAAATACTCTAATCTATATGCCAGGCCAAGGAATAGTACTAAATCAACCATCTGTGATTGCGTCACGTTGTGAAAGAGGAAAATATATACCATACGCTTTTGGAAGTGAAGCAAAATTAATGCTGGGTAAAACACCAGATGTCATCAGGGCAGTTAGACCCTTGAAAGATGGTGTAATCGCTGATTTTAAAGGAGCAGAAGAGATGATAAAACATTTTATTCGTTCTGCCTTACCCAAAATATATCTTTCAAAACCTAATATTATTATCTGCGTACCATCTGGTTCAACACCAGTAGAAAGGAGAGCAATCCAAGATGCTGCGGAAAGCTCAGGCACTCGTAATGTATATCTTATTGAAGAACCTATGGCGGCCGCAATAGGTGCTAGTTTACCAGTTGTTGAACCTACAGGATCCATGATTGTTGACATAGGTGGTGGAACTACAGAAGTTGCTGTCACCTCTTTAGGAGGGGTTGTATATGCAAGATCAGTTCGTGTAGGTGGCGATCTAATGGATGAATCTATTGTTACTCATATTCGGAAAACACATAATTTACTTATCGGAGAATCTACAGCAGAAAAAATTAAGAAAAAAATTGGTGCCGCTTGTATTATTGACGGAGAAGAGAACGAAGATATCATAATAAAAGGAAGAGATTTAATGGATGGAATTCCTAAAGAAGTAGTTCTGACACGAGAAATAATATCAGAAAGCTTAGAACTACCAGTAGCTCAAATTATTGCGGCTGTTAAAGTTGCATTAGAAAGTATCCCTCCTGAACTATCATCAGATATTGCTGATACAGGAATAACTCTCACCGGGGGAGGTGCATTACTGAAAAACATAGATATTGCATTGATAAAATCGACAAAACTAGATGTTCATATTGCTCAAGACCCTCTATCCTGTGTCGTACTTGGTACAGGAAAAGTCTTAGAAGACATGAAGAAATTCAAAAATGTTCTGTTTGTACAGGAATAGTCTCACTATACCTGTGTACCACCGACTAGTATTTCATCTATTTTTACAGTCGGCTGTCCAACTCCTACAGGAATAGATTGCCCATCTTTCCCGCACATACCACTACCTGAATCCAACTCCAGATCATTTCCAATCATAGAAATATTCTTAAGAACAGTGGCACCATCACCTATAATGGTAATACCACGCACGGGATGTTGAATCTTCCCATTTTCCACAAGATAAGCCTCTACCGTACTAAAGACAAACTTACCATTTGTAATATTAACTTGTCCTCCACCAAATGCAACAGCATAAATGGCTCTATCAACGCTAGAAATAATTTCTTCTTTAGATGCATTGCCAGGAGACATATAAGTATTTGTCATACGTGGCATCGGTTGATAGGAATAATTCTCACGTCTACAATTACCAGTGCTCTCCACACCCATGAGGGCAGCGTTTATATTATCTTGCATATGACCTACTAATACACCATCTTTTATTAGAACAGTCTCCTGTGTAACCGTTCCTTCATCATCAAAATTCAACGAACCTCTACGTTCTTTAATAATACCACTATCCAAAACAGTAATACCATCCTGGGCTATTTTCTTACCATATAAATTATGAAATGTTGATAATCCTTTCCGTATAAAATCACCTTCAAGACCATGACCCACTGCTTCATGCAACAAGATACCACAAAAACCATTCGATAATATCACTGGCATCATCCCTCCTGGACAAGATTTCGCATCCAGATTAACAATGGCCTGATCCAATGCAGACTGCGCGACCTCTATTTTAGATTCTAACAATAAATCTATAGATTTCCTTCCTCCAATTATTTTAGATCCCTGAGCAGATACCCCTTCTTTTTCTATCACCACAATTACAGATAAAGATACAAGAGGTCGTCTATCCGAAAGATATTTCATGGATTTAGGCAATATCGCCACAGATTGACTAGACACCTGCAAAGTGATCTTCACTTGCTTGACTAATGAATTCTTATCCCTGATCAACTTATCAATTTCGTGCAATACCTGTATTTTGTTGATCAACTTATCATCTTCACCAACCCTGGAATACAAATCATTTACGAGCTCCCTGTTATTCACAGGCTTATTATTCTGAATAGACGGCTGTATCAGTGTATGATTCCTCACCTTCTTAGACAAATCAACCATACTTTCCTGACTAACAATAGGAGAATGCACAAAAGACACCTTTCCTCTAGAAAAACCCCTGATACTCACTCCTTCTCTACGAGACTTATTGTAGTCACGCAAAGAACTATCTTCAAATACTAAAACCTCACTGGTATAGTCTTCATAAAACAGCTCTCCATTATCATAGACAGAAAGTGCATCGCTGACTGCTGACATAACAGTATTACCACAAATTACGTGATCTACAGAAAGATTGAAAGACATAATAGAAACTAAGTATATATTGAAAACATCAAACCTTTTCGGATACCAAAAAACACAGTTGTAATACAGTACCTACTTAAACGGTGGGCTAGGGAGGAGCCGAACCTCCGACCTCACGCTTATCAGGCGTGCGCTCTTACCGCTGAGCTACAAGCCCCACACTGACTTCATGCTACCATCTACATCTATCTTAGTCAAGAATCTTATTTTTTCTCACTAAGAATCATAGTAATTTGATTACCCATTTTCTCCGGTTCCTTATCTACCCTAGCCACCTCCTGCAGATCATGAGATATCTTCCGAAACATCTCCAACCCAAGATAACTATGAGCATTTTCTCGTCCTTTAAATCTCATTGTAATTTTCACCTTATGCCCTTCGGACAAAAAATTCTGCATTTTCTTTAATTTTGTATCATAATCCGCTTGCCCTATGGAATGCCTGATTTTCATTTCTTTTATCAGGGAAAGCTTCTGATTCTTTTTTTTAATATTATCTTTTTTCTGTTTTTGATACTTATACTTCCCATAATCAAGAACTTTACAGACACTTAACGCATTATTTGGCGTTGCTATCAGCAATAAATCAAGACCTTTGCTCTGCGCTAATTTCAGAGCTTCCTTTGTAATCATCACTCCAAGATCTTCATTATTATCCCCTAGTATTACTCTCACCTTATAGTCCCGAATATTCTCATTTACAATATCTCTGTTCTTTTTAAAATTAGTATTTTGCAAAAAAAACCTCCTCAATTTTTATTTTGAATTGCATCTTTTATATTATAAATTGCCACCGTTGCAGATATGCAATCAGATTTTTTATTACCAAACTTTCTAACAGATACAGTTGATGTTTCAACTTCTCTATCACCTATAATCCACAGTATAGGAATTCTCTTCATTATACTATTTTTTATCTTGATTTCCATATTTTTATCACTATGATCTATGCCGAACCGAATACCCACTTTTTTCAATTCCAACACCAATGTATCAACATATTCATAGCATTTATCATTCAATACTACTATGTGTAATTGCTCTGGCGCTAACCATAATGGAAAAAACCCCGCATAATGCTCTATCAAAATCCCAATAAACCGCTCAAAAGTTCCTAATATAGCCCTATGTATCATCACAGGATGTTGCTTTCGTCCTGTCGCATTTATATATGTAGCATCTAATCTTTTTGGTAATATAAAATCTATCTGTAATGTACCACATTGCCAGTCGCGATCTAAGGCATCTGTTAGCACAAATTCTATTTTAGGACCATAAAACGCCCCTTCACCAGGATTAATAGAATAGGCAAGACCTTGACTCTTTAACGCACTATGCAATGAAGACTCTGCCTTATCCCACAAAACTTCATCACCAAGACGTTCAGTGGGTCTATCAGCCAATTTTATTTTAATTGATTGAAACCCCAACTCTTTATAAACCTCATGTAACAATTTACAAAAATTAATTGTCTCATTCTCAATTTGATCTTCTGTACAAAATATATGAGCATCATCCTGAGTTAAACTACGAACTCTCAACAAACCATGCAATGAGCCAGAAGATTCATTACGATGACAACAACCAAATTCTGACATACGAACAGGTAAATCCTTATGACTATAACGCTGTTTATTAAATACCTGTATATGAAGAGGACAGTTCATCGGCTTCATCGCATATATAGTGTTCTTATCTTGACCCTCTATACAATACATATTTTGCTTAAACTTCTGCCAATGACCAGATTTTTCCCACAATGCCTTATCTGCCATTATAGGGGTTTTGATTTCATAATACCCATTATCTAATAATTTACCAGATATATAATTCTTTAAAGTATTGAATAAAACTGTACCATTTTTATGCCAAAAAACTGACCCTAAACATTCATTTTGAATATGAAACAACCCCAATGACGCCCCTAATTTTTGATGTCCTCTACTCTCTGCTTCTATGATATTATCCAAGTGTCTTTGCAAAGATTTTTTACTCTCCCAAGCAGTACCATATATCCTTTGAAGTTGTCTATTCTTCTGATCTGATCTCCAATATGCACCCGATATTTTTGTTAATTTCACTGCTTTTACGAAACCCGTATGTGGCGAATGAGGACCTCTACACAAATCTATAAAATCCCCTTGTTTATAGATTGTGATTTCTGTATCATCCGGAAAATCATTAATCATCTCAACCTTATACATCTGGTTCTTGGCAGAAAAATACTTCAGAGCCTTTTCCTTACTCCATACCTCTCGCATAACAGGCATTTCACTCTCTATAATCTCGTGCATCTTCTTTTCTATTTCTGGAAAATCATCAATTGATATTTGATGAGGCAGGTCTACATCGTAATAAAAACCATTGTTTATCGTTGGACCAATCGCAAAAGAAGCATCAGAGTATAGAATATCTATTGCCTGAGCCATGATATGAGTTGCATCATGACGTATAACCTCTAATGAACACTCGTGATCCAGCGTATAAAACATAACAGCACTATCACAGTCAATTGAATATCCGAGGTCAACTGATGTATCATTTACAGACATAAAAACCACCTTTCTCGCAAAAGATGGAGAAATACCCTCCGCTATCTCACGACCGGTAATCCCTCCAGGAAAAACCTTAATAGTAGAATCAGGAAAAGTGATTTTAATATTCATCATCAGAAATTCGCATCAAAACACGTTTAATGATAACATATAAATCTGATCGTAAAAATGATAAAAACACACACAGAAGAAAAATGTGATCCCGATGGGAGCCGAACCCATGACCTGTCGCTTAAAAGGCGAACGCTCTACCGCTGAGCTACGGGATCATATGTCAAATACACCAATCAATTCTAGAGTTTAAAAAAGGAATTGTCAATCCCTGTTATTCAGATAAAAAACAATACATTTCTTAAACCATTCTTTACTTATACCATTGTTTACTTATACAAAAATTCTGATAGATTAATAAAAAATAAATGCTTAAATCCTCATTACCCCCTAATATTTAGTGGTAATCTCCGTATCCAATGATAGTGCCACTTGAGAATACGCAGATTAAGATGTACTATTATAATTCGATAGCATTGTATTAGTCCAGGTAATTTGTATGGCGAAAAAAAAATCAAAAAAAACACTCTTTCAATTGCGAAGCACAGCTGATACTGGATTCTTTTACGTAATTAAGCGCAATTTAAAAACAGTAAAGAATAAACTAGAATTAAAGAAATATGATCCAAAAGTTCGTAAGCATGTTTTGTTTAAAGAAAAGAAACTTAAATAAAAATGTAGAAACTACCCCTGGAATTAAAAAAAATTCCACTGTGTACTGGATAGTTCTTATTCCAATTGGTATGTTTTGTCTGTCTTTTGCATCAGTACCTATTTATAATGTATTTTGCAAAGCAACAGGCTATGGTGGTACAACACGCGTAGATAAAAATTATGACCTTTCTATGGTACCTGGAAAGAAGATATATGTTCGATTTGATGCAAACCTTCCAAAAGACTTACCTTTGGTGTTTTTACCTATGTACAACCAAATTGAGACTCATACAAATCAGACTGCGTTATCTTTCTATTCTCTGGAAAATATGTCAGATAAACCATTAGACCTTATTGCTATTTACAATGTCTCCCCTCAACAAGCAGGAAAGTTCTTCAATAAAGTCGCTTGCTTCTGTTTTGATAAATTAACACTGGATGCTTACCAAAAGATTGTATTACCAGTAATCTTTTACATTGACAGCGAGATAGAAAACCTAAATCATACAAAGGATATCAATACTATCACATTATCTTATACTTTCTTTGAGTATCTAGATTAAAACACAAAATGTCACAACCATGTCACTTCACATATACCAATGAAAAATTATCCACAGATATATTGATAACATCAGATAGTAAAAGCCTGTTTAGCAACAACATATAAAGAAATTTGATCAAGCATAACAAGAAAATTAACTGAGATTATAATCTTAAAAAACAGTTTCTAAAAAGCTAAAACCTATAGATCGCTCTACAACAATAAAACACACGATTTACACAAAATGCATCCCATCAATGTTATCCCCTACCTAAATCCCTATCACTTTAAATCAGTGGCGGGAAGCTTTGGGATATTCATATATTACTTATAAGATATAAATGATCTTACAACAGATCATCTATACAGCAACCTAAATACCTTGAAATCATATATACCATCCTATTAATCTTCTAGATACTATTAACAAAAGTGATATTTAATATAGAAAAAAGCTATGAAAGATAAGTCTGATTTTTCAAATCGTAAAGCTAACACCTATTTTCCTTTGTTTTAGCAAAGAAATTTTCTACTTTAGAGGGAATTTGAATATATACTTGTTATATATAACAGGTTTCATATAATTCTTGCTGCCAGGTGGAATATTATTATAGTTCTGATAAGTTGTTGATATCACTATCGTAACCTTTATCCTCTACTACATACCAACCCTGAACATTTCTTGTCAATTCACTGGCAAAATTTATATCTACTTCCGCCTGTTAGAAACCCTTCTATCACCTAAATCCATCATAGATAACTGCAGTTTCACTCGTGATATGCTTATTCCTTTCGATTGCTACTCCGATCGCCCCCCATATCTGTATTTAAATGTACATCTCATATTACTATATTGGTTTCTAGACTGTCATTTTTTTTGTAACACTATCCTCCACCATATATTCCTTCCCTTCATTCCCTAGTTGGAATCCCATATATAAATATCGGAATCTTCCATAACACTTATAATTCCATAACAATCCCGTTCTTAATATACTATTGCACAGAATATGACTAATTTTTGGTGTATGTCCCTTCCACTTTTTACGATTATTAAGAATATACTCTCATCAAACCTATCTGAGTATAATCTTCTATCCATCGTTTCTTATATATTATTTGTTATGTGGATTCTAGTCTAAGTGTAAACATTTGTGCTTAGTACTTATTCCCTCTGTAAGTATCCATATGGGAATATGACCATAATATTCATGTATGTACAAATACCAACTCTGAAACAATTACATAGAGAACAATGCAAAATTTTATATATTATACAATAGATAAATCAATTTATTTAGAACAGATTTCACTTAAAATCCATACCTTCAACCGACTCTTCCATAACCACACCTAATTCTTGATTACAAGAATAGATATAAGGAATCTGGAAAGTGACAAGAGAAAACATATCATAACTATCTAATTTAGTCATATCTTGCACAAAATTATAAGATCGATTACTAATGAAGTTCCTGTTCGTCTTCAAAAAGGATCCATAGAAAGAGACCTTTGCACCAACATCAACCTGAATATTTATATTCTCAAGAATATTATATAAAACCTCTCTCTCTCCAGAAAATTTAAATGTGACCACAGATGGTAATTCATAAAACACATAATCATCCAAAACCATGGATGAGTTATATCTCACCCCTCCATCAACAGAATGAGCAGATAGCTCAAGCAATACATGCGAATAGTCATCAATCGCACCACTCTGCAATGATGGAATCTCAAGTATCGTATTCAGAAGCAACACACAAAATCTAAAGCCAGCAATCATATCACCTTACCACTCAAAGGATCACAATGATCGTATCATATAACCCATATATAATCCAGAATTTGCCTCCTATCATCACCCGTGAATTGTTATCAATTTGACAAACAAGATGTCTGTCTTCTAAACACACTCCCAATCAAAACAAACTGTTCTGCAAGATAATCTACTTTGGATAACATGTCGATCAGGTCTGGTAAAAGCATATAATCCATATGAAATCTTATTTCTCCAGAAGAAGTATTCTTATCTTCATCACCTAAAAATTTCTACTATCTGATATACTTTCTTGACCATCAATAATGTGCTTCTCATCATCCCCAAAGACCAATCATCCCACAGAAATGAGAACTGCACTATCATGTTCAAAACCCTGAAACATGTGGATCGGTGCATATCCAAGATGGAATAACTAAATTCTGTTACATCTTTACTCAAAAATATATGGTATTTATTTCTATAACAACTCTAATAAAAAATACAATCTCTTTTGTAAAAGATAAGTCGAAAAGCAAAGACAACTAAATCATGAACCCCCTGCAATAAAACAAAAATTCATCAAGCCCATTAACTGTATAAAAAAGATTGACTGGTTTTCCGACAAGCTTCCTCCAGACTAAATAATTAGTCAACATACACCAGTATAAGCACTAGCCAACAAACTCCTTATCTTTTAAATTCAAAGTCAGCGAAACAGCGCATATTGTGCACACCATACTCAATAATTGATCTCAATCATCAATACTAAATTTTTTACTCGAAAGCCCTGGTATTTCACTTCGCAATACATTACCGATCAATACTAACTGACCTCCATACCATTCCAAGATAATTTTCGTTAAAGCATCTGTCAAATCCAGAACAGGCATACAATCTACATTTAAGACAATATCTGCATCATCTTGTAGAAACCCAAAGATCCATAGAAATTAGAGCATCCCCTTCAAAACCTTGATATCGTTGAGGTAGGATAACATCAATAAGAGAATAATTATTTCTCTCCATAATAAAATCTATACTCTATTTACATGCATTACTACATAAGAAAATAACTAGTCTCCTCCATAACATACTCCGTAAAAGAAGGATAATTAGTTTCTACTATATACTCTACAGAAGAAGGATAATTAGTTTCTACTATATACTCTACAGAAGAAGGATAACTAGTCTTTATTATATATTCCTCACAAATATCTCTTTCTCTTACTAGCATCATAAAATCCCCTAAACATTAATAATAATTTTTACATCACAGAAAGAAACAACTATAGCAAATCAAATCGTTTTATATAATCAACACGCTCAAAAACGAACAATTACTCTCTAAATGACTCCTACCCATAAACTCCTATTCAGACCAGACAAAGAATCTGAGGATAACTCCCTCAGATTCTTAAAAAACATCCATATAAAATCATGGATCACTAAATATTCAATACCAAGCCGTTAAAATTAACAGTACTATTTATTCCATATTCCGTCAATTGATCCCAGTCATCAATTACAATATACATCATATTCGAAATCATCATGCCGGAAGAGGACTGATTTCTCAACACATGACCAGATAACATAACTTCATTTCCCTGATAATCTAATTCAATTTTAGATAAAATCTCCATCACTTTATGCACAGACATACAATCTACATGCAAGCGTATTGCACCCTCAAGAGTGTATTTATCATCAACAGCCGTCTCATCATCCAAGTAAACATATTCCGCAACTTGATCAGATATATCATAACCATCAATATACACAAGCAGATCCATAGAGATCGTCATCGAATCGTCCTCTTCAAATCCCTGAAAAATCTGATCTGGAACAATATCTATAAGATGATGTTCAACGATATTCAGACACTCTATAACATCCATATTATTTACAATTTCCATATTACTTTCCTCCATAACAACGACAATTTTCCACACTAATATAAAGCAAATTTATCAACCCATTTATAGAACCTACTGTATAACTCTCAGAACATTTAGATGTTATATCAGATAACATTCCGCGGACATCTGATAAAAACTTAAAACTGACACCACACTCATCAAGAATTATATATTGATCACTAAAGTCATCACGTTCCATTTCTTCAGAATCAATAACGACTACATTATTTTCAACATTCTGAAGTACTATCGAATCATCCCCGTCAAATCCCTGAATCATTTGATCTGGAACAATATCTGTAAAATACAGTTCACCGACATTCAGATAGTCTACAACATCCATATTACTTATAATTTCCATATTACTTTACCTCTATAACAATGATAATTTTCAATACTAATATAAACCAGATTTATCAACCAATTTATAGGTTCTACTGTATCACTATCGGAATATTTAGACATTATATCAGATAACAATTCTCCGATATCGGATAAAAACTCCAAACTAACACCATGATCATCAAGAATTGCATATTACACTCTAGCACCACCACACTGCGTCTCATCAGAATCAACAAGCACTCTTTGCAATATTCTGGTATACAAATAACGAACAAAAGTCTTCAAAAAAAGCATATTCCATACATATAGAGTCAAAAAATAATCCATAACAATCACACCTAGTAAATAAACCAACAGGCGTATGGTAACACTACCATATGATTTCAAATAAGTCAACAATACAACAATAGATTGTATATGATTGACAATATATTTAACTAATCAATATTCATCATGGTTTATGCTCATACTCTAAGATAATATCTCCTTCTTTTACTGTATCACCACTTACCACATGTACTTGTGCTACAATATTATCTTCCGTCGCTGTAACATAATTATGCATCTTCAGGGCTTCAATAATACATACCGTTGTACCACTAGAGATACGATCACCTGGCTTTACAAAAATTTCTATCACCATTCCATATAACGGGCTTTTTAAAAACAGAAAATCCTTACCTAAACGAACGTTGTCCTTCACAACATCCCATAATGCAAACTCCTTTTTAGACATGTAACGCACAATACCTGTATCAGATCCTCTCTCAAAAAAATACCGATTTACTTTATCATATAAATAATGCTTCAGAGATATCTTTCGACCATTTATTGAGAAACATAAAATATTATATATAGAGTGAATATCTCCTAAAAAACACACCTTATATTCCTCTTTATCAATAACAGAAACCACGCAATTATCAATCATACTCCCTAATGATATTTGGTAAAACTCACCAGACACTTCTGCAACGTATTCATATATAACTACAGCTCCATGGTGTTCACATTGTAACAGCACATGCAACGCAAATAATGCAAGCACAACATCTAATACAGAATCAGTTTTGGGCTTATATAACTGAAGAAAGTTCGTAGTTGCCACACCACTAATAAAATCTTTATGTCCCAACACACCACGTATAAAAGGCAAGTTTAATGACAAACCATCAATATAAAAATTGTCAATAGCATTCATCATTTTAGAGATAGCATCATGACGTGATATTGTACTATGCACACATATTTTTGCAATCATAGAGTCATAATACATTCCTACTTCAAAACCCTTCTTGACACCTGAATCAATTCGTACCCCCTCAGGTTCAATATATTCAGTAATCACCCCTGTCGATGGAGCAAAATTTTTATCTGGATTCTCAGCATTTACACGCACCTCTATAGCATACCCTGATAGCCTTACATCATCCTGTGTAATAGATAAACATCTGTCTTCTGCGACATATATCATATGTTCTATCAAATCCAAGTCAGTGACTAGTTCTGTGACAGTATGTTCTACTTGAATTCTAGTATTCATTTCTAGAAAATAAAAATTCCTATCTTGATCTAACAAAAATTCGATTGTTCCAACTGAATAATAACCAGCATCCTTAACTAGAGAGCGAGCTTGAGAATACATTTTTTGAATTCTTTCATAATCTGTATCATCTATTTCATATGCTTCTTCAATAATCTTCTGATGTCTACGCTGTATCGAACATTCACGCTCACCCAGGCATACAACATTACCAAATTTATCTGCAAGCACTTGAATCTCTATATGCTTCGGATTCTCAATATATTTCTCAATAAAAATCGTATCAGATCCAAAGCTGTTAATTGCCTCAGACTTAACCAATATTAACATCTCCTCAAGATTATCTAAGCTTCTAACAACCTGCATACCACGGCCACCACCACCACCTGAAGCTTTTAACATAACAGGCAAACCAATATCCTGCACCACCTTCTTAGCATGCTCAATATTATCTATAAAACCAATATACCCATTAATAAGACTCACCCCTGCTTCCTTAGCACATTTCTTTGAAGAGACCTTGTCCCCCAACAAAGAAATCGCCTGATAGGGAGGTCCTATAAAAATTATCCCTAACTCTTCTACTTGTTTTGCAAACTCAGCATTCTCTGCAAGAAAACCATAACCAGGATGTATCGCATCAGCCCCTGTCATCTTTGCAATCTCAAGTACTCTATTGATCATTAAATAACTAGAAGTTGCGATAGAAGGACCAATATAACATGCCTGATCTGCCATTTGAACATGCTTTGCACCTCTATCTGCATCTGAATAAACTGCTACAGACATAATACGCATCTTTCTCAATGTACGTATAATTCTACAAGCAATCTCCCCCCTATTAGCAATTAGCACTTTTTTTATACTTTTCATGATACAGAAATTCTATCTTAAGAAGGAATCATAATATTTCGATATATATACTCTTCGACAGGAACATATTTAATCTTATCAAGTTTTTCCTGACTTTCTATAGTATTAGTAGTATAAACATATTCTAAATCCGAAGAAACAATTTTGGAATATGCATCTCCTGAGAACAATCCGTGAGTAATACAAGCAACCACACTGACAGCTCCTTCTTGCATCAATAAACCTGCAGCATTACATAAAGTACCTGCTGTATCTACAATATCATCAAAAATTATACAACGCTTACCACGTACATCACCCAACACAGATAATGATTTAGATTGACCAGGTTGCATACGTTCCTTATATATAATGGCTATATCCTCTTGCCCAAAAAGTTGAGCACACGCTTTCGCTCGGTGAATAGAACCCATATCTGGTGCCACAACAATACTTTTCCCATCACACACAGGTAACGCATTAACAAACAGCTCCGAAACAACATGATTCGATAAAGCAACTTTAGAAAAAGAATTAAAAATCGTCAGATTATGTATATCAATGACAGACACCTTATTAATTGAAAAACCAGACAATAAACCTGCCAACATACTGGATGTTACAGGAACACCTGATTTATACAACCTGTCACTCCTGGCATACAAAAAATACGGAAAACATACATGTAGATGCTTTATAGATGACCTATTGAGAACATCAAGCAAAACAAACAACTCCATTACATGAGAATCGTTCCTAAGATTTGCTAATACAAACACTTCCTTGTCATACAAATTCTCATACAGCTCAAATCCACATTCTCCATCCTTGAACCTAAAAAACTTAGCATCTATCTCAGAGAAAGGCATAGCACTCGAATGATGCCCCAAATATTGAACAAGCAAATCAGTTAATGTACAATTTGCAGTCGTTGCAATAAATTTCTTACTCATACCGCAATGACTTGTTTAACATCAGAGATATAGAATCTTAACATATTCTGAATTCCATGTTTTAATGTCACAGTCGCACTAGGACATCCATGACATGCGCCTTGTAACTTTACATAAACATCACCCGCATCGTACTTGATAAATATGATATCTCCACCATCACCAAGCAATAGTGGGCGTATATTCTCATCTATAATACGCAAGATTTCAAGCACTACTTCACGTTCTCCTTCGCTGTAATCATCTGCAGAGCGCATCATATCAGCACAATTATTATCCTTAGCTCCAAGCTTGACATTCACTTCATCATCAGAATCGAGAAAGTTCTCTATACAACATATAATATCATTACGTATATACTGCCATGGAATACTACCATCTTTAGTAACGACAACAGCATCTTTGATCAACAGAACTCCTTCTACATATTCAATTGCAAACAACCCTTCTACTAACCGCACTCCTTGAGCTTCTTCACGAGAACGAAAATCATAGGAAGACACCCCTTCCTCTAGGAGATCCAAACCTATAACGTGAAATTTTAAACTATTACCATTGGGAGTATCATCGTAACGAATCATTGTATTAACCAATACTCATAAACAACGATATTCTATATTTAGAAATAGCAAATTGTCAAGTAATTATTCTCCTTGATATACTTGTCGTGGTCTATATAACTTGGTATCAGAATCCTCTGTCATCTCCTTAATCTGAGACAACCATCCTACAACTCTGCCCATAACAAATAAGGTTGTAAACATATCGACAGGTACCCCAATCCCCTTAAGAATCAACCCTGAGTAAAAATCAACATTAGGATATAAAGAACGCTTTTTGAAATATTCATCCTGTAATGCATGACTTTCAAGTTTGGTGGCCATATCAAACATCTCTTGACTAATTAACAAAGTCTCACTGTTTGATAGCTTATCACATATATCCTTCAACACCTTTGCACGCGGATCATAATTCTTGTATACTCTATGACCAAAACCCATTAATCTAAAGTTACTACCAGGATCTTTAATGTTCTGCAACACATCATCAAAACTTTTTCCTGACATAACAATACGTTCTATCATATGAATAACTTTTTCATTTGCTCCACCATGTAAAGCGCCCCACAAAGAACATACAGCAGAAGATATACAAGAAATAATAGGAGCTTGTGTAGAACATACCATTCTTGCGGTAGATGTAGAGGCATTTTGCTCATGATCAGCATGTAAAATAAGAAATTTCTCTATGGCATATGCAAAGTCTTCATCATCAGCACCAAGCATGTTATATAAAAAATTCTTCGCATAAGAATCTGTATAATGAATACTTTCTATCTTACATCCTATACTATGCTGATAATAAGCACTTAAAATAATAGGAATTTTTGCCAATAACAAATAAAAGCTTTCTTCTACATCAAAGCCCGGATATAATACGACTAGCAATGTTATAGCACTTATCAATACAGCCATTGGATGAGAATTAAAAGGTAATCCTTCTATCATACTTACTATTTGTTTATCCAAAGTAGAATACTTTTTTATCTCTGCAACAAATTTCTTACGTTCCTGTTCATCAGGAAAATGTGAGAAGAATAATAAATGTGCAACATCCAGAAAATCATGTTTCTCCACAATATCTAGAATATCATGCCCTCTATATCGCAATACCCCTGATTCTCCATCAATAAAGGTAATGCTAGAACGACAAGATGCAGTAGAAAAAAACCCTGGATCATAAGTAAAATAACCCAACTCTTTATAAAGTTTTCGTACATCAATAGCATCAGGACCATAAGAAGATTTCTCTACTTCTAGCTCCACACTCTTATCACCAACTCTTAACAATGCTAAGTTTTTTTTCATAAAGGGATCGTTTAATTAATCATAACACACAAAGAACTTAACCGTTATATAGCCCAAACAACACTCAACGCAACTCACAATCAACCAACAAGCACGACATTAGATTCAATAGACAAGGCTCAAGTCCTCAAAACACGGATAGTGGTAAATGTCATTTTATATCATATTTATTAAAAAAATACAAACACGCAACGTACATGCATCACACAAACCACCCAAACCAAACAAACAATAGATTGTATACAGATCATTAACTCTTGTTTTAATTGTATAAATTCAATGTATCTTAATATATATTATATAGTATATATAATTATTGATATCCATCACAACAAGCATAATGAATCACCTAAAATTACATGTTACTATATTGATTTTGATGCTATTCCTACCCCTTATACTTGTAAATACACAAGTATTGAATGCACAAATAAATATTATATGTGATGAAGAACTATTAGAAGTGATAAAAAATAATACACGAACCATGAATATACAACATGACCTGAATATCTCTACTTTTTCTCCACATACAAAAAACTTTGAAGAATATGATATTATCATCTCAAAACATCCAGAATTAGAAAAATTACTCCATAATCACTTTACAGCAACAGTATATATAAAATACCAGTTAGCGCTTATAATTTCCAAAAATAGTAGGATCATCAATAAAATCCCCTCAAATGCTTATTATGCAATTCACACTCAACAAGAATTAAAAAAATTACTACACGCACTACAAGATCACAGCATGATACTTATTCCAAGCACAGATTCATATTACACTGCCACCACAATATACAGATTACTCTCAAAAATATATGTAACCAACGTGTTGGAAATACATAACTTAAGTAATTTAGATTCTCTCTTAGAAAACACCGAAGCTCCTTTAATAATAGATGCACGACAGGTACCTTACCTTCTCAACAATATCGAAAACTTTCATATAATCTATATATATTCATCAGTATATCAAAATCTCATCGCCCATAAAATATTTATACAAGACCATATAGACCCAAATAATGTGTATCAACAAATTGTGCAGAAAATAATTAACAACTAATTTGCTATCTACTGATATACTTACTATTTCGATAATCATATTCTACTATACTACTCTGTTAACATCGTATTTATGCAAAAACACAAGATTAATGATTGAATACTTCATATAAATATGTATACATTATACTTATGCGTTATACTTACTTGATTTTTTTTCTCATCTTAATACTGGTACTATTTCTCTTCCTTGAGTATATAATAGAGCGTATAAAAGCAAAACGACAACAAAAGTACGAGGAAGAATCAGATGAAAAATATCATGAAAATAAAAAAAGAATAATTAAGGAAAATCAATCACGTTATCTTAACCATATCAGTAACATACAGCAATCTAATCAAGATATACAAAACATCAAAATTGATAAGCCAATAGGTAAATGGACTCAATTTATACTCAGCCAAAGAACACATTATTTTAGAAATCTTAAAAATACAATCTCTCAGCAACGCCAATCAAATCAGAAAATAGGCTTATGGCAAGCAATAGTAGAAGCAAAATCTTCAATATTCCAAGGACGAGAAAAAGGTAGAAGTAAATAAATTATTACTATCAACAATCTCTCAACTATATTACAATTGTTGGCGAAATAATTACCCCCCAACTCTTGGTATAATATCAATCCATATCTTGAAATCCAGAGTACTTATTTCAAAGATTCATATAGAGCCTATCTTCATAAATCAGACAAAGTTAAGTAACCTGTAAGTATGTAGTATGATCTAACAGATAAGCAGTGGAAAATGATAAAAGCACATTTTAGCACTGGAAAATATGATAAAAAATACAGCTAAAGAGTACCAATAAATGCAATATTTATTTAATCAATGTCATTGGTATCCAAAAAATTATCCCCTTGAAAGACGGTATATAGTTTCTATCAACGGGCTAAGAATAGGAGATCATAGGACGAGATCCATATACAATCTATCCAGTGATCTAGGTTCTGTTGACATATATCAACGTAGACATATTAAGCCTGATAAGAGGATTTAGTCTTGTCAAAACGAGAAAACACCCGTCTAAAATGCTTGAGTTTACCGAAAAAACATTCAATTACATGTCTTTCTATATAGATATGCTTGTCATATTCATACTGAACTTTTCTATTTCTACGAGGAGGAATAACTACTTTACATTGTTTATCATCTAAATGATCACGAAATTTCTTACTATCATATCCTTTATCCCCGATCACTGTTGTAGATTTAATGTCTTCTTTCAAAGCTTCTGCTTTTATAATATCATTACGATTTCCTCCAATAATAATAA
>AXCJ01000005.1:81958-166461 GCA_000512675.1 Candidatus Xenolissoclinum pacificiensis L6
CTTCAAGGGATTTCCCAATGTATCTACTAAGGCATGTATCTTGGAAGTAAATCTTCCTTTAGATCTTCCTAATCCTTGTTCTTCATTTCCACAACCAAAAGCACAAACATGTACTCTAACAATGATAGTACTGTCTATCATTACCTCTTGCAAATATACCCCGTACGCAACACTTTTGA
Organism: Candidatus Xenolissoclinum pacificiensis L6; assembly: GCA_000512675.1. Lineage (GTDB taxonomy): Bacteria > Pseudomonadota > Alphaproteobacteria > Rickettsiales > Anaplasmataceae > Xenolissoclinum > Xenolissoclinum pacificum. Next base: position 82,138 of record AXCJ01000005.1, read on the forward strand.
ACAGTTTTATCCATATTCCTTTATCCTTCCACCTTATAAATCGTCTATATACTGTCTCCCATTTACCATAAACTTCTGGTAGCAATCTTCACTGACATCCTCCTTGTAATATGAAATATACTCCTTCTGTAAATAAACGTATTTTCTCATGGTTTCTTATATACTTTTCTTTTTGTTGCTCGATAAATTGCCACGCTCTGTCTTCTAGGTGATAATAATTTGTCATAGGGAATATTATAATCTGTTCTTCATTTTATCTCCTACTACCTTCTTAGGGTTATTTCTTATTTCCTTATGTCAACAGAACCTAGAAATTTACCATATACAAAACAACTCAAAATATTATAATCCTTTCTGATATGGAGAAAAATCGCAATTCGAGAACCTTACAAAAACTCCTAATAAATTACTATCCTATACCTTTAAATAGGCTTATCCCGTGCCATAATAAAAAAATATATTAGTTATATATAACGAGCATAGTATTTTTTTTCACAGTAAATATAAAGTTTATTAATATAAATCGCACAAAATGTATACATAACCACACTAGATACCACTCCAATAAAAATCTCTTGTATTGTAACTGCGTAACCATAATATAACCATACAAATATTCCTCGCAAAAATACAGTCACTGATTTTATTACTAGAAATCTGAATATGTTAGATCTTATATTGAAATATTGTCCAAAAATATTTCTAGAATCACGGTATAAATAACAACATAAAACATGTAGTAATACATATAACATCACATGAAACGCAATCGGAAACCCATATATCACATCTACTAAAACCGAATACAGAAGAAAATATGGATATAATGAAATATTCGCCATAAACAACAAGTATATTAGTATCATATCTAGAGAGATAAAATACGATGCTCTTGGCACAATGTTATCCAGCAACACAGTGAGCAAAACAAAGATCAGTACCGAACTCAGAACAAAACAGTTACTATAAAAATGCTTCATGACTATATATATCTAGATATCTTAATTGCAAAAATACACATGTACTGTATGATCTTGAAGATCAACCTCTTATATAGGCTAATGTCATCCTTTATATTATTATCAGCAGTATTATGATGCTCCAGCTCTTCCTGACGGAATACTGCTATTTTTTCTTTTATCTTTAAAATTGATTGGTCATATTCAGAATACAGTATATCATCACACAACAATATCTGTTGCTGGTAATGTTTTTCAATCACATCCTCTACAGCAACCGTACATAACATTGCTAAGTCTTTCCCTAGAAAAGCTGTCATAATCCCCATACAACTCGCAAGCACATCCCAAAAAAACAACATAAAAGAAGGCCTTATCTTCATCTCATATAATTTCTCCGAAAAATATTTCAAATGACGATCTTCCTGCAACTTCATCTCTTTTAGTATTTCCTGATAATTAGAATCACTAGCATAAAGACGGAGCTGATTTTCATATATTTTCACCGCTCCAAACTCCCCTGCATGATCCACTCTAAGAACTTGAGACATAATTATTTTTCTTAATTCTCTGAACATATAGAACAACCGTAAAAATAATAAACAAAGAGTAAAACACATTCCAATATGGAAGCGCAATATTCAAAAAAGTTTGAGCCTGATCACATGAACCATATTTCTGAAGGTTAGGTTGTATAGAATAATGCCCATTGTCAAGCAAGACAATCTGCAAAGGCTGTGGTTTACATATTCCTGGAACTGAGACAACTTTATGAATCACAAGAATATGAAAAATAGACACCATAAGAGTAATGATGAGACAGAAAAAACAACACGCGTATACAAAACGAGAAATTCTATTACCCCTAATAAAAAATATGAATGCGGTCAGAATACATATAACATAGTATGGTATACGCTGTATACGACACAAAATACATATACCCTGACTTCCTTCTTGCCAATCATATATAATCGTCACGACTACCAGAACAAGAGAACATAAAAAGTACGTCCCACCTATAACTGGCATATATATAGGTTTCTTCAACATATAATACTAACACTCTCAATAATATATTATCCTTTACATACTGCATCTAATCATTATACAGCAAAATATATGTTACTATTATACATCGATTAATTAAAACACGCTATGAAACGAGATATTACACCAAATAACAAAGAACTGAAAAACGCAAAATATAAGAGCTTCACTCTCCAAAACCTAAAAGCAAAACTACAAAAACAAGCATTAAATCAAATGGAATACCTAAAACGCTGGATTAAAAAATAAATTAATGTAAAAATATGTTTTTTAGGAACTTCAGTATATATTCTTTCTGTATAATATCAGTTAACATAGGTGCATGACCTAAAGAATCGAATGTCACCACATCTGTATCTGGTTTGATTTCTTGCATCTTTGTTAAGACATCCGTCGTAAACAAACTCGATAAACCACCTCTGATCACCTGAACAGGAACCTTCTTATATTGCAAATAACGCCAATCATCCCAAAGATCTATCACCTCTCCGGAAACAGAATCTTCATATAATTTATCTACTACCAATTTGTCGTAACTTAATATAAAAGACCCATTATTCTCTTTATGTACTGAATATCTGATCAAATGTCTCCAGTCCTGTTCCAAATCAATTCCAGACATTGCATATGCAAATCTTATATATTTACTAACTTCTTTTAAAGTGTTAAATTTAACATAATTATTATACAAATATCCTGCTAACTTCTTTTGCCTTTCAATAGGGACATATGGGCCAATATCATTAAGCACTAACGCCTTGACTTTTACGCCTTTTTTATACAGTTGCAATGCCAATAACCCTCCTAATGACGTCCCAACACAGTAAACTTTTTTTATCTCTAAACTCTGTAATAAATCTCGTATAACACACAAATATACATCGTGAATATACAGTTCCTTGTCCTTAAGATATTCACTATTCCCACGACCTGGGTAATCCAAAGTAATAATATTAAACCCGTTGGATATTAGAAATAATGCCAAACTGTCAAAATTACGACAATTACCATTCACACCATGTAACAACAATACCGGCACTTGTATATAATTGGAATCATAATAATAATAATATATTTTGCAATTTTGACCAGCAATCTCCACAGTCATACTTCGACCTAAAGACAGCAAATCCGCATATGAACCAACCATAACCATCCCATTTTCTCCTTACTATAATATATCAGTATTAAATATTAATTTAAGCGCAGTATGCCAAATACCATATCTGGATATACAAATATTCCATTATTTATATAAAATACAAAAAAACAACAATATAAAATAACCTCTTTGCAATCTGTAAAATCAAAATCTAGAAATAATGTATACTATAAAGACATTACAATATATTAAATGAGCCCCCTCTCATAAGGGATAACAAGATGCCATAAAGGTCATCAAATGCATATTTAATTGCTCTATCTCAGTGATTCTATACAAATCTGGAAACACAAAATCATGCAAACTACTCTAAAACAAGTGATCAAATCTATAACATCAGTCATATTTTTTAGTAAAACACATAATTTTAAGACTCCATAAACTATAAGTGATCAATATATACTCTTTTCTAGAATTAGCTCAAGATCTTGGTAGGTTATCCCATCCATAACACTATTCTAAATGTCCTAGATTAATTATTTTTCTGCTAGAATATTCTTTGTTATTTACCTCCTCTTAATGTTTATAATACTTTTTAAAGCTTATATCATACCTATATATCTATACGATCTGAATTCCCTGAAAAATATTTAAACATTTACTTATACAATACCTCTTGTGAAACGATTTATTATGGCTTATATATCATAATTTGAATCTATCACTGATTATTTATATAAATCTATAATGCTCATCATCCGAGCGATATTGAATCAAAAACATTCATTTAAGTGCGTTATTCAATGTTTTTATATCCTAAAGATATGGTATACAGTATGATATCTCTTACTAAATGTTTTTATCTCTATCCTTTATAGTAGCAAATTTCTAACTAAGTGAGTTCCTCTTATCCATTAGACATTAAAAAATAATTAAGATATCTTGATAAAAGCATAAAATTATATTATACTTCTACAATTGAAAGAACGGGATAGTAGAGCAATAAACTAATGCTATAATTCATATCCTATAAAAAAATTGCAGTATAATTATTTCTTTATTTTAATATCATATATGTTTAATATATTAATACCAGGCCTTGCCGGAAAGCTTGAGGTCAAATATGTACGTAATAATGATGATCGTTGCGCACTAATATTACCGCCACATCCAAACCAACCTCAACAATATCCAAAAATGAATTTTGATATAAGAATTGTTGAATGCATGGAAAATGCCTTCCACAAATCGGGGTTTTCAACTTTGCGAGTCATTTATAGAGGCACTGGTAAGTCTGAAGGAAACATCACTGATGCTCCTGAAGAGATTTTAAGAGATACAAACAAAGCGATAAATTGGTTAGAAAACAATATACCTCTCGTGCAAGAACTATGGATATCAGGATATTCCTATGGAGCGTGGTTATCACTCAATATGCTAATGAGACGCCCAGAAATCACTGGTTTTGTTATTGTTGGTTTGCCAACGACGAACAATTATGATTATTCTTTCGTTTCACCTTATCATGATGGAGGTCTTATCATACAAAGCACACAAGATCCTTTATCTCCTAATATTTCTGAAGTCCAAAACATAGTACAAAACCTCTCGGCATCATCAATTTCTCAACGTGATTTGATAGATTATACTCAAATAGAATCTAACTATTATGATTTCACTCATCCTGATGAATTTCTAAAAATAGAAAACAGAATCTTTCAGCATCTCAACGACAAACTAAACAGCACAAAAACCACAGAACATCATTCCTATCAGGAAACCACATAAACTTGGTTATGTTTACTTTAACGAATTAAAATACTTGTCCTGCTATTTATAGGTAATATCTTGAATTAGTTCCTGAAAGTTTTGGTGTTAACATAATTAGAAAAGATCATAGATTTTTATCAAAATAATGCTACCGGTATGTTTACTCCCTGATGTATCTCGATAAAATATCGTGCGCTACACCAATAATACTAATCCCTCAACAAATACCGACATATCAAAAATACACTCTTTTCCTACTGAACCACACACAACACAAAGAAAGGCAAAGTAGTCACAAAATAATAGAGGATAAAATCGAAGTGATTAATAGGTAACGTCCCTAAAGTTTTTAGAGTCAGTAATATGCAACAAAAGTAATAAGGTACATTCTAGCAGTTTTATTAAAGCGAATAGCAATTCTGCAAAATCTTTTTATCTTTTGAAAGAAACATTCTACTATATTGGTGATTTATAAAGATTAGTATTATGAATAATTTTTCGCAAACGGTTAATTTTCTAGCGATTACTGTTTCAATATTGCTACTTTGTACCTTATCGCTCAGTATAATTAGTATCATATACTCTATCTTCTAGAAAATATTTACATTTTTCATTTACAAATAAATGATTTATTAATTGACTATCATGAGTTTGAACAAGACTTAAAACTTTCCGTAAGAATTGACTTTAACATGAATCTTTGAAATTAAACCACCTGCTGATCACCAATATACTCAGATTCTTTTGACAAGGTAGTACGCAGTGCATCTTGATGCACTTTCACTATAGACAGATCAACTGTGTGTAATTCTTGCTCTCCATCTTTTTTTTAATTCCATCAGTATTTTATCTAAATGTCCTTTCTTAGACCAGTTGTTATATCTAGTATATACCCATATTCCTCAGGTAAATCCCTCCATGGCTCTCCAGTTTGCAAACTCTACTCCTTCCAGGAATACATTATTCCCTTTTTTCTTCCTAATGGAAGAAATGATTTTAGTTTATTCCAACACTTATCATCTATTACCATGCGTCCCTTATAACACCTTCTTGCAGATTCGCTAATTAAGGATACTGCCTAATTAAAAGGTTTCCACAATGAAGAATTATTATCTAAAAGACAGAGATGGAAATTGATCAACCTACCTGCAAAGAAGTGCAATATATCAGTGAGAAAGATATACGACCATTTATCGAAGAATATCATGCATATAAAAGAATAATAGTGGAAATTACTATCAAGTATATACAGCAAGTGACAACAGTATATAGGCTTTATAAAGTGGCAAAAAAAGGATCCTGGTTCGAAATCTTGCCAGATGCGAGCAGATTTACAGGAAGTACTTATAAACTACTATAGTAATATTTCATGCTTGGACAGCAGATTAACATACACAAGAAGGTGGTCAGGCAAAAGAAGATTTACTGCTAAAATACATACCTTGGTAAATTATTTGGGAATCAATTCATAACTACTGGAAGAAATCGCAATAACATTGTGAAAGCAGAGGATTTGATGAAAGACATTAAATCTACTATAACCATTGCAGATAAAGGCTATGATAGTAAGAAACTTCATGACCATTTGATTTCAAACAATGTAAAGAGTAAAAGATTCATATACCTAAAATAGTCATCACCATACAAAAATCAATATAAAAAGATCTTCTTATTCCTCTTTACACACACTCTTTAAATCGTCAAAGATCTCCAACAGACTGTTATCTTTATACATCTCAACAAGTATATCATGACCACCAATAAAACTATTATCTACGTATAGCTGAGGTATAGTCGGCCAATTGGAATAATCCTTTATTCCTTGACGTAAATCATCATCCAATAAAACATTAATATCCTTAAAAGGAACTTTTAATTCTTTTAAAATACTAACGACACGTCCCGAAAAACCACATAATGGCATCATTTTATCCCCTTTCATAAACAATACCACCCTATTCTGAGACAATTGCTCATTGATAAAATCTTCAATTTTATTAACCATAATCAACACTACTTAAGAATTCTAACTTTTTTATATAAAGTATTTAAAGTAACTGCATGAACTTTCTTTATAGTATCGCCTAAAGCATCATATACCATACGGTGTTGCTCTATCATACTTTTTCCTTCAAATTCTTCTGCATTGACAGAAATTCTGAACACCCGTCCTTCCTTAGTAAGATCCTCTACCATAATTTCTGCCATAGGGAACACAACGGATAATATATCCCTCAAATTCTCCTTCTGTACATTCAACACGCTTTTAACTGCAATCTTGAATACCGGTTCCTTTTCTGCAACACTTAAGACTTCAAATTCAACATCTTTGAAAGCTTGATCAAGAACAATTTTCAGCGCATTTGCTTCTAATAAAAAAGGTTCTTCTAGATCGCTTGAAAATGATACTTTGAACCCTTCCTCACCATCTTTCTCAACTGAAACGTTAAATGATGAAAACGACTTATTCAATATAGCAATCAATTCTTCTATCATCACTTTCATTCTTATACTCACAGTATTTAACAAAAACAACCTTTGTCATCCCATATAATCGTACATCATACAAACTATACCCCTTTACCAAACGAGAAAACATTGTATTATAACGCATAAAGCACACGACTATAGCTCCTTCATTCAGATAGTGATTTTCTTGTAATATTAATAATATACTAGTAAAAACATTCCTATCATAAGGAGGATCTACAAAGATCAAATCATACTTAATTCTGGACACTTTCAGATCGATAATATCGGCACACATACAAAGCATACGATTTTTAAGCTCTGAAGGTAAAGAAGCAATCCTTTGCTTCACCACCTCAATATCAATATCAATAAATAACACTGATTGAGCCCCTTTATTCACACTTTCAACACCCATTGTCCCAATACCACAAAATAAATCCAATACTTTCATACCAGATACCAAATTTCTGGATTCGAGAATACTAAATACTGATTCCCGAACCTTAGACATAACAGGACGTATTCCTTTGCTTGCAACCAGATTATATATCTTGTTCTGCACTAAGCACCATCAAAATTAATCGCTTAAATTTTAACATATAATTATAATTAATCCAAGTTACGTAACACCAAAGTTACTTTGAAAATAATAGATCTCCTCTGCAATTACTGCAACACTGAATAGACGCCACAGCATACAAACTAATCTTAAGATCATAGAGGGTTTTCTAACTGGTGGAAATAAGGCAGATATTAGTTTTGCCAGTGAACTTATAAAAAATGGTTGTCATGTAGTAGAAGATAAAGGGTATGATAGTGATAGAAAAAAACTACAAGAACTATGAAATATTCCTGTGATATAGAAAAATCGTATTAAACCCATTATATATAACAAGCATATATTCAAATCCCGGTCTAAAATAGAAAATTTCTTCGCTCAACTCAAGGAAACGTTTAGCTTTGCGATTTGAAAAATCAGCCTTATCTTTTCTATCTTTCATTACTTTCTCCTGGTAATCTCCTGCATACAATATCACCTCTGTTAACAGTGCCTATGGATAACGCTAGATGATTCAAGTCATTGAAAAATCTGAACATTCAATTGAATATCTTCCTCCCTTTCCATCAGATATTAATTCTACTGAACACAAATAGGCATAAGCCATGACCATACGAAGAACAATGAATTGCTCCATTGATCCACTATTTGAAAATCAAATATTATAATATTTTTATAATGAGTTAGCCATATAACAGTAATAGTAGTTGTCAAATTTATGTTGTTAAGACAGAATCACAAATGATTATCTATATATTACCATGAATCATCATATACCTCGTATTTATCTACCCGATATTCGCACAAATCTCTCCAATGATCAGAAACATCATTTATGTAAAGTCTTAAAGTTGCGTAATGGAGATAATATCTATGTTTTTGATGCCAATGAAAATGAATATACAGCAACTCTTAATGGCAATATGTTAAATATTACAGACAAAATAAAAAGCATCAAAACCCTACCCAAACACATAGTACTGTATTGCGCTATTACAAAGGGAATATATTTTCGCAACATTGTCAGATTTGCAGTAGAAATGGGAGTGCACACCTTACAACCCGTAATCACAGATCATGTAGTATGTAAACCACCTGTATCTCACAAAGTAAAAAAACATATCATCTCTGCGACCGAACAATGTGGTCGAGTCAATATCATGAAATACAACTCACCAATACATTTTTATGATGCATTCGAAACAGACCAAAACACCTTCATATGTGATGAAACAGTACAATATCATAGCCAAAAACCTCTGTATGAAATCTTCAGCACACTGAAAACTATACACTTAATGATTGGTCCTGAAGGAGGTTTTTCAGAAAAAGAACTATTTTATAAGAAGAATAATCTTCACCGGATTAGTATCAGCCCCTTCATCCTACGCGTAGACACAGCAGTTGCAGTAAGTATAGGTTATGCATTGCAGTAAAACCATCTTATACAACACAGTATTTTATAGAAATACACAAATCACTCAAAACATACGCAACATCAATCGCGTCCTGTCTACCTCACGCCCGACTCTTACAAATAACAACACGCTTCTACTCAGGGATCGAGAAAAAAAGCAACTCTTCTTGCAAGAGAATTCTGTGAAATTCCGTCAAAACCTTATCGTATCTAGAATACAATAAGCGTTGCCTAGCCACCAAAAGATAATTGATCCCCTGCTTCAAGTCCTTACCAACTGTTCTAAAAAGCACTCGGAGACGCCTCTTCGCATAGTTACGCATAACAGCATTACCTATACGCTTAGAGGCAATAACAGCAATACCCCTCCCTTCTTCCAACCGCGCATAGTGAACAAATACGAAATATCTAGATACTACAGAAAATCCTTGTTGCTTTAAATCTTGAAAATCGCGTCTCGACAACTTACGAAAATCATACACAATCTTAGGCGGTTAATTTTTTTCTACCTTTCGATCTTCTTCTACGTATTATTTCACGTCCATTCGCATCTGACATTCTCTTCCTAAAACCACAGTTTCTCTTACGAGATCTTTTACTTGGATTATATGTGACACTCATATACAAAAAATTTAACAGTAAAAAAGAAATATTAACATAATGATATCAATAGAACCAGTTCTAAAAAAGAATATTATCTGCACTGTAAAACTGCAAGTCTCTAGTGATCTGCATAACACGTGCTTTCAGAGAATCAATAGAAGATCTGCGTACAAGTGTATCATATATGATATGAGCAAGTTCCTTTATATGCTCTTGACTAATCCTTCTCGTGGTCACTGCCGCAACACCAAACCTGACTCCAGAAGTAATAAAAGGTGATTTCTCATCAAATGGAATAGTATTCTTATTACAAATAATCCCAACCTGAGACAACAAAAATTCTGCATCTTTACCTGTAATCCCTTGTTTTGTCAAATCAATCAACATCATATGAGAATCCGTCCCACCAGTAATAAGATTAAATCCTTTCTCTATCAATTCTGTTGCTAAGCTTCTTGCATTCCTAAGAACAGAATTTGCATACTCAGTAAAATTATCACTTTGTAACTCTTTGAAAGCAACAGCTTTTGCTACAATAGCCTGCATTATAGGACCACCTTGCATACCTGGAAAAACAGCAGAATTAATCCTCTTCATCACACCTGGATCCTTTGCCATAATCATCCCCCCCCTAGGTCCTCGAAGCACCTTATGAGTTGTTGTTGTGATAACATCTGCAAAGGGATATGGCGAAGGATACAAATCCGTTGCTATTAACCCTGAGTAGTGAGCTATATCAGCAAGCAACAAAGACCCTACTTTATCTGCAATTTCCCTGAAACGAGCAAAGTCTATATGTCGTGTATAAGCAGAAGCACCCGCAATAATAAGTTTAGGTTTATGATGTAAAGCTAAGGATTCAACTTGTCTCATATCAATAAGATAATCATCCTTACGTACACCGTAAGTCACAGCATTAAACCACTTTCCTGACATATTCACACGAGAACCATGAGTAAGATGACCTCCCGCATCTAAAGAAAATCCTAGAATCGTATCTCCTGGTTCTAGACAAGCCAGAAAAACGGCTTGGTTAGCCTGAGAACCTGAATGCACCTGAACATTTGCATAAGGATATTTAAAAACTTTAACTGCACGATCAATCGCTAACAATTCAACCTCATCAGCATGTTCACAACCGCCATAGTATCGGCCATTTGGATATCCTTCTGCATATTTATTTGTAAAAATAGAGAACGCATCTAATACAGACTGACTGACAAAATTTTCAGATGCAATAAGATCAATAGTATCCTTTTGTCTAAAATATTCTCTTTCTATAATTTTCGCTACTTCCGGATCACTCTCCCAAACTCGGGACAGAAAAAAATCATTCATATCACCCCTCCATATTACTCAACATTTCTACACGATTAACATGTCTAGCTTCTACAGAAAATTTACTTTCAAGGAAAGACCTGACTATTTCATTAACCTCAGAAATTTGTATCCACGCACTCCCCAAACATAGAACATTTGCATTATTGTGTAATCGAGATAAAACTGCAGATTCCTTATTATAACACAATGCAGCCCGTATACCTAAAAATCGATTCGCTTGTATGGACATACCAATACCCGTGTAACAACACAGTATTCCAAAACCATTGTTTGCGACTAGACAACGCGCTACTGATTTTGCAAATATTGGATAATCACATGATTCTGCAGATATACACCCCTGATCTGACACAGTATATGTATCACTTAAAAAATTTTTAATATGTTCTTTTAATGCAAAACCAGCATGATCAGAACCAAGAAAAATCTTCACTTCCACAATAAATAAAAGAATTTTAATATATACACATTATGATGCAATAAATAATATTTGTAAATTAGATACTTTAACTACCCATGAGTGTACTAAACGTCACTATCTCGCAATATTCATAAATCTCAGAAGCAAAAATGATAGATCAATAGCATGTTTTAGGATATCTGTTAAAAGGTGCTACACAAATACAAGATAACACCTGATCCAATAGGTTATCCATCCCCTAATAAAGCATCAACTATTCAAATAGCACTCCAAAACATAAAAACCATCTCAAATATGCTCATATTCTATGTAGAATATTTACTAGATAACAACCTATCACAAACAGAACTAATTAAACATATTGTGGGAGATGCTACAAAAATTGAAGAATAGGTACCTGATAGTATCCCGATTGCTATAACGAAACTAAATGTTTTGAGTTCATACTTAGACAATATAACCATAGACAACGCCGCAAGAAGGGTTGTTGAAGATGTTAATAAAGTACGCCTCAATGTTTTCTGAATAGACACATCAATTATATTCGCAGAATAGTGACTATACTCCAAAGCAGGGACAGACCGTTTAATCCTATCAAAAATCACTACTATATCATTTATAGAATACCCAATTATAGTTAATAATGCAGCAATGGAAGACATATTAAATTCTATACCCCCTGTCACATATACTCCAGCACTAACTATAATATTAAAAAATATGCCTGTCATAGCAGAAATCGCAAATATTATATCAAATCTTATCAGGATATAAAGAAACACTCCCAACAAAGACACGGCTATAGCTAGAATTCCAGATTTTATAACAGATTCAGTCATATTCGGACCGATATAGTCAATTTTATCAACAACCAATCCAGACTCTGATAATATAGGACGCAAGATCGCTAATTTTTCATCGCTTTCAGCATTCTTAATCTTAAATATGATTTGACCATGATGTACGTTATGTTGAAACACATCAAGATTATTATTCCGGAATTTACTTCTCAGTTCTTCTAAATCTAAAGTTTGACCATCATGTACGCTGATTTCTACCACAATACCACCAGTGAAATCAATACTCCAGTCAATCTGTCTAAAAAAAAAAGACACACAGATGCAAAATACCAACAACAGGTTAAACAAGGATAACAATTTTGCTTTTTCTACAAACTTAACATCATTTACCATATAGGATACATTCCCCATCACAATTTAGGGAAGACTAACATAAATCACATATAATGTAAAACTCACTCATAATCACATTGTATACAAAACGACCCTAACACTCAGTTAGATAGTTGTAATCGACTTTAAAGAATATGCGGCACATATATCAATACAATAATCTCAAAAGTTATTATAGCTTTCATAAACACTCTATTGAGTGTTATGTTCAAAACATATATCATATCAGTATGTTGTTTGTGACTCTGATATTATGGAATACAAAGATTTTGCAGAAGATATAAAAGATATGGCCAGACATATCATTCTAGGAAATATTGTAAGAGATAAAAAAACCATCTCAGAAATAGTGTCATATTATCTGCATACAGATAAAGTTTGCACGCTACAACAAAGACATACAAACAAAGTATTCATTCTAAATTCCGCTTCAGAGTGCGATCACGAAATCCATGCTGATGCAATTGTTACAAATATTCTATCTATACCAATCGTTGTATATACAGCAGATTGTGTGCCCATATTTTTTGCTGATGTGCAAAAGGGAGTCATAGCTATTTGTCACGCTGGTTGGAGAGGAACATTAAATGGAATAATTGAAAATACTGTTGATACTATGAAACACCTAGGTAGCAATATACATGATATCAAAGTATTAATAGGTCCCTCAATTCAACAACATTCCTATGAGGTACAAAAGGATTTTTATGACACCTTTCTCAATGAATCTAAGTATAACAACAAGTTCTTTAAAACTAAAGATAACGCAATGTTCTTTGACTTGGTAGGATACGCAATACATAGATTACGCTCTCTCAGCATACAGTGTATCTATGATTGCAAGATCAACACCTACTCTAACTTTAATTTTGCAAGTTTTAGGAAAAACAAACATCTTGACCTAATTAACCTTGGAATCATGATGTTAGTTAATAAATCACAAAATATTTGGGCAAATCTAGTGTCATCAGAAAAGATTACTAGATTACCTAAATACGACAAACTTGAAGGTGCAAATTTCCGTTTAAATGATGCATCAACAATCGAATCAACTCCACCAAATAATGAAAATTCATCACAATACAACTCTCCTGATTCTAAAATGTTTTTCTCACTAGACAAAAGAATTTACACAATAGATAGAACTCTCGATCTTCATGGACATTCTATCAAGGACGCTTACACCACCCTGAAAGAATTCCTGCATTCTGCATACCTTAATCGTGAGAAATGTGTCCTTGTAATTACTGGAAAAGGTAACAACGCCCAGGATAAACACCACACAATAAGAGAAAAATTTCCGCATTGGCTAGAATACCAAGAAATCCTTCAATATGTTAAAAATTGTTATGGGGCGCTACCTCACCACGGTGGTCCAGGAGCATTTTATATACTAATGCACTGAATATTTACCCCTTATTAAAATTGCGCTTACCTTGTCTCTTCTTACTAAAAACCCTCTTCTGTATCCTCTCTATCTGTACTTTGATATAAGGAACCTTATCACCACTACAGTATGGAAAAATTACACTCCTTATTATATCATTGACATTATACTCTGTAATCTCAGCATGAACATTTAGACATTCCAAAATCTTCTGATAACATTCATCACGAATATCCTTAATCAGGTTATTGTCTCCAAAACACCCAAAACACAAAATCTTCGGCATCTTTACAATCTGCTTATAATTCAATATTAACGTCAATATAAGCATACCGGATTTCTGTATCTTGCGCCTAGTACACATAACCTCACTATCAATCGTATATAAAAACCGTCCATCAACCCCCAATCTCTGAGTCTTTACTTGACCAATTTTCCTTATATCATCAGGTGTAATATGCAAAACATCTCCATCTTGCAATACAACTGATTTATCTACAAATTGTCGGGCATATTCAGCATGCTTACTAATGTGCATATGCTCTCCATGTACTGGAATTGCAAATTTAGGCTCAAGAATTCCATACATATACGCCAGTTCTTCCTGATAAGGATGCCCTGAAACATGTACTTTGTGAGTTTTCTCAGTTATAACATTGACATGCATTTTAATTAATTCATTAACCATCTGGGAGATTTTTTTCTCATTACCTGGAATCATTTTAGATGCAAACACAAAAGTATCACCTGGTTCCAATGCAAAATTTGGATAATTCTTAAATGCCAACCTAAATGATGCTCCTCGTTGGTCTCCTTGACAACCAGTGGCAAGGACAATCAACTTAGATCTATCACGAATATCTTTAATCGTATCTCGTGTAAAAAACGGAAACTGTTCTAAGAACCCTGACTCCTGAGCACAGTCTATTACATCCATAAGAGATCTACCAAGAATTAAAATATCTCTCCCTGTCTGTTTAGCAATACTGGCAATACTCTGTATCCTAGCGATATTTGAAGCAAATAAGCTAATCCCAACTAAACTAGATGCCTCTTGTACAATATTTAACAAGGGCTCAAATAATACTGATTCAGATTCAGAGTGACCAGTAGAAAAAATATTTGTTGAATCACACACAAACGCTAATACTCCTTTATCTTTACAGGATTTAATTTTTTCAATATCAGAGACATGACCAACTACAGGATCATTATCTATCTTCCAGTCCCCACTATGCAGAATATTACCCACATCAGTACTAATAAAAACCGCCTTCATCTCTGGAACAGAATGAGTAAGAGATATAAACTCACAAGCAAATGAACCCAATTGCAATACTTTATCATATTCTATCGGATGAAAAGGAATCTCATTATATAAATAACTTGGTATTTTTCTCTTCAAAAACTGTATTACTAAATCTGATGTATATATGGGACACTGCAATTTTTCCCATATATACATCAAACCACCGCAATGATCTTCATGTATATGAGTGATCACAATCCCCTCCAAAGCGTCTTTATGTTCCTCAATAAAGCTCGTATCCGCAACTGTAATATCAACCCCTGGAAATCCTTCCCCCGCAAAGCCCGCTCCGCAGTCAAGCATTAACCACCTTCCCTTATAATGATACAAAGTCAAATTCATACCTATCTCATTAGTACCACCTAATGGAATCATGATAAGGTCATCATGACTGATCGCATTCTGCATATTCAATATTTTTAATAATCCAAAATTGTGACTTGAATTGTAACATAAAAATCAACATATGATAATATCAAGCCCTAGTAATAACAGACAGATGCATAATGAAATTAAATGTTTAATCCTGAAAATTGCAAAAAAGATCACAATGTTAGTAAAAATCCAAAAAACAATTAGTAACAAGATCGACACATATACATCTCAATGAGTTTTTTTCAGAATTTCGATATAATAAACACTATGCAATCACCCTTCTTTCAAAAAAAATATTTTGTAAATCATCCTTTTATGAAAATCTTATACCTCAAAAATTCATGAAATCTCTTGCATATATACATAAAATTATGTTAAAATAAATATTTAGCGTTACATGTCATGCTTGTTACCGCATTACCCTCCCAAACTAGGCAGGCCATAATTTCATCGTTACTCTGTAATATCTTCGTGTGGTATGATTACGCTCTGTTTGGAACTTTATCCACTGTCTTAATAGATCTGTTTTTTCCTCAATCCTCTTCTGAATACGTACGAACACTAAGTTATATGATGGCATTCGCTGTTGGTTTTGTTGCACGTCCAATGGGATCATTGTTCTTTGGTTATATAGGAGATAAATATAACAGAAGAATTGCTCTGATATTGTCAATAATATTAATGCTGTGTCCTTCTTTCTTGCTCGCCATTTTACCAACTTATTCAGCATTTGGTATGTTTGCAACGCTGTTATTGTTCTGTGCACGTTTTACTCAGGGTTTTGCTCTAGGTGGCGAAGCAGGTAACGCTGTTTTTCTCATAGAATCTTCTCCTAAATCAATGCGTGCATTAGTAGGCAGTTTGGAAGTTCTGAGTGCCTTGATCGGTCCAATCATATGCATAAGCACAATTTATGTTATTAAAAAATATCTCTCAGACATGCAATTCGTCACGTGGGGATGGAGATTAGCATTCATTGTAGGCGTCTTGTTTGGTATTTTAGGAATTCTTTCTAGATTATATATTCAAGAAAATAATAATCATGAAAATACCCATAATACAGAGCAAGTTGATCAAATGCATCCGATATATAGCCTGTTCTCTTACTTCAAAATGAATTTATTAATTGCAATATGTATTGACGCAATTGAAGAAGTAACTTTATACACCTTCCTAGTGTTTTTTGCTGTAAAACTAAATACACAAGGAGAGTTTTTATATCAACAATCATGGTTATTAGTCTTATTAGTAGTAGCAACAATCTTTTTTGCAAAAATTACTGATCTAACTTCCTCATATCTAATGTTAATGATAAGTGCATTATCACTGTTACTATGCGCTCTTCCGATATTTTTCATGATATACTTTGGCAATAAATTTGAGTACATGATTGCTCTAATAGTATTTATCCTTATTATAGCTACTTCTCTGGCTCCTGTCAGCCTTGCAACCGCTCTAATATTTCCTAGAGAGGTAAGATATACAGGTTTTGCTTTTGCTAGAAATATTTCAAGCACAATTTTTGGTGGATTTGCGCCCGTGGTATTAACGATACTTGAAAAATATACAGACAATCCCGTATCACCAGCCTTTTTCTTGATATTCTGTGCAATAATTGCTATTTTTTACCTAGGAAGGTATAAAAAGGTAAAACCGTACTTATAATGATGAGCTTGGAAAGTGTAATATTAACAAAACTGCACAATGCATTAGGCAAGGAAGCTTGTCTTTCTGTGGAAAACGTCTCTTCCCAGCACCATGGTCATACGCATGCGGGCAATGAATCTCATTTTTTAATCAGAATCTCTAAAGACACCCTGCCTAACTTAAATCCTCTTAAAAGACACAGAATGATATATAAAATTTTACAAGATGAATTCCAGAAAACTCATTCTATAGAGGTCAATTTTGAATAAACCCTTTATGCGAGTTGCTAATGTGAAAGGAACGAAAGATATATATGGTACAGCATCTTCATTATTTAAAGAAATTGTAGATTTAGCTTATCACTTATCATCTATATACGGTTTTGAAACAATTTCTACTCCGATCATGGAATATAAAGATTTGTTCATCAATACACTAGGTAATACTTCAGATATTATTAGCAAAGAAGTCTATGCATTGCATGATCGAAATGGAGAAGAAATAATATTAAGACCAGAATTTACAGCATCTATTGCAAGATCCTTTGTTCAACATATGCAATCTCTGTCATTACCCAGAAAACTATTTTCTTGGGGTCCGTTATTTAGATACGAACGCCCCCAGAAAGGAAGAATGCGTCAGTTTCATCAACTAAATTATGAAGCTATTGGAATACAATCAACCTGTTATGATGTAGAAATTATTTCTCTTGCAGAATCATTATTAAAAAATTTAAATATACAAGATTTTACTCTACATATTAACTCTTTAGGTAATATGCATACCAGAAACCAGTATATTATAGCCTTAAAATCTTTCTTACAACCTTTGCAATTGGATTTATCAGAAGATAGTCAAAAACGCTTAAAAAATAATCCTCTACGTATATTAGATTCAAAAGACAGTAGAGATATTGAAATTCTTTGTCAGGCACCAAAAATCTCTGATTTTTACGATTCAGAATCAAAAATGATTTTTGACAGTATACTCCAGAAACTTACCGGGCTAAATATTAATTTCAAAATAAACCACAATATCGTGCGTGGTTTAGATTATTATAGTCATACAGTATTTGAATTCACTCATGATGATTTAGGTGCCCAATCAGCAATCCTTGCAGGTGGCAGATATCATGATTTAATTGCAAATTTAGGAGGACCTAAAATACAGTCAATTGGATTCGCCGCAGGTATAGAACGCCTATTACTTCTTACTGAGAATACTCAAGACAACAAGTACGATGTCTCAGTTGTATTTTTGGATAATATTACAGAAAATATGGAATATATACTGACAACTATCGCAACATTAAGAAATCATAATATTCTTGTTAACTGTCTATTCGATAAATCATTCAAACAACAAATGAAATCTGCATCTTCCAACAGCAAGGTTATGGTTTTAATTGGTCCCGAAGAAATTAATTGCAACTCTGTTTCAATAAAACATCTTGTTGAACATCAACAAGATGTCGTACTACTAACCGATATGGTTTCTTATATTATCAAAATATTGAATTATGCTACAAAATAAAATCGCTCTCATCATGAATGCCACCACTCCTTTTGCATCTGCTGTAGCTCGTATTTTCGCGTATGAAAAATCTCATGTAGTGCTGGTAGATGAGGATATGCAAAAATTAGCATCTCTTGAAAAAGAAATCATCTTTCTTAAAGGCAAAGTCACTACTATTACAATGAACTTTAGTAATACTGATACTGTTGGAATCCTAACCAGTAACTTAGAGTCAACTTTTAACAAATTAGATATTCTTGTCAGTAGCGCGGGAACTATGACAGAACTAAAATTACTTACGGACTTTCATCATAACGAATGGTTAAATATCATAAATACAGGGATTATATTTCACTGGACATTATTACGATCACTCGATAAATTACTGAAAAGATCTGGAAATGGAAGAGTCATCTTTGGTATAATAGGAGATATACCTGATCAATTGCATAGCCCCTATATTGTAGTAAACAATGCACTCAAATCCTTATTGCATTGTTACGCTCTAGAAAACAAACATTCGAGTGTTAAGGCAAATATAATCTCGCTTAGCAAAGATCAATTATCAGAACAAGATGAAAATACTCAAACATCTGAACTCCTCGCGGAGATGTTCCTTGATTTAGCATCACCTAAAATTAAAACCACAGGTCAAATATATCATCCAATACTTTAAAAATAAAAACGAGTTTGTCATATTACATAATACGACCTTTTTCCTATCTGCCCCTATTATTTGCCCCGTGCATGATAGATCATTTCATCTTCTCCCCCATTTATCATATCTAGATCATAGACACTTTATGAGAATCTCCTCCATATTCTTACGGATACAATAAGTCGTCACTACCTAGAATTGTATCTAGATCATGATGAGAGAGGTAATATCCTTCTTATAACATCAACTATTCACAAAAAAATGCGTCACCAAGTTCGGAATAAATCATTGCTTTCTCTCTATTATCTCCTGCTGTTTTAGATTTACCCAACCCGCTATAGCTTAATACATTTACTTTAGAATCATTCAATTTTTTTCAATTTTGCTCTGAAATATATATATATTACCCATCAGTAGCAGGCAATGAGAAATCACCTGCTATAACAATCATATTATCGTATAGGTGAACTCCTCACTTCTTCTATATTCTTGACATCTGTAATTGAAGTTTTTGGATCCCTCTCCTTATATTTGAGCTCTTTTACAATTGTTCTACAACTTGACAGATCTACTTCATAATCATTCAATTTTCTCAAATTTTGCTCTGAAATATACATTACACTACTCATATGATCAGTCGCAGGTAGTGATACACCTTCTGTAATAGCAAATCTTCCTTTATCGACTGTAGTGGTTATCATAACAGATGATAATACATTATGAGACTTAACAAAGCTATGCACCCTTATATCATCTAGAACACTATAATAACAAATCCTCTTATTTAGTGCATCTACATCTCTCGTATTATTCAGATCAAAGCTCTTTGCATCTTGTTTTAAAGAATCAAACACTTTAATAACATACTTGTCTTGCGTCTCTTCTAAAAAGATTCCTTTGTCTTTCCACTTCTGCAATGCTTCTTCAGTAACAAGGATTCTACCATTATCTACTAATCCGGAATTTTTGTCTATAGTCAAAGAAGAATCAGTTTCATGAGCACCATCTGTATATGCAGGTGCAGTCATATAAGTATCTATAATAACTCTCTCTTTGGGATTTGCAATATTCTTACGTATGAATGATATGTTATCTATTTCATTTGTACCTAACGACTCACTAAGACCAATTTTCTTTTTACCTGATCCAACATTATGTAAAGGAAGATCACACGCTAAAAATTCACGCTGATGAAATTGTGATTTTTTATCTGCATGATATAATGCATCCAGCATCATCTTTGCTAGACAGCTTTTTAAATCATCATAAGGCGTGTAAAATCTCTGCAATCCTTCGCATATATCCTGAATATCCCTTGTATAATTATTTCCAAATACACGATCTAGTGAAATCGGATTATTTGGATTTTGTGTAGTCTTATACAGTAAAATCCGATCTTTTTTATTTAGTATTCGATTCATCTGTTCTTGCATATTCAATATATTGTTGCACTGTTTTTTTAACAATTTACCTGCTAAAGAATCATCAAACCTTAGAGTATTTCCTACTTTAACTTGAAGATGAGCATTTTGCAAAAGACTTTTATATTGTGTGAAAAACTCTTTACATTCTTCATATGGCATTACCTCTCCTGTCAAAGAACTATATAAAGTATCTATAGGAATTATAGAAAATACGTTGCAGTCTCCTGTTTCTAATATGTGTGTTTTCGAAGCTTTCTTATACCAATCACCAAGCACTTCATACTCTGAAGGAAGATCCTCTCTTACCAACAATTCTTTATTAGCACAATGTACTACTGATGCCTCCGTACCCATTGGTGCATGTTGATTAATAGTATTCAATTTCTGCCCATCTAAAGTTTTGTAAGTATTAAATATATGTCCTCTAGTAAATCTTTCTACATGGAAATATTCATTCTTCTCATCATCATAAAACATTGAAGCCATTGCATGCTCTATTTCCATTTCTACGCCATAATATAAGCTCCCTACCATAATCCCTGTACGACAACTTAGATCAAAATCTTCCAGTAATTTCGGTATTCCATTCACTTTAAAAACTACCTCTCTTTGTCCCTCTTTTTCACAAAATTCTAATGTATATATTATGGGTAAATCAGTTGGTGTCTTCATATGATGAAGATTATAAAAATGAGCTTTAGTACCTGGCTTTAACTCTGTAGAACCCTCCTTCAAGAAGATTTCTTGTAGATCAATAAAAGTATCTGGAAGTACTTCTTGTAGATGCATAATGATACCTTGTGCATTAAATTTTTCTTCAGCAGTTTTATTATGATCCTTTAAAATAGCCTGTAGTCTGTCTTTACTAGTAACATGAAGTTTATATATAAACTTCTCTAAATTACAAGGAGTACGCAAATCCAGATTATAATTTGACTCATCACGTTTAAGCTCTTCTGCTCCTGGATTCAGAATATTTTGACTAAATACTACTACTCCTTCCTTGTTCTCTCCTGATCTCTTTGGAATAGTATCAATAACCTGACACTCTTGATCATTTGAGTGTTTTAGCATAAGATCGTCACAAATCTTCTGTAATGATTCTTGATATTTTTTTCTTGCCTCTTTCTTCCCAATCGTCTTACAGTTCTCCAAATACTCATCTCCAGCGTTCTGAAGAAGCGTATTATCAATCAGCTCCTTATCAAAAGTGCTATAAAATCCTTTTAATGCTTCTTGAACATATTTTTTCGTTACCATCCCGTTCTGATTTACAAGGTTGTTTATAAGGTCTTGAACAGATTTAAAGTACCCAGGTGCTTTATCAATTCTCATATGCATATTAAATAATAAAAAATCATGTTAAATAAATAACCTGATCACATGTTGCAATCAAGGCTATTGTTAAAGTTATAGTATTCTTGATTAATGCACCAACATGTAGAGTTTTACAACAATTATTAATAATAATATTCACACTGAAAGATAAGTATATTCAAAATATGTTTTTCAATATAAATCATCATCACAACACAAACTAATAATCCATTATCAAAACTTATTCTATATTTTTGTGCTGCGCTTACATTAATACATAAACCACCCTATAATCTCTGCTTTTAACAATATCACCTCTTGCCTGTATGTTCTGTTTTTGACCAGTAATACGGATTTCTATATAAAGAATATAACGCAACATAAGACGCTACAGGTAAAAAAAACGTTAGATATACAGGATAAAGAAGATATATCAATATGTTCCGCAAGTTTTTATGAACAAATATTACTAGTACCACCTCTGTTATATAAAAGCATAGTAAATTCATAGCTGTATATAACGAGTTATATCCATACAAAATATTATGAAATAACACAAAAGGAGATGTGAGAATTATCAAGTTGGGTATTCCAAATAACATCAAAAACGAGATCTGTTTTTTTATATCATTCTCTTGAAGTATTTCTTTTGAATGAGTACAAAAAGTTTGTAAAAACCCTTTGATCCAACGAGACCTTTGTTTTATCCAAGCATGTAAACTATATACTGATTCCTCATATGTATAGCTATTAGATATCGTAATATATCTAGGCTTGTAATACCTTACTGCAATATCTGCATCTTCTGTCACATTATATGGATCCCAATTATTTTGCTGAGTTAGCATGTGCACATTAAAATGATTTGATGTTCCTCCTAGAGGAACGATCAATGCAAGATTCGCCAAAGACTGTAAAAAAAAATCGAAATGTATCTTATATTCAATCGAGAGTAACTTTGTAAGAAGATTGTGCTCTTTGTTATAAAAGTTCAATCTACATTGAACACAGAATAAATCCTTATTGTTCATGAAAACCTCAGAGACTTTTATCAATTGATCTTTCTCTGGTATATCTTCTGCATCATATATAGTGAGTAATTCTCCTTTTACAAAAGGCAGAGCATATTTACAAGCTTTAGATTTTGTTCTAGGAATTGAATTTGGAACAATTATACTTCTAAAATGTCTCTCAGATTGATATTGTGTGACAACCTCAATAGTTTCTGCATCATCCTCTTCCAATACAACAAGTACATCTAGCATATTTTTAGGATATTCCAAAGAATATACACTATTCAATATACTGTGCACCATATGAGATTCTTTATATAGTGGAATGATAATAGAGTAGACAGGATATTTTTCAATTTTAGAAGAATTTTTATTATGTGTAGATTTATGACATGCAAAAATGGTAATAAATTTCATTGTGTAATATAAAAAATAAATTAAATTCAATAAATATACACCTACATTACCAAAAAAGTTTGCTAAATAACAAATCAGCAGAATTATAACAAACAAAATTATATTCTTATACTTAGGATTTTGTGCTGTACAGAAGTTCTCTGGTATACAAGTGGAATATTTGATAAGGTACTTCTGTAATATAGCATTACGATATTTTTCTGAAATACGCACAAACCTAATTTTACGTTTATAAAATTTCCTTATCTTATATCTTGTATCTGATGATAAACCACAGTGACCTATATGTTGTTTATCTGATAAAAAAACAACATTATATTTACAGCACAGCTTAATATCATCAAATGATAATCTGTTCATTTGATATGATAAATCAATAATTATGCAATATAAGAATTACTATAAATACAAAAAATCATTTACACAATAATAAATATTGATATTTTTATAAGAAATATATATGATGTTTATAGCATTTATAAAGATCAAATTATACTGGCTAGCTTGATGCAAAATGTTGATATTCATGTTATATAGACCCTCAAAATCGGATTCTACACTCCGATACATAACGATGAGATCACCTGTCATCATTTATATAAAACTAGTGTCTGTTCTCTTTACTATAGCGTATTAGATCCTTTGAAAATAAATTTTTTATATTGAAAACAAGAGACAGATGTCTCACTTCAGTGCATCAACTTGCATTCCATGTGCACACAATCTAATCAAATGAGACTCTGGGAATTTACACCCTTCTCATATACCAATCTAGACCCTCCTCAGATATAGATTCACCAATATTTTCTTACCACCTTTCTTATATTCAAATTAACGTATAACAATCTGCAATAAAACGTCTTCCATGTTTAGTCATACTGATATTCACAATCAAACAGTCGGTTATTTCCAAACACTTATGTTGTTTTCTCTCCTTGCATATACATTACTTTAATAGTGTTGAGTATGTTTCTAAATTGTTTTCGATAATGAAAGATAAAATATCTTATAATTATTCCTTAACAATAGCTATCCTCTAATTTGACTAGATACCTGAGTGCAATGTAAAATGGTGTACTTATAGCTTATGTCCTTATTTTTACCATGAAAACGTTTTTTATTAAAACATATGGTTGTCAGATGAATGTTTACGACTCCATGATCATGTCCAGAATCGCTAAAAATCTAGACTTAGAACAAGTAAATTCCGTTGATAATGCGGATTTGGTAATTCTGAATACTTGTCATATTCGAGAAAAAGCTACAGAAAAAATGTACTCCGAATTAGGACAGATCAAAGCTATAGAACGTAAGAAAAGTAAAAAGATTATTACAGTGGTAGCAGGATGTGTTGCTCAGGCTGAAGGAGATATTATTCTGGAACGTGCAAATAATGTTGACTTTGTTGTAGGACCTCAAAGTCTCCATACTTTACCAGAATTGTTAGGTAAAGTACGACGCCTACAAAGCAAAGAAATATCATTAGAATTCGAACCGGTAGAAAAATTTGACCTTATTAATCAACAAGATTATTCACATGATGGTATTGTGTCTTCTTTTCTATCAATACAAGAAGGATGCGATAAATTTTGCACTTATTGTGTGGTGCCTTATACTAGAGGAGCAGAATATTCCAGACCAGTCGCTGAGATTTTAAATGAATCTTGTAAGATGGTTGATGCTGGAATAAAAGAAATTATTCTGCTTGGACAAAATGTGAATGGATATCATGGTAAAAATGAAGATGGAACGGCATGCGATTTAGGAAATTTAATTAAAATTCTTGGCCGTATTCCTAGACTACAAAGAATACGATATACCACTTCCCACCCATCTGATATGCACGAATCTTTATATAAAGCGCATGCTGAAGAAGAAAAATTGATGCCTTACCTTCATCTTCCTGTGCAAAGTGGTTCTAATAAGATACTTAAACATATGAATCGGAAGCATACAGTAGAACAATACTTAGCAATAATCAGTCGACTACGCAAATATAACAAAAGTATGGCATTCTCATCAGATTTTATTGTTGGATATCCTGGTGAAACAGATCGTGATTTTCAAGATACATTAGACCTTGTCAAAGAAGTTAAGTTTGCACAAGCATTTAGTTTTAAATACAGCCCCAGACCTGGAACACCTAGTGCTAGCTATTCAGATCAAATACCAGAAGATATTAAGCATGAAAGATTGATGATACTTCAAGACCTATTATCTGCACAGCAATTGGAATTTAATCGTTCTTTAATCGGTACATCAGTCTCAGTATTATTTGATAGAGTACACAAAAATAAAGATCAGATTATTGGACGTACTCCTTACATGCAAAATGTCTATTTGGACACTACTGAAGAATATGGAACATTACATACTATACACATTAATGAAGCTTTTTTATGTAGCTTATCCGGTAATATTCTGGATCCATATGAAATAAATCACGAAAATCTAAAAGCTAAACACCTATCCTGATATGAAAGATATTTTGGTCACAAATTAAAAAAACAACTCCATAAACCAACTACAGAGCTTCAAAAATGCCTTATAGTTCTTATTATCAAGTTAATTCAGATTTAGTTATTATATTTATTGCACATATATAATATCATAATATTTGCTGGTGATACATAAAATTTATATATAGATACTTTGACAAGATACTCAGTTATAGTTATCATATCCCTAATGTTACCTTATAGTCATGTCAGTAAAAATACTAATGCCTAGCCTTTCTCCAACGATGGAAAAAGGTAATTTGCAAAGATGGTTCAAAAAAGAAGGAGATTCAGTAAGTTCAGGAGATGTCATCGCTGAAATCGAAACTGATAAAGCAGTTGTAGAACTTGAATCCTTAGATGATGGAGTATTGCATACAATCGTTGTTCCGGATAACAGTAAAGATGTTCCAGTTGGGTCAATAATAGCTCTTCTTAAAGAAGAGGGTGATGATGATCAAGATGTTTTAAAATTGTTAAATAACGCTTCTGATACAAAGAATTCTCCGAGTGCTGAAGTTTCCAAGGAATCTCAAAATATTTCCTTAGAAAAAGATACCGCATTAGATCATCAAGTATCGATCAATAATAGTGAAAGAATTAAAATTAGCCCGCTAGCAAAAAAATTGTCCGAAATTAATAAAGTTTCTCTGAATGGTATGGTGGGATCAGGTCCTGGAGGAAGAATCGTAAAATCAGATGTGTTATCACAGATTGATAAGGTGCCTAACAACACGATTGCTCACTCTCATCAGGACATCTCCTCCTCTACTGTATCACCAATGCGTATGGCTATTGCCAGTAGACTTACAGAATCTAAAACAACTATTCCTCATTTTTATCTCAGTGTGGATTGCTCAGTAGATGACTTGGTAAAGTATAAAAAACAAATTAAGGAACAGTCACAAAAAAATATTACAATAAATGATTTCGTTGTTAAAGCAGTCGCTATGTCTGTTGCACAGTATCCTGATGTGAATTCTTACTGGCAAAAGGATCAGATAATCAAAAATAGTCAGGTAGACGTTGCAGTTGCTGTTGCTATTGAGGATGGTTTAATAACTCCTATTGTCAAAAATTGTGACAGTAAAACTATTACGGCTGTTTCAGCTGAGATTAAATCTCTAGCTGAAAAAGCGAAAAATAAATCCTTAAAACCAGAAGAATTTCAAGGGGGGTCAGTTACCGTATCGAATCTAGGAATGTATGGAATAAAAGAATTTTTTGCTATTATCAACCCTCCTCAATCAGCAATCATCTCTGTTGGAGCTGCATATAAAATTCCTTGCTTTAATGAAAATGATCATATAGTTCCTAAACAGATTATGAATATTAGCCTTTCATGTGATCATAGGGTTGTGGATGGAGTACTTGCATCTATGTTCTTGCAATCTATAAAAAATTATTTAGAAAATCCAATGTTAATTGTCATATGATATATACTCAAAATCAAAAGGTAAAAGTCAAATACGTAGGTAAAAACACCCCTTACCTACCCTCTTATGCTACAGAGGGTAGTTCTGGTTTAGACTTGCGAGCTGACATTAGTAAAGAAATTGTGTTACCCGCAAATAACGGTAGATTACTTGTGCCCACTGGTATATGTTTTGATTTCCCTGACATGTATGAAGCACAGGTGCGTCCAAGGTCAGGTTTAGCATTAAAATATGGTATAACAGTACTCAACGCTCCAGGTACAATAGATAATGATTACACAGGAGACATTAAAGTTTTATTGATTAATACTGATAGTCGTGATTTTATTATCCAACCCTTCCAGAAAATTGCCCAAATAATAATCCTAAAATATGTCAAAATACATCTTGTTGATAGTTCTGATTTTAAAGATACTGGAAGAGGTGGTAATGGATTTGGTTCTACTGATGGACAATCACTGTAACAACTTTCTGGTCGCGTGAATACACTTCAAATGTGATCACTTAATAAAGTCGTAATATAGCCCCGTTGATCTTTGAAGGTTTTAACGCCAAACCTTCAAGTAATCATTCTCCTAGTAAAATAGATAGAAGTATCTGTACAAAAACAGGATAATGGTTCACTGATGTATTTTTGGCAGTATAATCGTATGAATATTATAATTATTGAAGAAAGCAATCCTAATAATATCGATGTTATTAACCAATAGCGGGTAAGTTCCAATGTACTATTAGATTACTATACTCTACAAAATTATTACGCATGTTGCACTGACAACATGCTCAATCCTTTCATCTCTAGCACATTATATAAGAATTAATTGAATGCCAAAAATTTGTTCTTTGCTATGCTACTCTTTTTTACGTTCAAATACAACAAATCATGTGAATATGTCAAAGAATATAAGTAGCAAAACCCAAATGATCAAGATCAATTTACTGAAGAGGAGAACCAAAGATATCTCGATGGTGCACAGTACCTCACTCATCTTTTTTCCTATGCAAACACAATAATTGACAATAATGCCCAAAACATTTCCTCAGTCTTTCTATCTGATCTACTACATAACAGAAACTTCTTGGAGGACTTATACCTCAATCACACATCAATCCCGACTTATTTATCCATTTCCTCACTATTAAAACACATATTACTGATTTTGACAGAGCATCATAAAAATTCTCCACTAGCCGATGATCGTGTCAAAGAACAGTTATGTATTTAAGAAATTTATTATTACATCTAAAGAAGCAACAATTCAGGATATTATACCAGATGAAAAATTACTGAACACCTTATCAAAGACAAAGAATGAGATTTATCAAACAATATGCACAAAAGCAAAACTGCAAAATATGACGCATATTTCTCTAGATAAAATTGAGCAATACCTTAATCACCATGCGAACGATGAGATTACCAAGATGTTAGAGTGATTAAAAAATTCATTATCACACTATACATACTTACTTTACACAGAATCTCTTATACCAAATGAGAACCTTGGACAAAGAAATCAGCTAAAATACTACTGTAATGTGCATCGTCAATATTCTCCACTGTTCTCACAAAAATGGAGTAACCAAAAGATTTGTCTAACGATCAAGTGCAAAATATTAATTATGTACTTAAAGCGTCGTTACTTCAGCTCATGCAAACAGAGCAATACAAAGTTGATAAATCACAACAAACTACAACAATATTCTAACTAACCAATCACTAGAACCATTTGATCAATGGACAGTTCGTACATATCTCACCTATATCCAAGACATATTTAAAATGCCTGAGAAGCAATAAATTATTACAGATTATATGATGTTATCCGATAAATTACAGACAGTATACACAATCACAAAGATATTCACTCTCCTGAGACCAGCATTGTATCTCCAAATACACAACCAGTAGTACCACACAACAACAAAAGTTATAAAATTTTGTCAGACAAGGTGGCTCTCCATCAGCTATCGTCGCTATTATGAAAGAAAGAAAAGTATGTTTCTCTCTTAAGTTACTGCATTACATTGCACACCTTCTATCATATCCCAACTATTTTAGATATTGCTCATTAAAAGACCGTATGGATTAATATATACAATTAAGAACAGATAAAGAGATGGATTATCATGTAGACGTTATCAAAAAGGTATTGAAAGAAAACATTACTGAAATACATGCTGTTATAATGTAATAAATAGAAAAGGATCAGCGTCTATTAGACCTCCTATAATATAAAAAACTCTCAAAAAAGTGATAGATAAAACTTTAACTTGTCCTCAATTGGATAATAAATATCGATATCATTAGAGTTTATTTACTCAAATGATCGTAATATTTATAAAACTCTTTATATAATTTTACTCCAACGAAGTGCTAAGCTAATTTCACAGAAGGTCTATTTATATCAGAGGAAAGGCATGTATCTGGAGTTTCGGATTTATTGTCTGGATTGCGAGCAAAAGGAAATGCTTTATTAACTGGGTATATATTTTAAATTAGCAATACCGATTCTATAATCTATTTTTCAAGGTATCAGTGTATGATTTAGGAGAGATTTTTCGTGATTTAGGAGTCATTACAATACACGACATCCCTAGTTCTCTCACATAATCTTTGGCTTCCTGCAAACTTTTAAATGCACGATCCAACCTTTTGCTTGCAACAGAACTGTACCAACCCATAAGAAAATCTCTATCCTGTTGGCAATTAGATGGAATAAAAACTCGCCATGACAGATCCTGATTAGTAGTTACGGACTGTGTAACATGGTAAATATCCACTTGATATATTCTTGCGATCCTCATAACTATTCTGTATTAATAGTACACCTAATTCTATAACTTAATCGGTTCTACATCGAAATATTCCTCTGCAACCGGTGTATCAGATAACGTGTTAAGATACACTATCAGATCCACTATATCCTGATACTTCTTAATCCCTACGAAAGACATTTTTGTTTTTGCAACAACTCCTTTAGGAGAATGTAAATACATAAACAGCTCTCTATATGTCCAAGTACCTGTTAAACTGTAGAAATCCTTCGAGTAATTGTAGTCAGAATCACGAGCTTTTTTTGCCCCTACTATCCCTCTCAACCCAGGTCCTATTTTCTGCTTTCTTTCTACAGAAAAATCATGACATGTTTGACACTTCCGAGCAACTTTAACTCCATTATCTATATCTGCTTTCTTAAACAAATCATATATATCAACACTTGTAGCCATAGAAACCATTGCAGATGAAGAGGAGACCTCAGAGGTTTCATCACTACCAAAATACAATTCATCTGGCTTATAGAACATATCAACCAAGTGAGATACACCAAGCACACATATAAACGCCAGCAGAACAGAAGCAAATATCTTATTACCCTCCAAACCCTTCATAGCACGCAAAAAATTTAGAACACGAACACATGATTATATAAGAAGATTGTAAATATAAGGTAACCATCAACATATAAAAACGATAAAATTATCATAGCATATAACTAGTAAGGGTACCATAATTATTGTATTCTTACTTAATTTTTTCCTCTCATAATTTATCAATCACTGATTATACATGATAGATTCAAAGTCTTTTTCATCATCATAGTTGATTCCTACCTATATCTAGGCACCTTGTTATCCTAGACCTCCTGTGCAATTACCTTAGCACTGATTCGGATCAAATTTATAAAGACATAGATTAATTTGAGTAAACGTATCCTAGGCACTGTTAAAAAAGGTTTGACCTCAAGTTTAATTTAGGCTAGAATGCACGAACCAAATAACAATATAAGAAATGATGGATAGATAGATTATCCTCAATCAGTGAAGAAAGATTTGATGAGAATATTACCAATAATCACAAAGAGTTATATATGGAAAGGACATTCACCAAAAATTAGTCTATTCTGTGCAATTTATATATATTAAGAACAGGACACTGCCGTGGAGAGATCTCCCTAAGTGCTGATGGCATACATATATGAGATTCCAACGAAGAAAAAAGGAGGTGGAAGGTAGTACCTATATTACAAAAAAAATGAGGGTACCCAATATAGTGATATGTGATATACATTTAAATAACATGGGGCAGATCAACAAGGGGCTAGCAATAGAAAGGAAGAACATATCAGTAGTGAAACTATATTTAGCCATAACCCCGATCTTCAAAGTGATAGAAAGTTTTCTAACAAGTGGAAACAGATATAAATTTTGCCAGTAAATTGACAAAAAATGTTCAGGGCTGATATATAGTAAAGGATAAAGGTTATGGATAGAAAAAACCTATCAGAACTATATAATACTCCACCTGGCAGAAAGAATCGTATTAAACCCATTATATATAACAAGCATATACTCAAATTCCCATCTAAAATAGAAATTTTCTTCGCTGAAATAAAGGAAAATAGACATTTAGCTTTACAATTTGAAAAATCAGACTTATCTTCTCTATCTTTCATTGCTTTTGCTTGTATTAAATATCACCTTTGTTAACAGTTCCCAAGACTTTGATATATATCAATACCAATTTTTCATTATTGTATAACTTGCAATTTATGTTTATAGACAATTATGGTAACATTTGGTTTATTCTTTAACTAAAATACATGCTCATGAATTCGTCAGATCTTAACCAGTATATTGAGTATGAATTACATAAAATGAATGAGTTAATCACAGATATTACAAAGACTAATGTAGATACTATAAATAAAGTCCTACAATATTTCCTATCTGATAAGGGCAAGCAGTTACGCCCTATACTTACAATAATATTCCACAGAATATTTGCTATAAATTCATCTGCGAACAATCATTTAACTAAACTGGTAACAACTATAGAACTCATTCATCTTGCTACATTGCTACATGATGATGTAATCGACGAAAACGACTTTCGTAGAAACAAATCTACTGTTAACGCATGCTGGAACAATAATATTAGCGTTCTATCAGGAGATTATTTGTTAAGTATTGCATTCTCTCTTGTAACATCCTGCTCCAGAATAGATATCATACGTATACTTTCTAATACAACCTCTAAATTAGTACTAGGAGAATTCAAACAGTTAGAAAAAAAAGAATTACGTTCCCTATCTTATGATCAATATTTAGATGTTATTTCGTGCAAAACAGCGTCTTTATTTGGAGCTGCCTGTCAAGTAGGAGCTATGCTGGCACATTCAGATGAAAACCACGCTAACATCTCATATGATTTTGGGTTCAACCTGGGCATCGCATTTCAAATGATTGATGATTTGCTTGATTATATCGGAAACAAACAATTTAATAAAAATATAGGAAATGATTTTTTTGAACAAAAAACCACTCTACCTATCATTCTTTTACTCCAACAGTGTTCAGAAAGCGAAAAACAATCTATAATCACTGGCTTTAAAGCACGAGATATTCATAACTTTCAAGTAATCAAAGAGTATATGTTAACCTATAATATCTCAAGTGAAATTTTAAAATTAGCTACTGAATACATAAAGCAAGCACAAGAAGCAATCAAAAAAATCACAATGGAACCATATATCGCTGGTTGTATTGAAGATATGATGAATAAACTGCTTCATCGATTATATTAAAGACTTTTAATATCCTGGCATATAGCGTGATAAGAGAAAGAGTAATCCCTAGATATTCATCCCCTCTCATATCTCGAACTACGGATATTTATACTCTGTTAACATATCTTGATTTATTTGGTCGATATCGTGTCACTATCACCCTTGAATGATCTTGAAATTAAGGCAAACAACATATCTAAATTTTACATCCACTCTGCTTTTATACGATCATCAACCCATGACGGGAAATGATAACATAATCAGATATATTCTTTGTAATAATATATCTAACAACTTCTTCATGCCCTTTGTATAGGATCAAAAGACCCTAGATCCCGAACCTTTTTATTCTATAAAATTGATAATTTATTCTCCTGTTCTAAATCTTCTAGCCCTAATCCATAGACATCACAAGCACAGAACCACAAAATGATAATTAATTGATATACCTCTTCATTTCACCCAACGCTTCTGAGTTGTTCTCAAGCCCTGAAAGGAAAACATCACAAATCTTTGAATTAAAACACCTATTAATTCACATTTTAGATAACAATGTACTCCACAAAAAATTCCCTACCGTTGCTAACTACATTACCTAGAGTCTGCGCACGCTTGTGAATATAGCATAAAAGTCAGCGGATTTAGGGTCAATCTACAACTAATATTCAGAGTCTAAAAATTAAAAACACTACAAGCAGTAACAAAATTTTTCCCAGTATATTTGTTCTGTAATATAATAACCTTCTTAATATATTAACTCATAGACTTCTGATCAAATACGCAATGTGTATTGCAAAAAGATGTAAATTAGAAGTAATATTTACACATACATGATAATGCATTGATACAAGATATGCAATCCCGGAATTTTGCATAAATTGGTTGTATCAGTAAATAATTATTGTGATAGATTGAATTCAAAGTGTCGCAATTACATTTATTCCTCATATTCAATCAACCACAATAGCAAAAAATTATAAAGTGAGATTTCATAAATATAGAAGGAAATATAACAGGAAAATATATATATAGGTATCTAAAAAAATAAGTATCAATGTTAAAAAAAATTCAAAAAAGAACCATAACAGCTGTTAACTCTCTACAAAAAGGACAAGCCGTAATTATGATAGATGACTCTGATAGAGGAAATTACAGCAATATAATTTTTGCGGGTGAAAGCATAACACCAGAAAAAATCACATTTATGTTACAAAATACAAGTGATATGATATATCTGGCAATGGATTCCACTCAAGCACAACGATTAAACCTCATATCGAATGGAGATGCAAAGCAAGGTATTTTCACCAAAGATAGAGCCCAAATAATCAGGATGGTGTCGAGCTCCAACACAAAATCCGAGGATCTTATAAAACCAGATAATCTCTTCCCACTGATTGCAAATGACAAAGGAGTTCTAGCAAAAAATAGCTATACTGAAGCCACAGTTGATTTGATGAAATTAGCTCAATTAAATCCTTGTGGTGTGTTTTGTAAACTAATGCACAAAAATAGTAGCATAATGAATACAGATCAGTTAAAGATTTTTGCCAAAACACATACAATACCATTATTGACAATTCAAGAATTATATCTTTATCGACTCGCAACAGAAAAATTTCTTGAAAAAAAGGTTTCTACCCCTATCCCTATCAAAAATATTGGCACTCTTGAAATGAGTGTATATCAAGATAAGTATACTCAAGAAGAGGTAATTGTGATGTCCAAAGAATACAGGCATAATACCCCCTTAGTCAGAATTCATTCATCCTGTATAACAGGAGATTTGTTTGGATCCCTAAAATGTGATTGCCAGAATCAACTACACTATGCATTAAACACAATACATCAGGAAGGAGGCTATGTCATCTATTTACAACAAGAAGGACGAGGTATAGGGTTAATCAACAAGTTAAAGACATATAATTTACAGATTAATCAAAATATGGATACTATAGATGCAAATTTAGCACTAAATCTCCCAATAGATGCTAGAAAATATGATTTAGCAATCCAGGTACTTAAGCAGTATAATGTCAAAAAATGCAAACTATTATCAAATAATCCAGATAAAAAAAACGCACTAAAAAATGTAGGAATTAAAGCACAACTTGTAAAATGCGGATCCTGTTTTAATAAATATAATAAAACTTACCTACAAACCAAAATTGATCGTATGAACCATCAAATATAAACCCTTGTTATCCAGCAATTTTCATTACGAGATTATATGTTGAATATTAAACAACACAGAATAAATATGTATTAATCAACACGCTTATTAAAGTATATATTTAAGAACCTAATATCTAGATTATATATCTTATGCTGGTCATTTGCTTTTTATTAATGTATTTTATAAAATACTATAAGTGTAACACTTCTAATAATCCGGTATTATGCTTGCAAAAATTTTGATTTCATGAAGGTTGGTAGTTTGTTTTCAGGAATAGGTGGCATTGATATGGGGTTCAAAAATAGTGGTTTTACTATCTCTTGGGCAAATGAGATAGATGAAAAGGCTGTACAAACCTATAAAGCCAATTTTCATCATCCAATTATACATGATGATATTAAAAATATATCTAGCAAATCATTACCTCCAATAGATGTATTAGTAGGTGGATTTCCCTGTCAGGCTTTTTCAATCGCAGGTTATAGAAAAGGCTTCGCAGATGATAGAGGATCCATAGTCTTTGAACTATTTAAAATACTCGAATCTATGTCACCAAACATAGTTTTTCTGGAAAATGTGAAAAATCTCCTATCTCATCAGAATGGTAATACCTTAAAATACTTATTACAATGTATGTCCAAGCTCGGATATAAGGTCAAATATAAAGTATTAAATACATGTGAATATTCGGATATACCTCAGAATAGAGAAAGGATATATATTATTGGCTTCTTAAACCATAATGACTATAACAAGTTTCAATTTCCTGCACAGCATCCCAATAAAAAAGGAATTGAAAATATATTAGAGACCAACGTTCCTGATATATTCTACTATAAACATTTTAACTTCTATCCTGTTCTGAAAAGTCAGATTACCAAATATGATACTTTTTATCAATGGCGCAGAGGATATGTCCGAGAAAATAAAAATAAATTATGCCCTACCTTAACAGCGAACATGGGAACTGGAGGACATAATGTTCCATTAATAAAAGACTGTAAAGGAATTCGAAAACTTACCCCGAGAGAATGCGCTAGGTTACAAGGATTTGAGGATGGATTCGTTCTTCCTAAAATAGCCAAAAGTCACCTGTATAAACAAATAGGAAACAGCGTAAGCGTTCCAGTAATAGAAAAAATAGCATATCAAATTAAATTAGCAACTAGTGTCTAATAACAAATGGAGTATTAATATCACCAATATAGATGAAGGGATATTTCGTACAATGAATGGCAATGCTGATGAAATGATCGCTATTGGGCGAGTCATCAAAGCAGGATTTCCTTGTTCTAGAGTTGATGTCACCAATGCCAAATATGATGCAATCGTGGATCTAGGAGGCAGTAAACAATTACTACGTATTCAAATTAAAGGAACAAAAACAGGATGCCTCAGCTTTACAGGAGGATATCGTAGTGGACAACAAATCAGTCGAGATGCTCCAAAAAGAACATATAAATACACAGAGAAAGACTGTGACCTAATACTAGGAATAGATGGATTCAATGGTGAATGTTATATAATTCCAATATTAGACATTACCAATTGGAAAAACCAGAAAAGTCTATCACAATTACAATACTATAAAGAAAACTGGCAAATCCTTATTAATATAGCACAACAAAAATAAAGTATTGTTAATGAACAGCTCTTATGAATTAATAGAGATCAAGAAGAACAAATGCGATCATAAATTGTCCAAAATGTGATTAAAAGACACTCAACAAAGGTATTGTAAAAAAAAATCAAAATATATTATTGCAAGGAATGTTGCTACAGTTATAGTGTGATCAATCAAAAGGTATGGACTTACTAAAACCAAAGATGTATCTAAAAGACCTAGGATTTAGGACAATTGGAAGGATTTAGGTTTCAGTGATGTAGCAATATTGGATAGATACATTTAAAGAAAGCACGAAGATAGTGTTAAACTTTCTCAGAAATAATCCAAAGCACTAGAAATGAATAAAATGCATGTTGGACAAAAAAATCTTGAACCACAATATACATAGTAACTGCTTTATTAACTTTACAGTAAGATCCAGAAGGGGTTTCAACAGATAGAAAGTTGTGAACAACATTGAAAAACCATGATATTTGGATTGTGATGACAGATTATTAGCATAGATATTGTAAATTTTTCCTAATAACCAGCATCTTCAATCTCAGGTATCCCTATAAGGTTATAATGCAATTATTAGGCACTGTTAACAAAGGTGATATTTAATTACAGGCGAAAGCAATAAAAGATATAAAAGATAAGTCTGATTTTTCAAATCGCAAAGCTAAACTTTTGCTTAAGTTTAGCGAAGAAATTTTCTATTTTAGACCGGAACTTGAATATATAATGGATTTAATACGACAGGAATATTGCATAGTTCTTGTAGTTTTTTTCTATCACTATCATATCCTTTATCTTCTACCACATAACAACCATTTTTTATCAGTTCACTGGCAAAACTAATATCTGCCTTATTCCCACCAGTTAGAAAACCTTCTATGACTTTAAAGTCTGGTGTTATAGCTAAATGTAGTTTTAATCCCGGTATACTTCTTCCTTTTAAACTCCTCCATGTCTATGGTATTTAATGCATTAGATCACTATATTTACTTTTAAATCCTCGTTATTTTGTAAAATAGATACTATCTCCTTTCATTTTGGAATATCATATATATTATACTGTGCAATCTTCCATAGCACTTAGGGAGATCTCTCGGTAGTACCGTAATCCATATAATCTTCACAGAATACTTGATAATACTAATGATCGGTGGTCGTCCTTTCAAGATGTAACTCTTTCCAATGATTGGCAATATCATCTCATCAAATTTCTCAATCGGTTATAATCTTCTATCCATCATTTCTTATATGTTATTTGTAGATGATTTCTAAATTAAGTTTAAATCTTTATTAACAGTGCCTAGATACTATTAAAATAAGAAAATTAAATACAGATACTCCTAAATAAAATTCGATGACTGAAGCACGTTTACCAAACTCAGACGCACACATAGCATATAATTTCATTCTGCCTAATTACTCGTTAATTTGTTACAGGATCACCATTAAATCATCATCATTTATTCACAGTGTATAACTTACACTATCTATATTTACATAAAATACCTCCACTTATATTATCACTGGCGCCGGTGAGTTCTGGTCCTGTAATTGGATAGTTCAATAAGGATCGCACAGCAAGATATGCAAAAGCACTTGCTTCAAGAGAATCTCCATCCTCTCCTATATTATTTACATCGATACAGTCAGTAGCATTATACTTCTGGAAGGCAATTTGTAGGTTTCTAAATAACAGTTTATGCTTTCTACCACCCCCAGCAACAACGGTAATATCTGGGTACCATTCCAAAGATTTTAATGTACGCACAATGCTCTCTGGAATAAAACTTGCAATCGTTGCCAGGCCATCATATACACTGATCTGATGATCATACGCAGAAATGCTACTACAATCACGGTCTAATGCTCTAGGATATTTAGTATTTACAGTTATTGCAGATTGTAAAAATTTTCGAAATCTTTTCGATACTTTCCCCTTCAGGGCTAGTTCCCCATCCTGATCATAAGACCCATCCCTATAACCAAACAATGATAACCAATCATTCATTAGAGCATTACACACACACACATCCATCGCTCTCAGAACAGAATTATACTTGTTATACCATGTAATATTTACGATACCACCAAGGTTAATGATCAAAATTCTATGATAGATAAGCCGTTTAGCCAACAACTTGTGATATACCGCAATTATTGGCGCTCCTTGACCGCCGTATATCATATCTTTTTTCCTGAAATCATATACTACATCTACTTTACAATAGGTCGCCAATAGCTCTGGGTTACCAATCTGCCATGTTACCCCAGCATCAGAGTCATGTTTTATAGTTTGTCCATGCATTCCAATCAGATCTACTCCGTGAATATCATATTTCTCCCTGAACCAATTCACCGCCTGAGCATAAGCAATGGTTAAATCTCGCTCTATATTAAGAACATCTGAGTAATCACAAGATTTAATCATGTATAATAACCTGGTTTGTAATTTTTGAGCATAAGGTACATAAAAGCTGTATATTGAGTTCGCATACGACAAACCATCAGTCTTAACCAAAGATAAATCTATCCCATCACATGAAGTCCCACTCATTATACCTACGGCTTTATATTCAATCTT
The DNA here is from genome assembly GCA_000512675.1 of Candidatus Xenolissoclinum pacificiensis L6. Classification (GTDB taxonomy): domain Bacteria; phylum Pseudomonadota; class Alphaproteobacteria; order Rickettsiales; family Anaplasmataceae; genus Xenolissoclinum; species Xenolissoclinum pacificum. Next base: position 121,972 of record AXCJ01000005.1, read on the forward strand.
CATTCAATACGACAAGGAATCACATGAGACTATATAACATAAATATTAAAAAATCATACATCCTCAAGACTCCCTACATTATTAATATTCACAAGAAATGATCTATCTAATCTGCATGATCAATACATTACTAGGTTCTGTTGACATAAGTCAACGAAGGCACATTAAAGTGGACGCAAAATCAATAAAGGCCTGCTCGGAGGATTTAGTTTTTCAAAACGATACCCGCCTAAAATGCTTAAGTTTACCGAAAAAACATTCTATCAAGTGCCTGTCTGATGCTTGTCATCTGAAATTCCCTATTTTTACGAGACGAAATAACAATTTCACATTGTTCTCATCTAAATAATCACGAATTCTCTTACTATCATATCCTTTGTCCACAATCGTAGTAAATGTCTTCCATTAAAGATTATGCTATCATTGCGATTTCCTCCAGTAATTATAAATTTTCACCCAACATATCACTAAGGCATGCATCTTGGAAGTAAATCCTCCTTTAGATCTTCCTAAACCTTCTTCTTCCTTGACATAACCTGCTACACAAATGTGCTCTAACCATAGTACTGTCTATCATTACTTCTTGTAAATCTGTCCAATATGCAGTACTTTTAAACAATTGCATCCAGATTCCTTTGTTCTTCCATCTGATAAAGCGCTTGTATACTATTTGCCATTTACCATACACCTCTGGTAGCAATCTCCATTGGCATCCTACTTTTAATATAAACAATATTACTTCTATAAATGGTCTGATATCCTCGATACACTTGGCTCCTTTGAGGTATGTTTTGATAAATTCTCATTCTCTTTCTTTCAGATGATAATAATTCATAGGGGAATATTTTATTTGTTTTTCACTTTTATCCCCTATTATCTTCTGTAACTACTTTGCTTTTCCTTATATCAATAGCACCTAGCATGATAAAAATATAATATATCTCTCTAACTATCGTGTCTTATCTGCTATTTACAACCTATAAATCTGTAACTTTAATCCGACTTCTGTAGAAATCATTTCTATAGACTCTTCTGATCTTCCATAGGCTTTGCTATATTAATAATCTACTTCCTTCTCTGTAGAGCTGAAAAATCACACTCCCTTCCTCAATGATATAACATACGTCTTCACATATTTTATAGTATCTCGCCTCATAATTTCTCAATACCATAATTGATATATCAAGAATGAGCAGGAGAGAAACAATTTACTTCCTCAATACTGGCATCCGTACTATCAAATGTCTGTTGAGCATATTCATAGACATATTTTAATGCTTTATGAAGTTCATCACGCGACACAACAAAAATCAGTCGATCTCCATAGGTAATATGCATTACTAGATTAATTTTTTGAGAAGACAAAATATACATTACATCTTCCATATGATGCATCGGATCGGATAAGAATCCTGCCAAAATGGTTATCATAGACAAATCTTTTTGAATAATCGTACATTTAGGTCCCTTATACTTCAAGAACGAAGAATCTACAACCAGAATCATTTCCCCCATATGACCAGTAGTAAAAAAAATTCTAATTTTATTATCAGATAAAAATTTGATGTATTCACTAATACTATCATTCACTTTTAATAATACACAAGATTCCTTTAAAGAAGGGGATATCACCTTGACTTTCTTACTTTCACCTGCAAGTTTAGTATATTGTTTACAATCTTTAGACATAAATCTTAATGTTAAATTATGTTGATAAGCCATGTCAAATGCTCTATAGTTTAATACATTTAACCCTGATGCAACCATTGGTAGCATTTCATCATAACTCATTTTAGTACATATTTCTGCAGAACAGATTATCTTTGGATCAGCTGTATATATACCATTCACATCAGAATAAATATAACATTCAAGGCCCATTTTTAATGATAAAAATATTGCTGTCATATCAGAACCATTACGCCCGAGTGTAGTAATGTGAAAATTTCTACACATTCCCTGAAAACCAGCAATAATAACAACATGATATTCCTCTAAATAACGATATATAGAAGACACATCAATATCCTCAATAGAAGCATTTGTATAGTTATCGTCTGTAACAATTGGTATTTGCCATCCCAATAAAGAAATTGCCCGAATATTATTTTGCAATAACATTAATGACATAGTACTGGCCGATTCCTGTTCTCCTACCGCAAGATATTTATCATATTCACGACGTGTCTCATAAGTATCTATACTTATCAAATCACTTACATTAAGTATTAGTTGATCAGTAGTTCTTCCTCGTGCTGACACAACGATGATAATTCTATCAATTTTTGCCAAATATTCTTGTACTATTGATACAACATTCCGCAAATCTTTTATGGATTCTAACGTAGAACCTCCAAATTTTTTTACAATTGTTCGCATTTCACTGACTTTCAAATAAGTGACTCATGGAAGTAGAATGAGTAAAATTAGTACCATTTTTTAACATTTCTAGTATTTTATAACAGGCAAATGTTACTTCAGCAAATCCTGTCAATATCAATTTATGCCTGTTATTGTAATTCACAGCATCTCCAACCGCAAACACACCCTTTACATTAGTCTGACATTCATTTGGTTGTACAATTATCCTATCACCATTCGTTTTTATACCCCAATCCTGAACAAATTTCATATGTGATACCATGCCAAAAAAAGGAAATATATAATCCGTATTAATGGTTTTAATCGTATTATCTTGAATATTTTTGATAATAATTCTCTCAATACGTTTCTCCTCTAATGAGGTAGATTCTTCAAACCCATGTATCTGATATGGTGTATAAAGATTAATCTTGGACTCTTGAGCTAACTGAAAAACTCGATCCTGATTAACAGGCAAACAACGAAATTTAGATCTCCTATGTACTAAATTTATATTTGCTACAACACCTACCATAGCTAATAACCAGTCTATAGAGGTATCCCCTGCTCCTAACAGGGTCACATTCGCACCACGAAACATTTCGAGATCACTAATAGAATAGAAAAGCTGTCGGTTTTCATATTGATCAATACCTAAAACAGGAATTTTATTATATTCAAACACTCCGTTACCTAGTGCTAATATTACAGTACGAGAGACCACACATCTCCCATCTGAGGCATATACAAAAAAAAGATCATCCTTATTAACAATAGAATCTACTCTATAAGAGAGAGAATAATCATGTCCCTTATCAAAAAAAAGAGATGCCTGGTCAAACAGGGATGAGATTAAATCCCCTGCCTTAATCTTCCTATATCCTGGAATATCATATATATTCTTATTAGGATAAAGTTCTTGACATTGCCCTCCCACAATAGGTTGTGCATCTACAGCTTGAACTGATAACGATAACAGACCAGCCTGAAACATTGCAAAAAGGCCTATAGGGCCCATTCCTACTATAGTGACATCCTTAACCATGTATCTTATCTCACGCTATACAGTAAACATACTATTATACATTTTTTATTATTGCAATATTCAAAGCACATGTTAGACCTGATAAACTTGTAAAGTTATTATATATATAATACTCATCACAATTATTAATGATTCTATCAATATTTATGTTACTCCCATCATACAATCTAGTATCTCTACTATGTGCCCATGAACTTAGCCCCCTATATGTGCTCTGCATAATCATCTATCTTATCTAAGAGTTTTATCAATTAATCATATAAACATATTTCTCAAGTTCTTGCGATCTATTCACAACATACCCTCCTTTTAACTAATCTTCGTCACATAATTTTCTTGATCCTAAATAAGGCATCCAATATGTTTATCCATCCGCAAAGCAAACTATACAGTTCCCAGAATTGTGACCAATCATCTCTCATTTATTTCATTTATCCCATATTTTAGAACTCCTACCACCATAGAATATGATGTATCTATAATATTTATCGGATAATAAAACCTCAAATATATGATTGATTTTTAGCAAGATGATATTATCAAAATTGCTCATTAAACCGTTTCATATATGTATAATAATCTTCAATTAAAACATTAACATACACAACGGATGCATTCAGTTTTTATCTTTAAGTTCGAGTACTCTTTTGACAATCATTCCGGCAAACAGAGCCATTTTCTTATAGCAAGCTTGATGAAGAGAGTTTTTACCCCTAGAATATTTCAAAAAAAATCGTCAGACATTAACCATATAGGAAAAAACGCGCAACTTTCATTTAACTTATCCTGAGAGCATTTCTCAGGATCTACTTTAGCAACAAAACTCCAAAAGTAATTTGTCACATTGTCTAAAATAGAATATTCAATCTTCATAGTCTCAGGATCCTCGTCTAAAAAATTTGTAAACTGAGTGAAGAAATAATTAGCTTCAATCATCTATCTTTTTTACCATTTATCCCATATTTTAGAACTCCTACTCATGCTCCATGTACTCTCTAATAAGCACAGATTTCTTCAACAAATCTCTGGTTGCTCCATATTCTAGTATTTTACCCTTACACATGTATACCAGATAATCAGATACATCACGTGCTTGTTTCATTATATGAGTCACCATTATTATAGGAAACTTATTCCTTAATTCCTTTATCAGTTCACTAATATACAAACTAGACTTAGGATCTAGTGCAGAACACGGTTCATCCATAAGTAATAACAATGGACGTACAGTAATAGCACGGGCAATACACAAGCGTTGTTGTTGCCCTCCAGATAATATCATGGCACTATCGTGTAATCTATCTTTGACTTCTGCCCATAACCCTACCTTACGTAAGCTACTTTCAACAATATCATCCATAATACTTTTTTTATTTGTTAACCCATGTAACCGTAAAGTATAAGCAACATTGTCATATATAGACTTTGGAAATGGATTTGGTTTCTGAAATACCATACCAACCTTCGCACGTAATAGCGTAGCATTTTTTTTATAAATATGAACCCCATTAAGAGTAATATCGCCCAATACACGATAATGAGGATCCAGATCATTCATACGATTAAAACACCGCAAAACAGTACTTTTACCACACCCAGAAGAACCAATTAATGTGGTCACAGATTTATCATAGATATCAAGGTTTATGTCAGTTAAGATCTTTTGATCCTTATAGAACACCCTCAAGTTCCGAACTTGTGCAACAATCTTATCACTCTGCATGACCAGCCTTTTTGCTCATATACAACATAAAATCTTTTATAGAGTATACACCATTCTTTTGATTAACCAACCACTCAGCAATATCAAGAGCACGCTCTGCATATATAGTATGCGATACAGCCCTTGTAGTCAGTGTCAATTCATCATGGGGACCAAAAAAGCAAACTTCTTGCTCACCACACCCACCACCTCCGCGCACAGATGAAATAAAGATTGTTCTGTCTTCTCTCTTCCCTCGTGCTCCAAACCTGACATCAAAATTTGTATAAGATGACATATCTTGTGCAATAGATAAAGCTGTACCGGACGGGCTATCAGATTTTCTACCATGATGCTTTTCTATAATTTCAATATCATAATCATCATACTGCATCATCTCGTGTGTAAACTGCTTTAATATTTTTCTCAATACATGTACAACAACTGAGAAATTAGAATCCATAAAAAAAGGCATACTCGTAGAGATTGTATGTAGAACATCATCAGAAACATTATGACCAGTTGTACCCATAATCAATGGTTTTTTATTCTGAATTGCACTTTCGATAACCATCTCCGATAATTCACTAGATGAAAAGTCTATTACCACATCTGAGACCTTAAAAACTAAATCCAGACCTTCTATTCCTAGTGTATCCATATCTTTTGAAGAAAAACCCCTTATAAACCGCATATGATGACGCTTCATAAGACACTGTATAATATTAGTAGAAACCTTCCCAGTCTGTCCGACAATCCCTACATTTAACATATTCATCAAAAAAACCTCTTTCCTAATAATAAAACAATTAACACAAGAGGCTGATATAGAAAACCCTGTTTTTTAAATAAAAAACCACAATGCTTAGGATTATCGAGATCCACTACCTCTATATCGTAATACATAAATGCAAAGATTAAAAATATACCTATAACTGTTATTATAGAAAACCTTAAGAGTAAGACATTTGCGAAAATCAATATAAATACAGCATACAAATAACGCAATAACCATTTACGATTCCCATGCTCTGTAAGCGCCATTGATTTTAGACCAATCCTTAGATCATCTTCTTTATCCTGATGTGCGTATATAGTATCATAAAGCACAGTCCAAAAAACACATGCCAAGTATAAGACAACACTATTAAAAGTAATATGATTATGTACAGCAATCGACACAAACAATACCCCAGTATTAAAAACAAAAGCCAAACATATTTGTGCATAATCTATGAACCGCTTACAGTATGGATAAATAATCATAAATACCAGCGATACCAAAGCTAACATGAAAGACTTCAAACCAATTACCAGTAACAATAGCATTCCTATGATTAAATTAGGAATCAACATATATAGAGCTTCATGAATAGAAACCCTATCAGACGCAATCGGCCTATCTTTCGTGCGATTCACATGATTATCAAACTTACTATCTATAATATCGTTTATAATGCATCCAGCAGAACGCATCACAAAGGCACCAATACTAAAAAAAATCATCCACAAGAAGAATGCAAACAAACTCTGTGTCTCACACGCCAAAGAGAACAAACAAGGAAAAAGTAATAAGAAAAATCCCACGGGTTTTTGGGCTCTTATTAACTGCAAATAACCATCATATATTTTCTGATACATTAATATAAAACAAAAATACACCATTCTTACAAGAACATACTACTTAATACATCTTTTGTCAAAGATGTATTACAATCAGATAAATCAAGTAATATGCTATCTATTGATAACAAACCAAAAACATAAATATTATTAATATACAATGTTCAATATAGAATTATTGTACTGGCATGACACGCTAACTTATTACAAGCCAATGCACCTATATCTTTTTACCTTCCATATTCTTCATTTTAGTACCAAATCCTGTTTCTTAAACTACAATTTTCATCTATGTTCTTGGTTTATTGAATAATGAATAACAATTTTAACTCTATGGGCAGTTACCCTAATCAGAATGTATGCTTGATTAGCCACTCAGTAAAATACATAATAAAAACCAAGTTAATAGATAAAATAAAAAATTTTGCTCAAATGATACAAAACATACACATCCGATCAAAGTTTACAGAAAAAACAAGTTGTACTGGTGTATGATATAGAATTCTCTGCACCTAATGGATCCATTAGTGCTTGCTGTACTTCCTAAATAGAAAAATTACAAAAATTGAGTTATTTTTTGTTATACGTCCTTTCGACATGTACAAATAAAGAAATCGTTATAATGTACCGATGCATATTTCTATTAGATTATTGCATACGTTTCAAGATAAATACCTGATGAATCCGTTGCTAGTCTTTATGATACATCGTATATCAATTCATCTCATAAATGATCATTCCTCATCAAGAAATGATATAGAAAAACCATATCCTTCTCTCAAAACTATGTTCACCATGTATGATAAAATCTACGCATCAGTCATGAAATACTCAGAAATATGTATTGCACAGAAGAAGTAATAAAATTGCATCTATACAATTATTACAATATTACTAACAAGCTATCAAAATAATATAGCAACTTCAAAAAATTTCCTTAATCGAAAACCGTCACCATATGTATTATCTAGACACTCTGTCTTTCAATAATATTTTTTGTTAATATGTAAAAATTATATACATAGTATATAACTATTTTCTTATATTATGTTATGTTAGGATAATGGAAAAAATCAGTATTTTGCGATGTATAATAATATAGTTGATATATATAACCGTTATCCTGTAGAAGTAAGTCATGCTCAAGGTATTTATTTGTACACAAGTACAGGAAATAAAATCTTAGATTTCTCTTCTGGTATTTCTGTGGTTTCTTTAGGCCATAATAACCAAGAATTAAACTCTGCTCTTATACAACAAACTAATAAGATATGGTACTCATCAAATGTTGTACATAACTCAATACAGAATAGAGTAGCAGACCTGCTCACAAAACATACATTCGCAGACAATGTATTCTTCTGTTCCTCCGGTCTTGAAGCTAATGAAGCCGCAATAAAATTCGCCCGTAAATATGGCATGCAGAATGATCAACGATATGAAATAATTTCCTTTGATAATTCTTTCCATGGAAGAAGTATGGCTTGTATATCTGCATCTGGTCTAGGACATGTGAAAAAAGATTATCCTCCCCTATTACCAGGATTCAAAGTTATCCCTGTAAATGATTTTGAACTATTGTCTCGAACTATTACAAATAATACTGTAGCAATAATGGTAGAAGCCATACAGTCTGAAGGAGGAATTAACGTAATAGAGACAGAATTCCTATATAGGATATATCAAATCTGTCAAGAAAAAGATATTTTGCTAATATTGGATGAAGTGCAAACAGGATTTTGTCGTACTGGCACCTTATTTATATATGAACAATTTAATATTATACCAGATATAATTACAATCGCCAAGGCAATGGGAAATGGTTTTCCTGTAGGAGGATGCCTAGTAAATAAGAAAATTGCTAACTTACTCTCTCCAGGTTGTCATGGTTCTACATATGGAGGGAATCAGTTAGCAATGAGTGTCACAGCAAAGGTTCTTGAAATCATGTTACGTGATAGCTTTCTAATAAATGTCAATAACATGAGTAAAATTCTTCATAAAAGATTATTGTCAATTAGAAACCATCATCCAAAATTTATCAAAAACATCAAAGGATTAGGTATGCTACTGGGCATTGAATTTACAGATACGGTCAAGATAACAAGTTTACTAGATATTTTACTATTAGAATGTAACTTACTGCTCACAAAGACAGCTCACCCGAACACAATACGTATTACCCCATCCTTAATTATTAATGCATCACATATAGATGAGTTTGCTATATCGTTGGAAAAGGGAATCAATATATATCAGAACAGAATGTAAATAAATATTGTATTCCTGAAATCATATAAAACTTGTTAATATTTGTAAAACTATACTTTTTATATGACGATTCGTATGTAACCTATCATAGCCCAGATCAGCTTCTGTGTTGTACATCTTTACAACATTTAGTCCCTATAATTCCTAATATATTTATAGTACCTTCAATCTTGATTCTTGATCACCGATCCCCATTTTGTAAATTCATGATTGTAAAAAAAGCTACTCCTTGTATAATCCTCTCTCCTCTTTAAATACCTTGATATATCTAAACATAAACTTATCAAAATATATACAAGATCAATAAAAAAATACAAATAAACTTCACGTTATTATATCTCTTGCCTCGTACACTACTGTCAAATTCATCGGTTCTCACGCAATAAATATTTTGCTTACTTTTTCTCAATCACAAAATTCATTATCCTTATTACAATTAATTGTGATTGTTTAATACCCTTATCAAAGAATCTGCTGGGTACTTTCAGTAACTAAAATAATTTTCCACAATGTATGAGATTCCTTGTGATTACCTATTACTGTATTTTACAATACATTAAGATACGTAACAACAAGCCTTTTTTTTTTACACATACTCCCGATAAAAGGAACAATACCCCCTAACTATTCTAACCAGCAATATAATAAGCTCGCGAAGATGCAAGTTTATGTAGAAGCATTTCCATTACACAAGACGCAATAGATTTCCTCAATCAAATAATAAAGATGTAATTACACATCCTAACGTCACTCCGAACATGGCACTAGCCACATTAGCTAAAAAACTATCGTATTCATAGTCGTAAACATAATACTCTATATACTCCGCACTTTGTTCCAGTGCATGATTGATGTCATAATCATCTATGCGAATTGATCGTTCTATGACCTCCCCATCTGCATAAACATCCATCATAGTGTAATAATTGTCTTGACAGTAATTATACATATCTAAATACAGATAATGACTAACATATTTCTCATGTGCTGAATCAAGTAATAAATGATAACTTACTATTCCATTAGGAGAGAATATACTCAGAAACTCGTCCGTATACTCTTTATAACAATAATTGTTATCACAATATGTATATTTATTGTATTTTTTTGCATCCTGATCCCCTACCCAAGCTCCATCGCTCTCAAGCCATAAATAACGGATTCCCTCTACTGCACATAACCCATAAGGCACTTTCTGCATAACCAAAAACATAAAATAATAATAGGTGTAGTTCTATCACATAAACATTAACACAGCAATGTCTAACAGTATCTATAACAGAAACATTACACTCTTTTTCTTATAACAATAACAATCTCGATATTCTGCTGAAATTGCAACAACGTGCAACAAAACAATCATTCTGATTTTCTCTCGTAATGTTATTCAAATAGTATATACTAACTTTTCTTCTTAGAAAATCGCTTACGCTCTACAGGATCAAGATATTTCTTACGCATACGTATTACATCTGGGGTCACTTCAACCAATTCATCATCTGCAATATATGCAATCTGCTCTTCCAGTGTCATCTCTTTAGCTGTAGCAATCTTGACAGTTTCATCACTACCAGATGCTCGCATATTGGAAAGTTGTTTACCTTTTGTGATATTAACCTCTAAGTCATTATCTCTATTATGCTGACCAACAATCATTCCTTGATATACAGCATCTTGTGGCGCTACAAACATAATACCTCGATCTTGCAAGTTACCCAATGAATATCCAGTGGCAGATCCTTGGTTCATGGATATCAGCACACCATTACGCCTAGTAGCAAAGTCACCTCTATACGTATCATAACTATCAAATAAATGGTTCATAATTCCAGTACCCTTGGTATCGGTAAGAAATTCTCCCTGATACCCTATTAATGCCCTGGCAGGTATTTTGAATTCTATTCTAGTTCTGTCTTGGAAATCTTGCATATTAACAACTTCTCCCTTACGAGAAGACATCTTCTCCATCACTACCCCAGCATATTCTTGATCTACATCCACAATCAGAATCTCCAACGGTTCAAGTCTCTTTCCACTCTCATCGTATTGAAAAACTACTGAAGGTTTACCAACAGACATCTCAAATCCTTCACGTCGCATAGATTCTATCAGAATCCCTAACTGTAATTCTCCTCTACCCTTGACCTCATAGGTGCTATCACCAGAATCTACAATTTGAATCGCTATATTGTTCTCTACCTCAGCATATAAACGATCTCGTATCATACGTGCTGTGAGCTTAGTTCCAGATTTTCCTGCAAACGGTGAATCATTAACAGATACACGTATAGACATTGTCGGAGGGTCAACAGGAGTTGTCATAATAGGTTTATCGACATTTTCTGAACAAATTGTATCAGAAACAGATGTACCTGAAAGACCAGCAATAGCAACTATATCACCTGCTGATACCTTATCAACTGATGTTTTTGCCAAACCATCGAATGTATATAACTTGGTAAGTTTCCCTTTATCCAATAGTTCCCCATCCAAATTAAGTACCTGTACAGTTGAACCTATATTCACAGATCCATTATACACCTTTCCCACTAGAATACGCCCTAAAAATGGATCTGGCATCAACAATGTTACCAACATCGAAAACCTCTCCTCATCCTCTGAGTTTTCGGTCACAACTTCTTTCTTAGCATAAGATAGTATATTCTCAAACAAAGGTGTTAGATCTTCTCTTTTACCATCAACCTCAGTACTTGCCCAACCATCTCGACCAGACGCGTATAATACTGGAAAATCTAACTGTTCATCATTAGCTTCCAAAGCAAAGAACAACTCATATACCTCATCTAATACCTCCGCAATACGTGCATCAGGCTTATCAATCTTATTAATAATAACTATAGGCAACAAACCTGCTTTTAACGCCTTTGATAAGACAAATTTTGTTTGTGGCATTGGCCCTTCAACACAATCAACAAGTAAAATCACTGCACTAGTCATTGACAAAACGCGTTCTACTTCAGCTCCAAAATCGGCATGTCCTGGTGTATCTACTATATTAATTTTAGTATCTCGAAAAAAAACACTAGTACATTTTGCATAAATGGTAATACCTCTCTCCATCTCCAAAGGGTTACTATCCATAGCACGCTCTGTTACTTTCTCAACATCACGTCCAGAAAGAGTTTGTTTTAACATATTATCTATCAGGGTGGTTTTGCCATGATCAACATGCGCTATCACGGCTATGTTAATTATATTTTTATAAGGAGACATCACGATACAGTAAACACGAAACTATAAGTTTATACTATAATACATAACTAGTAAAGATTACCATCAAGTATTAACGAAATAAGTTATTCACTACATGATGAACAATATACTCAGTTGTAAACCCGATCTCATTCTTGATATTTTCAACAGAATCATGCTCAACAAAACTGTCTGGATAAACCATTGAATAAAAATTTTTAGACAGCAAATTATGCTGAGATAATAACTCTAACACTGCACTACTGAAAGCTCCTCGACCACCATCTTCAATAGTCACTATCATTGATGCCGACCGGACAAACCGAAGAATATTCTCGTGATCAATTGGTTTAGCAAATCGAGCATTAAATACTTTACTAGCTATACCGTGTTCAGAATACAAGATATCACTTGCCTCAAGTGCTATTTTCAACATAGGTCCTAAAACCAAAAATACAACATTATCTCCTAAATCCTTTTCAAGAGTACCAGTACCATATTCTATATCTAAAACATTATCTAGGATAACATCTGGTATCCCCTTAGGATACCTAATCACTACCGGTCCCCTACGTTCTCTGTAAGCAAAAAAAAGCATTTTGCTTAGTTCTATACCATTTACAGGTACCATAACCGTCATATTCGGTATATTGACAGTAAACATCAGATCAAAACATCCATTATGCGTTGCACCATCTCCACCCACGAACCCCGCTCTATCTACACAGAAGATCACTGGTAAATTTTGTATTGCTACATCATGTATCATCTGGTCAAAACCACGTTGCAGAAATGTTGAATATATTGCACATATTGGTAGATATCCTACAGATGCAAATCCTGCGGCAAAAGTCACAGCATGTTGTTCAGCAATACCCACATCAAACACTCGAGATTGATTAGGTAAACTATCTAATCCTGTGCCAATGGACATCGCAGCTGTAATTGCAACAACCTTCTTATCTAATAACATAATCTCTTGCAAAGCATCTACAAAAAAAGAGGTATAAGTCTTCCCACTAACTGTGCTTTTATTAAACAATTTTTTATCATAATCAAATTTCTGGACTGCATGAAATGCATCTTTAGACATTCCCCCATTAAGATATAAAGAATATCCCTTCTTGGTACGCACATGAAGAACAACAGGCTTATCCAATTCACAATCGCGAACTGAAACAAGCACAGATATTAACGATTCCAAATCATGCCCATCAACAACACCAATATATTTATACCCTATATCCTCGAAAAAATTAGCCTTAGTACAACCAGACGCAAGTAAATCTAGGTATCTTGTAATTCCTCCAACAGATTTAGAAATTGACATGCCATTATCATTAACAATGATTAATACCCTCGTCATATCCAACAAAACAAGATTATTTAACCCCTCAAATGCCATACCAGCACTTAGCGCACCATCACCTATAACAGGTATAACAAAATACTTATCACCTTCCATGTCTCTGGCCTTTGCAATAGCACTAGCCACTGAAATGGATGTTGAACTATGCCCAGTACCAAAAACATCATATTCTGATTCTTTAATACTAGTAAAGCAGGATATCCCGCCTTTTTTCCTCATACTAGGAATTTTATCCCTGCGCCCAGTTACCATTTTATGTATATGAGATTGGTGTCCTGTATCCCAGATAATCCTGTCTGTTGGGGTATCAAAAACATAATGCAACGCTATCGTAAGCTCTGCAACACCAAGAGACGCACCTAAGTGTCCTCCTGTTTTTGAAACATGCAATATCAATTCTTCTCTAAGTTCCTTGATCAGGAGCTTTAAATCTTCTAACTCTAACCCTTTCAGATCAGATGGATAACATACTTTATCAAGAACCTTCATTGCCAAATTACGATATTACCGTAGATCGATCATCAAAATTTACAATATTTTCAATCACTGATGCAATACTGAACATCTTCCTCTCACGAAAATGTGAAGACATCACTTGAACTCCAAAAGGCAGTCCTTCTTCACTCAACCCCAATGGAACGCTTGTCGCAGGTATTCCAATAATATTGGCAAATGCTGTATAAAGATCATCATAGTAATAATCTATTGTATCTAACTTATCTGTCACCTTATATGCCGTACGCATTGTCGTTGGCATAAGGAATATATCACATGTCTCAGCAAAAACTTTCTGTACATAATCCTGCAAATATCTTCTAACTTTCAAAGAAGTACGATAGAAATCTATACCATCTTGTGCAAGATGCAACAAAGAGGCACCAATAAAACACCTATTTTTTACTTCCTGAGCAAAACACTTGCTACGGGTAGTGCGATACATATTCTCCAAATCATCAACATCATTCCTCACTCCGTAACGCACACCATCATAACGCATAAGGTTTGAAGATGCTTCTACACTAGAGATAATATAGTATAGATACATCACCAGCTCCGGATCTGGAAGTTTAATAAAGGAACATTCAATTCCTTGTTGACGCAGACCATTTACCAAGTCATAAAAGCTTTGTTTGAACATTCCATCCATATCAACCAAATAATTTTCTGGAATAGCCACACGTAATTTTTTATGACTTACTTCTTTATAATCCAGAAAATCTATCTCTCGATCAACAGAGCGATTATCTCTCAGATCAGCACCTGACATAATTGCTAAGAGCAAAGAAGCATCCTCTACGGAACGCGCTAATACTCCAGGATGATCTAAAGTATTAGAAAACGCTATCATACCGTACCTCGAACACCGTCCATATGTAGGTTTTACACCCACAGCGCCGCATAATGCAGCTGGTTGTCTAACAGAACCTCCAGTATCCCCACCCATAGACAATGGTGTCATTCTCGCAGATACCGATACCGCTGACCCCCCAGAAGAGCCTCCTGGGACTCTACAAAAATCCACATCGCTCTTTGTTTTCCAAGGATTGATTGATGGTCCATAATAAGAAAAAATATTTGATGATCCCATAGAGAATTCATCCATATTATTTTTACCTAATATGACCATACCAGCTTCCTTAATCTTGGCAACTACGGTAGCATCATACTCAGGAATAAAATTACTCAAAATATGAGACGCTGCCGTTGTACGCATATCTTTTGTACAAAACACATCTTTAACAGCAATAGGAATACCATCTAACACACTCAACATACTACCCTGTGCAATTCTTGTGTCTGCTTCTCTAGCCTGTAACAATGCTTTTTCTGGATCAACCGTAATAAAAGCATTCAAAACATCATTTCTTGCGTCTATATTATTCAGAAATGCTTGCGTTAATTGTTCAGAAGAAAAATCTTTATTCTTCAAACCGCTAATCATCTGTACAACAGATAAATCTGATAATGAACTCACTTAAACCTCACAAAATAATTATTGCTCCCTCATATTAGTACAAGGAGTGCAGGTTACATATCCTCTTGTCATAGTGCGTACATCATCGCGTCCTATATCTATCCCACACTCATCACACTTTACATCAACAACCTTAAGTTGACCATCTAAAGCAACACGATCATCAAAAACAAAACAATTCCCCTTCCATAAATGCGAATCACCCATTTTCTTCTTATATAAAAGATAATTTATTATTCCTCCTTTTAAATGATATACATTCTTAAAACCTATCCCAGAAAAATACTTGCTAGATTTCTCACATCTAATGCCTCCTGTACAAAACATTGCCACAGATGCAGTGCTAGCATCAATCCCTGACCGCAACACCCAACCCTGTGTCCACTTAGGGTATTCTCGAAAATAATTTATACCAGGAATAACTGCCCCTTCAAACGTACCTAAATTTGTCTCATAAGAATTCCGCACATCTAGTAAAACAGTCTCTTCCCTAGAAATAAGATCATCCCAATCACAAGGATCTACGTATTTACCAACACAACCAGAACAGTGATCTTGATACTCAAAACTTACCACCTCTCGTTTTAACCTTACTTTCATCTTACGGAATGGCACAAAGTCTGCGCAAGTAACCTGATAGCACACATCAGAAAACAATTCTTCTGTTCTTAACAATTTGAAAAACGCGTCTATAATTTCCATCGAATCTGATGCAACCGTAGCGTTAATACCTTCTTCCGACAGCAGAATAGTACCCTTCAGACCCAATGATAAACACCATTCTAATATATCCTTTTGCATATATTCATGATCTTCCAAAAACACCAACTTATAAAAGGTTACTAATACTGCCATTACAACAACAATCACCGACAAAACGTACAATTAACATTCTAGCAAAAAAAACAGCAAGATCAAATAGACAATAAGGAATCACATATGATCTATGCATGTAGATCATACTCTCTATTCATTACAATTTCACATCCACCCCTACAGCCTCAGATATATTTTTAAAACCATCCGCCTGAAGAATTGTAGAAAGTTGTTTGTTCATCTGTAGAACACTTGTAAACCCTTTATATACAATAGCAGTATACACTTGTAATAAAGATGCTCCATTCCGTATTTTTTCGTACGCATCTAAAGCATTCGTGATTCCTCCACAACCAATCAATGGTACCTTTCCTTTCGTTTCTTTATAGATATCGTGTAATATCCTTGTAGATATACCAAATATTCCCTTGCCACTTAATCCTCCATATTCTACCCTTTTGCTACTAATTAACCCTTTTCGCATAATTGAAGTGTTTCCTATAATTAATCCTGCTATCTTCTTATGGCTTACAACATCTAACACACCCACTCTCTCATTCTCACGCAAATCAGGAGAAATTTTTATAAGTATAGGTTTTTTCTCGTCACTATCAATCTCAAGACGCGCATCCAGAATATTTTGCATCAAAGACTTCAGAGCGTTATAGCGCTGTAACTTTCTTAGATTCGGTGTGTTAGGAGAGGAAACGTTAATCACAATATAATCTGCACACGCATAGATCTTTTTCAACATATTAGTATAATCCTTAGTCGCAATACGACTATTCATATTTTTACCTATATTGACTCCTACAATACACTTTCTATGTTCATATTGTTTCGTGATATTATGAATGAATTCATCTGCCCCAACATTATTGAAACCTAACCTATTAATTACTGATTGATCTTCTTCCAACCTAAAGATACGTGGATGAGGATTACCAGACTGCGGTTTAAGAGTAACAGTACCTAGCTCAATAAACCCAAAACCCATTTTCGATAAAGGAATTAAACAGATCCCATTCTTATCGAAACCAGCAGCTAACCCAAGTGGATTATTAAATTCCATTCCAAAATGTGTGCTTTTCAAAACCTCATCACTATATAAATTCTTATTCTTGTACAGTCCATACTGTATCCCCTTCAAAACTAATTTGTGAGCTGTTTCAGGAGGAAAGCAAAACAAACACTTTCTCAAAAAATATTCTATCATATCTCAAGTAAAATAATTATTTATCTGCAGTCATAAAATCCAAATACATATCAAGCAATGATATGGTTTGGTTCAATTGTATCATTTTTGTTGTCTCATGAGAAACCTGTTTTTGCAACATTCCTCTTTCTGATTGCAGTCTTTCATGACAATTCTTAATACTACTTTGAGATATTTTGACATCCTCCTCCATACTAAAAATCCTATTTTTAAGCACCCCACATATAACAGATTCGATACCATCAGATATATTCAAAAAAGCTCTATATAAACTTATTGAATCAAATTGATTTTTCGCAAAATTTTTATCAAAAGTAAGAAACCCCTTACTATTCAGGCTAATTCCTATATTCAGTAATACATCCTCATGTACTATTAAATCTTCAATCCTAGACTTTATAAAATGATATTCCGGATCATCACCTAACAAAGACTTCTCCTTTAGATATCCCTTATAATCACGTTCATCCTGAGTTTGAACAAACTGAATATAATCGTTATGTGCTAGAACAAAAGATTCAATACTATTGATAATCTTATTGTAATCATATTCTACTTTCAGATACACATCATCATTATAGTGCGCGAATACCTTAAGAAGGACACTATTACCAAACAACCGAAACTCATTCTCAATCTCGCTCTGTAACATAAATCCATCCATCGTCAGCATCGCCGGTTGAGAAAAACTACACAATACATTCTGTAATAAACCCTCATTATTAGTAATAAGCACTATATTCTGATGGCTCTTAATAATAAACCTATCCTCCATTATATTATACGCATCTAAATTATATGATTTTATCTCTTTCACCAATGATGAATTATGCATACCTTCTGTCAGTTCTATTTCGATTGTATTACCAGCAAACAGTTCATTTAATGCTTGTATTATATTTTTATCAGGCAAAGTACTCTTTAATCCTATATATGTAACATTATCGTCAATATCCGTAATCTCTAATATGTTACCGTTTATTACCTGAACATGCGCATATTTACCATTCAGTACGGTAGTATTTCTATCCCTCTCATCATCATAAAAAAAAGATGATACTTGTAATGTACTATACTTGGAAGAGATAAACTCAATGTGCTGATTTTCAACATTAAAATCCCCATTATCATATCCAGGAAACTCTTCAGGTATAATATTTTCCCTTACAATATCCCGATTAATAATCAACAGTTTGTTACCTTCTTCTACGGAATTTAAGTCTACTTCGAAAGCAATTTTTGCTGGTTCATACATCTGTATATTACTTACCATAAGATTCACAATAGGTAAGTCACGAGATATAATCTCAACACTCAAAACATCTGGTTGACTCACAACAATATTTTTACTTACCACACTGTCTAAAATATTATTCCTCCCAATTATTACATCTCTAAGATTCTGTAAATGGAATTGTAATGAATAATAGTGTGATAATACATTTTGATCATTATTCAATTGTTCTGTAAGTCTGTTGAATTGTACTTGAGTATAAGAGCTACTTAACTTATGTTCCAGATAATCTTGATTCTGAGAAACTATCTCAAACGGATCATCCGAGATTGCTGTAAAACGTAGATCATTATTACTGGAATTACCAATACCTTGCATACAAAAAAGATCGTGAAAAAGATTGCTCTAGATTTACTATGTTTTTATTATCATAATGTTAAGTATAAAAATAACAATGATAATCTTCTCAATTCACACTTCATCATATTGCTTACCTAACCTTTCTGTAACATCATTGTATTATCTTTCCTAAATATTGGCTAATCCAGCTATAAATACTCTCCATCTATACCTAGATTGGATTTGCAACCCCTCCAATTCAAATTGAACTCTATAACAGAATTGAACCCATGTCTCTACTTTATCCTCTCGTTTAGGGAGTAATAATACGATAATGCAATCGCAATTGCATCTACCTCATTGTGGTTTGTAGCACTATGCACCTTAGGAAAGGTATAGCGCAACATTTTACATATTTCCTCTTTTGTACACTTACCATTCCCACTGATATACTTTTTAATTTGAGACGGTTGATATTCAATCATCTCAATATTTTTAAGAGCCAAAGTCAACATTATTGCGCCTTTAAATTGAGATAATATCAAAGATGTTTTCGCATTTGAATTCAAAAATGGATTCTCTATCGCAGCATGCGTAACATTATTATTACCTATGATACAGGTAAGATGACCATATATATCTTTTATCTTAAATGCAAAACTATCGTGTTTTTTCCAAGAGATATAACCACTTTTTAATAACAATGGATTATTACCCGTTTTTTGTATGATCGCCCATCCTGTCACAGATAATCCTGGATCGATACCTAATATCTTCACGCCCCTTTGTGCATTTTTCTCCGGTAACATAAATCAATAACAGTCAAGTTCCACGGACAATTATCATATAAAAACCACAAAACATCAAACTCTGGATCATAGGCAATGTATCATAGTTATAGTAAAATATTATATATAACAAAAGATTATGAAGAAAAATCTCAACCATAGAAAAAAACTACACTCTTAAAAAAGATAGATATATAAAACAAGCCTACATCAATGCAAAATAGACATTCTTACTGCATACGATATTTAATCCCATAACACATTTTTTAATTAAGCTCAGAGATGTAATCAGAAGCAACCCCTGTAAATATGATAGATCAAATTGGATTACAGTTCCTGTCTCCATCCAAACGTTATATCAAATACAACAAGAGTAAAACAATATATACATATATCGAGCAATAACCTTGCTAAAGAAAAAAATGCACTGTTACCAAATATTTGAACTTAGATTGAATTTAGGATAGAATGCACGCACCCAATAACATAAGACCTCCTATGAAATTGTAGGAAAAAGAGTGTAAGCGTAAGATATGAGAAGAACCGAAAAGGAAGAAATGAAAATAAGCTATAAGAAGTATATCAAAAAAACCTCAAGTATTTGTAAGGCTATTTGGTATTAAGGTAGAAAGATTTAGTAGAATACTCAGAAAAGTACAGCTTATTTGGAAGCAAGGTACTAAAAGGAAGAAGAAGACCGTATAAGTTAAGTATAGGGGGATATGTTATTAGCATTATTGCTATACTACCGTAGTTATATTACGCAAGAATTCATAGGATATCTGTTTGGTATTCACGATTCTCAAGTCTGTAGATTCATTAGAAAACTAGAACCTATTGTAGCAAGTATCCTACGTATCACAAAAGCAAGAAACTATCTAAGGAAGATATTGAAGTGCTGATAATAGATGCTACGGAACAAGAGATTGAATGTCCTAAACACAAAGGTAAGCCATATTATTCCAGAAAGAAGAAAGGTAATACGATGAAAACAGAAGTGAGGATTAATGATAAGGGACGTATTGTGCAGGTATCTAAATCTTATCCTGGCTCAGTACATGACTTTAAAGTATTCAAACATCAAATTCTTCCTCCACAAGATTCTAAAGTATTGGTAGACTCTGGTTATCATGGTATTTATAGGGATCATAAAAAGTCGGTATATCCTTATAAAAATACCAAATGTCAGAAGATCACTTCTGTTGTAAAAGATCATAATACCCTTCTAGCCAAAACTCGTATTAAGGTAGAGAATATCATTCATAATATCCAAACATTCAATATCCTTGCACATAAATATCGTAATCAGAGAAAGATATAAAATTCAATATCATCGCTGTTATTGTTAATCTTAATCATGGATTCTAAACAACAGTACCATAACTCACCTCTGTTTCATCATCACAATTTCACAGGAGTTCTATTGTAAAATTACCGTACATGTTATTTTGATATCCTATATATTTGCTGTTTTTTTGATCATGCAGGGTGATATCAATTTCTCAGATAGCTATTATTCTCTTTTGCGCTGTATTATGTAAGAACGGACATAATATACCAATACTACAATTCCTAATATTGAGTATTGTAATGTTTTTGGAAAATGTATTCCTAAACCCCGTAAAATGATGGAAATTGCAATCACTAATATAAAAATAAACGCCATCACCTTTAATATCATATTTTTATTGATTATCTCAATAATGTGACTGGATAAGAAAATCATGAAAAGAATTGTAATAGAAAATGCTATGATAATAATATTATTATTATCTGTTATTGCCACGGCCATCAGTATTGAATCCAGAGAGAAGATAATATCTACAAATACAATTTCTAGTATAACCTTAGCAATATGACCTTTTTTTTTGTATGTAACAATTTTTCTTGTTCTATGGGATGTCTGTTGTTGTGATTTGAACAGTATACATAACTCCTGAACAGCACGATAAAATAGAAATATTCCTCCTAATAAGAACACTCCTCTAGAGATAGAAACTCCAAATATAGTAGCATTACTATGCACTATCCATGATATAAAAATAAGCATTAAAATTCTGGCAAATAATGCCAAACTTAACGCATAAAATGAATACCTGCGATATTTGTTAGGATCAACATCTTTTAATGCAATGGAAATAAATACCATATTGTCAATTCCTAAGATAATTTCAAGAATTGTTAAAAGAAATAGATTATATATATCTTGGTATAAAAACATCAATATAAATGATAAATAATATAATTTCTAGACTTTGCTCAATGATATCAAGTCCAATAAATACTAAAATACAAGTAAAGAAGAATATACACCCTTCAAGAAATACATTATACTAAACAAATGTAAATTATCTATGACACACAAATAATTTATGAGAAATACTTCAATATCGATAATGGCAAGATATATGTGGAATATATCTTCGTTCAAGAATAGATCGATTATAATCTTTGCTTTGTTGATGTTATTTCTATCAAAAATTTGTACCACTTATACTCCTTATTTCTTCAAGATGATTATTGATACACTATCTGACGGACGTAACATGTCTGGTGTTTTTCTGTATATAATCTCATATGGTCTTTTTAAAATTGTTGCTGAGGTCTTTAATCAGTCTAAGGAAATAGCTTTCACTCATGCATCCCAGTTTATTACAAGGGCCACATCAACTAGAATGTTTTCTCATATACACTCTTTATCGTTAGATTATCACCTAAAAAAGAAGACAGGTGAATTTTTAAGAACTATGGATCATGGATTAAAATCTCTAGAAATAATCTTCACTTTTTCATCCATGACGTTATTACCTTCTTTTGTTGAGGCCTTTCTGGTTACTATTCTGGTATGTTATATGTATGGATTTTTATATACAACTATAATATGTATCACAATTGTTTTGTATGTATTGTATACCATAATCATTTCAGAATGGAGATCAGATATAGTATTAAAAACAAAATTAGCTGATAACGCTGTTAACAACCATACTGTAGAAAGTCTTGTCAATTATGAAACAATCAAATATTGTTCGAATGAAAAGTATGAGGAGAAGAAATACTTTTCTTTATTTGAGAGATACAGTAAATTTTTTGTTCTTGGTAAGAGTAGATTATCAGTCACAAATATAGGACAAGTTATGATTATATCAATTGGGATTATGCTTGTTTCTTACTTTGCGGTTCAAGATATTGTAAATGCTAAGTTTTCAATAGGAGATTTAACTTTATTGAATATGTATGTATTGCAAGTCTCTTTACCTTTAGGTAATTTTGGTTTTGCATATAAGCAAACAAGAATTGCTCTTCTGGATACGCACCATATGATAAAGATATTTGATGAAGTACCAACCGTCAAGGATATTGATAATGCCCAAGAGGTTGCTATAGATGATTATCAAATTCAGTTTCATAATGTATCTTTTTCTTATGATAATGGTATAGATATATTAAAAGGTGTAAATTTTGTTATTCCTGGGCAGAAAGTTACAGCTATAGTAGGGGAAACTGGAGCAGGGAAATCTACCATATTTAGATTGATATTTAGATTTTTTGATCCTGTATTAGGTAAAGTCACGGTTGATAAACAGGATTTAACATTATTAAGGTTAAATGATTGGCGTTCGAAAATATCAGTAGTATCACAGGATATTACTTTATTTAATGATACTATATATCAGAATATTCTATATGGTAATTTATCTGCATCTTATGAACAGGTGGTCGATGCGACGAAGAAAGCGAGTCTATATAATTTTGTAAATTCCTTGCCCAAGAAATTCGACACTATAGTTGGTGAACGTGGTTTAAAGATTTCTGGAGGAGAAAAACAACGTTTGGCAATTGCAAGAGCCATTCTTAAAGATGCACCAATTGTATTATATGATGAACCAACGTCTGCTATAGATTTGGAAACAGAACAGCATTTGCAAGATATGATACATTCTAATTCAAGTGATAAAACTTCGATAATAATTGCTCATCGTTTATCTACGATTACTAATGCAGATAAGATCATAGTAATGAAAGGAGGGCAAGTAATTGAAGAGGGTACTCATGAAGAATTGTTGAATAATAAATTGCAATACTATAAAATGTATATGTCATCTCAAAAATAAGGGATGAACAGTTATTAGCGGGGTGTTCACAATCAACAGGTACTACCTGTTAGAGAAATCATAAATGTTATGAATAAATATAAATGTAGTTTTGTACGTGTTTTCTTTTGAGTGCTCATTGTTATTTCCCTTTTTTGACTAGATATTTAAGCATACTATAATCACATATTACTATATTGGTTTCTAGAATTTCATTTTTTTGTAGCACTATCCTGCACCATGCATGACTTCATATCCTAGTTGGAATCTTATATACATACTTGTGCCATTTCCCATAATACTTAGACATATCTTTCCATGCCTATAGTATATAATATTGCGTATTATTTTTGATCATGAATAATCATTGGAGGAATTTCTTTGCATCTATAACTGGTTTATGATTGATATAATTTCATCAAATTTTTCGATATTATAATCTTCTATCTATCGTGGGTTCCCTGTTGTTTATTGACAGTGAAAAAATAATTCTTATTCAATGGGTTTATTTGTATTGGTTTACAACCAATATATGATTCTGTAAATCATTATTCTCATAGATAATATTTAAAACCCTTGTCGTTCACTCTGATTTCTGTTTTGATAGTATGATTTTGTGTATTTTATCAAATATCTGTATCTATTTTGGACAATACTTATAGAAAAATTACTAAATTGTTTATTATAAGGGTAATTTAGTGAGAAGAAGTAACTGATATGCAAGAGAATGAATACTAAGTATTAATTATATTAATGGATAGATGGATAGATGGATAGACAATAATATATCTGATTTAATAATAAATTTGTTAGGTGTATTTACTGTTGATTTTGTAATGACAGAGATTTTCTTATAGGAAGTTGAGATGCTTTTTATGAGATGAATTTAATGAATCTTAGTGGTAGAGGATAATAAAAGGGTGTATGAAGCAATAACTTATATGTGTTTTCTTCGTTTATTATAAGATTTATATTAAATATTAGGTTACTCACATTATACAAATTACCCTTATTATATAAGGGGGATAACTTTCTTTTGATAATTTTAATGATATATGGTATAAAAAACAATTTTAGATGTATTTATCCGCTATTCTACAATCTATTGTATAGGTAATAATACTTGTGATTAATATATATTTAATTATCTGGAATTAGATATTTTAATATTAGAAATAGTATATACTATATTTTTATTTATAGTGATACAACTACTATTATTTGTTATTATTCCTTATATAAACTATGCAAGCAAATCCTATTTTACGTTCTATTCTGAATGATATAAAGATGAAGCATGATATACATTATGACGATATTGATCTTACGACTTCAGAAGGAATGGAGAAATATATCACAACTATTAATACGTATAGATTGGAAAAATTAGAAGAAAATCTTCCTGGTTATTCTATTGGATCAGATATATATCCAGTGACTGATATGGAGAAGAGTTTTTTTATTATTGATTTTTTGTCTGAGGATGTTGGATCGAATTGTGAATCTATGTCATCACATATTGTAGATAAGGTAAAAGATTTTAATACTTCTCTTTATCAAGATAATTTAAATATATTCGAAGAACAACAGGTGACTGATTTAGCAGAGATAAATGTGAATTATACTTCGGAGGATTGTCTTGATTTTCAAAGATTTTATATCGCAGCAGATAGTAATTATACTATTTTTTCCATGGAAAATGTGCTTAGTGATTTAGTTACGTACTATGGTAGTAGTTTAGAAATACCTACTTTACAAGAAGTATATCCTCAGGAATATTTTCGGAATAGCATACAAAATACACATACATTATCTGTATTATATGATATAGTAGATTTATTTCCAATAACTGATCCAGATTTACCTCTTGATACTCATTTAGCAATTAATCGAGTAAACAACTTGCTAGAACACATGGAATATTCAGGAGTAGAGTATATTAATAGTTTTTCACCTGCAACAAAGATGCAGGTATGTGACTTATTTTCAGGACGTAATGGGAATAATTTACTAGATGGTGTTTCTAGGTTTTTGACACAAGGATTAGAAGGACTATCATATTGTATACAACATTCGGAAAACGAATCATTAGTAACATGTGGTACTTCTAGAGCACTTAACCAACTTGATTATATTTGTACACAAAGAGCTGTATTATCACTATTAGCAGATGAAGCGGATTATGTTAAGGATGTATTTTTAGAAATGCATGACTACTATAGCAGTCTTGGAGAGAATATCGTGTTTTAACATTCTAAAATAGAAATGCTGGTATCTATATATGAGATCACCAGCATTATGGTAATGATGTGTCTTATAATGGTGATTATATCTATTGCGTAAGATATAAGTTATTAATAAGATTATTTTTAAGGTGTATGTTAGTATAAATATAATACATGTTTTGGTATGTATTGCTATCTAATGGAGTATTAAGAAGGGTACCATGTTGTTGATATTTCTCTCCAATGATCAAAGAAATTACTCGCTGTACTTACACTTAATTAATTATTTTTCTTTTCAACATTCATATGGTTATACTACTAAAAATATACCTTTGTGAACGGTGTATGTCAGAATGTTGTTATTCTAGAGGATATGATAGTTGTATATGTTGTTCATTATTTGTATCGATTGTAAATAGTATTAAATATCCTTTGTAGTAAATGTGTTTGTTTTTGATTGAATATTATGTTTATATTTTGCAACAAAGTTCATAGAACACTTGGATTGTTTGTATCTATATTATTGTTATAATAAATATTTATGTTATTTATTACTGGTTTGCTTTATCATTTTTGTATTAAAGGATATTTTATGTTCTCTTCAGATTTTTAGTTTTTGCAATACTGTTTAATTTAGTATCTGTATTAGGTTGTTATTAACCTAATATTTTATTGTTATTTTCTTGATACTACTTTATTGTTTTGACAAGATCACCATTAAGTTTTTATCTACTATTTTGCGCATAGTATTTAAATACATTATCATATTTCTGCATTCACAGAATTTCGGTTTATTTTATTAGGTATATAGACAATATATATTTTTGCTATTTAAAATAAGTCAAAAATTTGTTCATATAGAAAAAACTATATTGTATATCATAACATATAGGAATAATAACAAATAATTTTATATGTTATTATCACACATCATTATTATTTGTTTTAAATATTCTTGAGCATCATTTTTAGCATGTTCTATCCTAATCTCAGTTGTTGAAAGCAGGCTAAGTATGAAGAAGCAAATGCTCAAACGATATTCATGATGTGCATTTAAACTAATCGGTGCGCCATTAGTATCTATTACAGAACCTTTTCCTGTGATTCTTATTATGCTGTTTTTAGTATCAATCTCGGTAATGATATTCAGTTTGTTGAGTTCTTTTATCATTGTGATAGCGGTTTTGCTATTGATGATATTTCCTGCATTATGTATTGTGGTCATCCCATCTGCTAAACTGCATATCAGGATAATTAGTGGGTAATCTTCTATAACAACTTCCTTGATTTCGTGATCTTCAATTGTAGTAGGTATAATATTACTACTTTTACATATCATGACACCTGTTTCCTCATGGTTATGAGGATTTTTATCTATCTCTATGGCAATATCAATATGCATTTTTTGCAAAATTTTCATTGCTTTAATTCTATGTTGATTCAAACATATATTTTGAGCTGATAGACAACTATTTTTTAGAAATGCAGCAATTATAACGAACAGCATAGCTAACGATGGATCATTGGGTATATTGAGTATTTCAGGGTTATCAAAAGGTTTTTTACCTATAATTTTTGTACGTATATAACCTTCAGTATTTTCGATTGTTATGCTAGCATTTAAGTACTGCAGGAGAATTTCCATGTGATCTCGACTAAAAGTACCTTTTTCGAGTATGGTGCTTGTTCCCTCTTGATTTATTGCGTACAACAATAAAGATGTTTTTATGCGTGATGAGGATAATTCTAGGTGATAATCAATTATAGGTTGTAGTTGAGTATTATTTTTATTTAGTATTGCAAATGGTAGTGTAGTATCGGAAAATCTTACATTTGCAAGGGATAGTATACTCATAATATTAACCAAGGAACGACCGCATATATTATTATCGCTTGAAAAATAAGAATTTATTGGTAATGCTGACATTACACTGGATAATATGTGTGCTGCTGTTATTGAACACCCTATATTAATAGTATTTCGTCGTGGTCTTCTGATGATACGTTCTATTGACATACCCTGTATTTTATAATTATTGGTTACTCCTACTCTTGTTATGGATACTCCAATATTTTTTAACGCAGATACCATGGCCAGTACATTATTACACTCTGATAAATTATTAATGATAAGATTACCATTAATCAGGGATGCAATAATCAAGACCCGATAAGAGACCGACGCATCACTCTTAACATTGACGATAGTATTTATCGTGCGATGTCTAATATTTTTCACTAAAACAATATTTGAAGGCATATCTTTTACAGATGAAATATTATATAATTAGTATACTAAATGTGAGCCATATAGCAACTAAAAATCAACTTTATTTTTTTACTGTCGTAAAAGTAGATAATAATACAAAATATGTAAGAGTATTGTTAATCTTGTTTACTATTTTTAGTTATAGTAGAATGTTTATATGTGTTTCTTTATTATCCAAAATGTTTTATGGTTAATACGTTGATTTT
The DNA here is from genome assembly GCA_000512675.1 of Candidatus Xenolissoclinum pacificiensis L6. GTDB lineage: Bacteria > Pseudomonadota > Alphaproteobacteria > Rickettsiales > Anaplasmataceae > Xenolissoclinum > Xenolissoclinum pacificum. Next base: position 150,718 of record AXCJ01000005.1, read on the forward strand.
CTATTAAGATATCAAGAGATACCTCATCATTATATTTTTTGACTGTTTCCATAACACTTGTTTCCAGTGCAATGATTTGGCCGTAAGTAGAAACCATATCAGCAATAATATCATTATAATCTTGAAAATTTTGTGCATCTGGAATTTTTTTCTGATTCCATATATCTTGTAAGGTAAAATGTATCTCACCATCCAGCATAGAAATTCTTTCTGCAACGTTATCAATCATTTCCAATGTTTGTTTATATGCATCTTCAAATAGTTGATGTAAAGAAATGAAGCTAATTCCACGAATTATCCAATGGTAATAATGACATTTAATATATAAAATATGATAATCAACTATTAGATTATTCATTTGATTTATTAACTCTTTATTTTTATTGTTCATACCTACTACACAAATCAGATTTTATCAATCAACATATATTGAGTTTACATAAACTGATTAATTATACAAGAGTCAACATATAATTAAATTATTTAGTAGTATTAGTAAAGCATATTATTTTAAGATAAATGTTTTTCATTTTAGAATAATCGATCTTGAATAAGCGTCTATTTACAGGTTACTCTAGGTGATTGTATGTGTTGTAAGTTCTACAATCAACTGGTTGAAGTTGATTATTACGAATAGTTTAGATGAGTAAGGCATGCATCATATATGTAATATTACAGAATAAAGAATTAATTGAGTAATTTTAATAGTAATAAATTTTTAGTGAATTTTACGTATATATCATGATATATACGTCTTATATGATCAAATTTTGAGTTGGAATCGCTTGTAAATTCAATTAATAAAATATAAATAATATATGATTCTAATTGAACATGCAGTGTATGCCTATGTGGTTTCACATATAATGATTACAGCAAGCATTGTACTATGATACAATTCTGATATCTCACTATTGATAAGAATATTATAAGCAAATGCAAGTAAAACTATTTTCTCATGAGCATCACTCTCGTATACCGGAAACAGTATGCGATTTTCAAACTATGCAATATCAATTATATGGTATACTAAATATTGAAGAAAAATATTACATCTTGATTTCAATAGCTCAGTTGCAGAGCTATATAATAAGTAAATGTCAACAACATGAGATTAGTCAAAAATTCATTGATCACATATTAACCTTTGTTAGGTTAAAGGCATATTATTCAGAATATGCAATAAAATCATCGCAATATATGCATATGTTATTTCCTGTATTTACAATTATTGCACAGAATATACAAACAAAATCTACAATGTTTTTTTACCCAATAAACACAGAGCATGAGGTATTTGTTCAGTTGCAGGAATCATATCCAGAATTTAATTATATAAAGGAACATGAGTATTGCATTATATCATATAAAGAATTGGAATATATTGTAATTCGAATACATCATAAAATATATCTTGCTAAGATGGGAGTATCTTAGGATTATTGTGAAAGTTAAAGAATTTTGTTTGGGTTTTTCAGGTTGGTGTATATACACGTTATGGACAATACAAGATTGTATTTGAGAAGAGAATATAACGAGTATAATCCTTGGAACATTGATATAGGTAGTGTCCCAAATTGGCGAATCTGAAAGAAGGGGTTATAATTAGTATCAAGATAAACCAAAAAAAATGATAAGTGTTGAGACAAACTAAAATCATTGCTTCCAGTAGGAAGAAAAGGGAATAATTTTTTCCTGGAAGGAACATGTTGGAGTTTGCGAACTGGAGCGACATGGAGGGATTTACCTAAGAAATATGGTAGTTGGAAGATGGTATATAATAGAGGTATTGCTGAACAACTATAGATAAACAAGTAACTTAAGATGATCTTGATATAAAAAGATTATGAAAGACGCGATAATCATTCTTATGGATTTACTATATCGTTTAGTTTTTCTATTAAAACAAGTAAGATAATGGCGAAGAATTTTTAGATTCTACCAGAGAGGTTTCAGATTTTGTAATATGATGAACGTTGGATATTGTATAACACTTATAAGCTCCGTAATTATCTGTACATAAACATTTTATCCGATATATTTTTGTAATCTGCATGACTATTTACTATAGGTATACCGACATCTATTTCTTACTTCGCAGTCAACAACTTTACTTGACTCTCGATTAACAGCAATCTATATGTATACTGCCATCCTTCACTCTTTTGTCTCTTTTTTATATATGTATATAATACATCAATTTCTCAAATTTATATATCCTGAATTCCCTCCTGATTCTATTAATTGGTTCTTTCCAGGTATAACTTGATTTGCTCTACTGTTTTTTCAATCCAGATAGATATTAGTTTATTATGTATTTCTGTAAATCTTTCTATTGTCCTAATTACACAATTCTCTAGATATAACTGATTTTATAAATCACGTAATATAGTAGAACGTTTTCTTGCAAAAGATAAAAAAGATTTCGCAGAATTGCTACTCGCTTTGATAAAACTTCTAGAGTGTACCTTACGGGTATTACTTTTGTTAGCATATTACTGGCTCTAAAACTTTAGGGACGTTATCTACATTATACATTTATATTTTTTGTATTTGTTGATATTTGGGACAATAGTTGTTGTCCTCTATTTATAATAATATGTGTAGGTTTTTCGATAAGTACCGGTAGGGTAGTTCAGTCTAAATTAAATCATAGTGTGGATGATTGGTATACGAATGAGTATTGTGCTACTGATGTGTATGAATTGTAAAGTTTATATGATATGTTTGCTTGGTTCTTATTGTATATGGTCATCTTTCTGGCGCATTATTGGTCGTAATGGATATATAAACTACATTTCATATATTACATATGATAGCACAGGAGTTGTAATTTTTGATTAGATGGTGTATTAGGGGGATCAGAGATATTAAAGAACACTGTAGGAATACGATTGTTTATCTCATGACTTTATAGAAGTACATATTGAATATAATTTGACATATATTGTTGCAATAGTTGAGGAATGTTTTAGGGGGGATAATTGTGATAACATGTATGGAATAAGATCAGGCACTGGTTATGAAGCATTACCGTTATGGTTTTGATCCTAGGTGTAATATAGAGAAGCTGATACATCTCAATAGTTGTTACATTTCTGAAAGTTCTTGGGAAAGTATATTTAATGTTTTATCTGGGGCAAATGATATTTTGAATAATTTATTAGCTTTCAGGAACAAAAGATCATTGCGTGAATTTTCATTCATGCTTATAAACTTAATGGATGATAATTTCTCTTCAGGTCTGGTTAATATGTAACGGATCTTGCAAATGCCAAGAGCGAGACACAATAATGTGTTATATGAACAGGATGCAAGTGTGTTTTTTTATATAGATGGAGAATATTATAAGCAAACACGATGAGCGATACAGACTAATCTTGATGATGATATTGCACAGTGGCTAAAAAATTGTCTAAATAAAAGGATTTTCTCGTATTATCAGAGCAGAGTCAATGGTATACCGTTTTGATCTGGGGGGATGGATATCTGTGTTGATGGTATAAATGATATTATATTATTTATTGGTTATCTGATAGGTATCAGTTCTGTTTTGCTGTGCCTATGTTTAATATTAAGTAGCAAATTTATTGATTCTTTGTGAGTTAACGAGCAAATCTTTTGTAAATGATTTATAATAAGTAATATTTGTATGATATTCAATATTTTGTTGTGTTAAAAGGAGTACGTTTAGCATCAGAATTCCTCATGGCCTTGCATCTATATGGAGCATTTCAAGAAGGATCGATTTATAATTTACAGATTAGGTTTCCTGTATGTGTGCTAGGGGCAGGTCTTACGGCTGTAGATGTAGCTACAGAGATATTGGCGTATTATCCAATACAGGTTAGGAAGGTTTATAAACGTTTCCAGGAGCTAACAAAAATATATGGACAAGAATATATATATCAAGGGTTAACAGATGAAGATAGATACATCTTAGAAGAATATTTATATCATGCAGAGCTATTTGAAAATAGCACTTATGATGAAATTGTGAGTTATTTACAGTCTATTGGAGGTGTACAGATTATTTATTATCGGGATATTCAGCACTGTTCAGCTTACAAATTGAACTATTCAGAATTACAAAATGCTTTAGATCAGGGGGTTCAGTTTTTAGAACATCACATCATAAAAAATGTTGTAGGGGATGAATATAATGCTTTGCGATGTATAAATGTAACAAATTGTAGTAATAATAAAAATTATTCTATTCAAGCAAAAAGTTTATTGATTTCAATTGGTACAATGAAAAATGACCGTATTGATCTGGTAAGCTTGAAGGATTACTCAATATGGGGGGATATATCAGAGCAATATGCTGGTAGTGTGGTCAAAGCCATGGCCAGTGTAAAAAGAGGATACCATCAGATAGTTAATGATATTACTTCATCTGAGGAGAGCTCTTCAGATTTTCTATCCAATATTGATGAAGTGTTTACTGCAACAATTACTCGAATTGAAAATATTTCAGATAGCATTATTCAAATACAGGTACATGCGCCTATGATGGCAAAATTGTATAAACCAGGTCAATTTTTTCGATTACAAAATTTTTATCAGCATGCTATCAATATAAATGATACAAAGATGGTCATAGAACCCTTAGCTGTGACGGGTGCTCATGTGGATAATACAACAGGTTTGATAACATTTATTATTCTTGATTCAGGGGCTAGTAGTTATTTATGTAAATTTTTCCAAGTTGGAGAACAATTATCTCTTATGGGACCTGTTGGAAATCCGACAGAAATTGTTGCAAAAAAGAATATTATGTTAATAGGAGGAGGAGTCGGTAATGCAGTATTATTCTCGATTATCAAATCCATGTATAATGCAGATTGTAATATTACTTATTGTGCTGGATATAAAAATACATCTGATAGGTTTCATCAGAATTTTATAGAACAATATACACATCGTGTTTTATGGGCATGTGATGAAGGTATTTTAGATAAAAATAGGGAACAGGATATCTCATATCATGGTAGTGTGTTAGATGGGATGGAAGCACATTTTAAAGATTTGTCTTTGATATATGACAAAGTATTTATTTGTGGTTCATATGGTTTAATGAGCTCTTTTCGAGATCGTTTGTACAACAATTTAAAAGGATTTTTTCATGAAAAATGTCAGTTTATATCATCTATTAATGCTCCTATGCAGTGTATGATGGGAGGGGTATGTGGTGCGTGCATACAGAAAGATAATAATAATATATTTTTTTCATGCGGTTCACAGGAAAAATGTTTGTTAAGTTTAGACTTGGAATATCTAAAAAATAGATTAGAACAAAATTCACTACAAGAAAAACTCACATATAAGTGGGTTAAGCATTGCATGTTGAACTATATACCATAAAGGTATACTTATAAAAAATTATTGTACACATTTAGTTGGTTTATATGTTGCGAAGAAGATTTATAAGAGGATTGTGGATAGTTTTTGTACTGAGGAGTATGAAATTTTCATTTAAAGTGAAAAGATATTTTGTGTTTTGTGCGATAAGTTTAAAGACTTCGATATAAGGGGGTATTATGGGGGAAAAATATAAGAGAGCATTATACCGACCAGCTATGGTGTGTATTGTATCCATAAGTATTGTGCCTGTTACACGATAGTTAATTTTAATATCTGCAAAAGATTTTGGTAATTGAGTTTCAGTTACATTAGTTGCGACTAACACATCTCCTATTATGGAACTATGCTTAATTTGTTTTTTTTGCATATTTTGATCAACAGTGAAAATAACATCATTTTTTATATGCATAATATATTGTAATGCAGGGGAACCGATAATTACATGATGAATGGTACCATTTAGAGAGAGTGTAATCATGCAACAAAAATCTGTTAAACCATGTATAAAGTTGGTTTTAGTATCTATGGGGAATATTTCAATTTTGTACTTAGATCCTATTGATAGACTAGGGATTTTTTGCTCAATTTTATGTAATATTTTTTCATGACAAGCATTAAGAAACGCATTAATACTTGACGAACTTCTTAAATTATCTATTTCATGTGATTCTCGTATCAAGTATCCAATTGTATTGAACATCAATAATGTTGTTTCTTGTAGTTCTGATTGAATATTATTATGCATCATTTGCTCTTTTTATATAAGTCAATGTTTCGGGGTTGATAAGTATTTTATCTTGGTTTTTTAAGAATTGAGGTACCATGACTTTAATTTTCTTAGATATAAGGGCAACTTTGTATGATGATGTGACAGTTTGGCCTGATATAAAAGGAGGTGTATCTTGCACAATTACAATTAAAGATTTAGGCCAAGATACGAATAGAGGTGTTGATTCGTGCATATTGATATATAAATCAACCTCAGAATTCAATAAATCTTCTTTATTATCTAGCATAGAGAGAGGAATATCTAAGTTGTCAAATGTATCAAATCTGTAGAAAGTAGCTTCAGTGTGAGTATGAGATATATATTTAATTTTCACTTGTTCTACAAATGCTCTATGGACAGACTCATTAGTGTTAAATGTTTTTTCATGATTTTTAAAACTATTAAGATCCTTAAATTCAATTGATATATGCGCTATTGAACGAGCTTGTTTAGATATGTCTCCTTTTTTCACTACCATATAAAGTCTATTATTAATCATGATAACATTTCCGGTTCTTAGTTCAGTTACAGATATTTTGTCCATGGTATTTTATTATTAATATTAAAGAACATTTGGTGTTAGAGATTTTATCTGGTCAGATAAAACTGTGCTTTGCCTATGTTTTTCTGATGTAGTGTACGAGCATATTGGCTTGGATTCTACAGTGTCTGTGGTATTATGAGTCACTTTGCTGACGCAGTCATTTTCATCAAAATAAACACACACAATTTGTGCAGAATGAGTTCTTCTATTAGCAAATAAATTTACACCCACAGTTTCATTAATATAGTACCATCTATTCATATCATGATTAGTAATTACAGGTGCTCCAATATTTTGTTTTATTATCTGTTTATGTTCTCCAACTGCAATGGAATCAGGGCTTATACTAATACCATGATTATGGATTTTAAAACCTGATAAAAGTATACAGATTATCAAGGAGAATAATAGTTTCATATTGATTGCATGATTAAAAGAACTGTTGAGTATGCTTCAACGTATACTATTTGAATTTATAGCAGATTGTATAGAGTAGGACAATCCTTTGTTGTTGAAGTTACATATTTTTGATAAATAGTATAAATATTTATATTTGCTTCAAAATTGATATCACTATCTGCAGTAGTATTGGTTTCTTTGATAATTTTTGATCATACATAGCAATAAGAATTTAGTATAATTACCGCTACTAGTTTGGTATTATATTATATTTTTAGTTAATTAGCATGGAATATAATCTTAAATCAATTAAATAATCAGGTATATCAATTAAATTTTGTGTTGTAGTATGCTACTATTAGATGTAATTTTAATCCCATACTAATTGTCATGAGTATATCAGAAAATCTATTCCATACTATAGCATCATCTTGTCAAGTAAAGAAATCTAGGGGTGATCAAAATAAAATATCTGGAACATTAGCGAGCGTAGCAAGTAAAATAATTAGTAATACTGTGAATTTTACAGGAGGAATTATAGGGTCTATGCTTATAAATTTACCAGGATCTTCAGGGTTACCAGTTGATCAGGATTTAGGAGACACTGTATCACAAGATGAAGTTGCTGATCCTAAGTATGTTCTTGCAGGGGCATGTATTGGAATGGGGTTTGGCATTGTGGTCGTAGGATGTGTTATGCTACATAAAGCAAGGTGTTGTATAGATTTCTGGTTCACAGAAGCGGACGTAGTCGACATAGATCATGACGTTCCAGTGGGTAGAGATCATCCCCTTTAGGAAAGAGTACATTACACTTTTTTGTATAGCATATTTTTATGTGCACGAAACATAATGACCTTCTGTAAAATTAAAACTTTTCACTTACCCTTAATTGGGTAATAAATACCAATATTGTTAGAATTTATTTGCTGAAATAATGGTAATATTTATAAAACTTTGCTCCAATGTAGCGATAAGGTAATTTCACAGGAGGTCTTAATTTATGGTCAATGATCAATTTGCAAATCCCATATCTCTTTTTGGGGAAATATATAGAGTTTCTATTTTGACAATATTGACGGAGTTCTCTTCAAATGCATTCATCAGAGCAGTTATGTCGTGGTTATTGAAATTGATATTTTTAGAAGCTATAAACCTACAGGTAATATAATCTGTTGTATAGTCATTAGTCAATAGTACTGTAGGCCATAGCTCCATTCCTTTAGATAAGATGGAATTCAGGAAGATACTTTCATTAATGGGCACGAGATCGATGGATACATTTTTTCCATTGATTTTGTCAAAAGTATTTATAATTTCTAGTATCTTGTTTAAATTTCCAGTGAAATCCACATATATATCGACCCCTACTAAAGTTCTGTGCTTGATATATTCGGAAACACGGCTATAGTAATCGGATGTATCAGTCTGCATTGTGTCTGGAATATTTATGGAATGAGCGTCAATATTAACAGATGTCTTATTATCATCTCTGATGCATTTGATCATAGTATCAGTAAAATCTTGAGTGTTTAGAGCAACCTTTGGATTGTCAACCAGATCTCGTGTTAGCCATTTATTTTTGACGCATTGCATCCACGCTCGTAGTATTTTTTCGGATATATGGTTCTCATTAAGATAGTTTAACATCATAATTGCTGCATTTACCATACCCATAGGGTTAGCAATATTCTTGTTGGCTATTTTGGGGGCAGAGCCATGAACCGCTTCAAACATAGCATACTTTGTGCCTAGATTTACACTTCCTGCAATGCCAATACTACCGGACAATTCAGCGCATACATCTGATACAACATCTCCGTATAAATTGGTGGTAACTATAACATCAAATCTTTCTGGATATTTGGCAAGATTGGCCATAGCGATGTCTAGGATGAGTACTTCTTTTTCTATGTCAGGATAGTGATTTGCTACTTCCAAGAACATCTTATGGAAGATTCCATCAGTCATTTTCATTATATTATCTTTCACGAAACATGAGACTTTTTTTCTTCCATTTTGCTGAGCAAATCTAAAGGCATAGTCGCATATCCGATAAGATGCTTGTTCTGTAATGATTTTAATACTGGTGCGAGTATCATAGGAATTACGGTACTCAATTCCAGAGTATATATCCTCGCTATTTTCTCTGATAACAACAACATTAATGTTTTTGCTGTGATTAAAAATGAGATTATTAGATGGTCTGACATTTACAAACAATCCCATCATTTTTCGAAGCGTTACATTTACACTTCTCATTCCTTCACCTTGTACAGTAGTTAAAGGGGCTTTTAGTAATACTGGTACTCTCTTAAGAACAGAAACAGCTTCTTCCGACATCCCAGTTTTATAACCCTTATCATACAGGTTTTTACCAAGAGTAATGACTTCAATTGTGTGTTTAAAGCCCGCGCTCTTGCAAATTGACAGAGTGGATTCCATGATTTCTGGTCCAATACCATCTCCATAACATACAGCAATACTTTTAGGTGTATTCATATTTTACCTACTAACAATACATCAGGCCATTATAACAGACGACCAGTATATAACAAATAACTAAATATTCTCTAAATTACTATTGAGATCAAAGATAAAGATTGCTAACCTAGTGCTAGAGTATGTATATATTTTCTGGAAAGAAAATTCGTTGAGTTATCGCTAAGTAAATTTACAGTTGAACATCTATGTTTGTCGATATAATGATAAGGATATCAGTTTTGTACTTAAACATTATTTTAGGGTTTATTGCTGGTAAATTTGCCAAAGTAGATAATGATAACATGCTAAGATTTCTTTTTTTTGTCTTATCTCCTATTGTCATCGTAAAGGGAATTAGTTCGATTACGAATTTTGATGCGTTAATTCTACCTGTGATTGTTTTTACCATGAGTTGTATGACGTGTTATTGTATTAATAAAGCAAAACCATTATTTAGTGATAAGTCATTGAACAATATTATCTCTTTTGGAACTGCAAGTTCTAACACTGGCCATTTTGGGTTACCAATAGCTCTTTTTCTTCTAGATGAACATGCGGTTTCTATCTATATATTGGCGTTTTCTGGAATGACTTTATTTGAAAATACCTATGGATTTTATGTAATTTCTCATGGTAATTTTCCAGTAAAATACTTTTTCAAGAGATTATTACAATTGCCAACATTATATGCACTTGTACTAGGTATTATTATGAGTGGTTTTGGTATTCATTTTTCTTCAATATACGATGATTTTTTTCAACATATTAGATCCTCTTATATTATTATCGGCATGTCTTCTATTGGTTTTGGTATTGCAAGATTAAAGTCTATTGATTTTGATTTCGCATATATTATGGTTATTATGTTAGTTAAACATTTTATATGGCCTCTCATAATGTTGATATTGGTATATATAGATATTCACTATTTTCATATTTTTGTTTGTGATCCTGATGCATATTTTGTTATGTTACTATTATCAGTGCTACCTGTTTCTGCTACTACTATGATTATGGGAGGATTGTTTAAATATCCTGAATCTAAAATTTCGATTATTATTCTTTTTAATAATTTGATGGCAATGGTCTATATACCAACTACTATAGTCTATGTGTTTTATCCATTTATTAAGAAATTTATCATTGTGATTGATTAGTATTAATGAATGGAAGGTAAAGTCACGTATTATTATTCGGTTGGTTTGCTATAATTTATTGTGATAATATTTGTTCACTGTAATAACTGGTCAGTACGGATAGTTTCATAAAGTAACATCCTGACTTCTCAAAGGTTATAAATTAAGAGTTTTTACAATAATAATATTTTTTCAGCTGTTTCATTGATTAGATGTAATATTTGGTCATTGGCATGAGAAGAATCATTCCAATCTATAGATATTTTCAACAATGATTTTAAGAATTGACTTTCTTGTGTCTTGATCTTTTCTAATATATTTTGATTTTTTTTATGTTTCTGTTGTATCGACCAAAAGTCGAATAATATTTTATTGACCATACTTATATTATTAGGATATTTATACCATAAAGTACTGGATATTATTTGAGAAAATATAGTATTTTTATCTCCATCTGGCATGGATATTACTGGATTCATAGAATATATTCCTAGCACCATCTGTTGATATTCTGTTTGTTGATCATCAGTTAATGCATTATATATGCGATATATTTTAATTATTAGAGATGCCTGTATCAATGCATGGTAAAATACCAATATTTTGGAGTTTTCTTCTACTGCTGATATTGTAACATTAATTGGAACGCTAAGGATTGTAGTAATTTCTGAAGGTATAGGAATTACTTTCAGTATGAGTTGTAATGATTCCATCATATTCTCAAATATTCTATTGTATAATTCAGGAGAATAGGACTGATGTACAGGAGAAATATTGCTCTTCAATCTTTGAAGTATTCTATTTAATACACGACTGTTCTGATATTGTGATAAATGGTGTGCTAAGTTATACAGCATTGAAATCAATAATTTTTCATCAGGAACGGTATTTAAGCTATGTTTTATGGTATATCTTATAGCTACAAATAAGATTTTAAAAATCAGTTTATGCCTTTCTGATTTGTTAATAATTGATTTTTGTTGAACTGAATTATTGAGAAAATTTTTATCTAGATCCTCAACATGATGATCATCTTCTAGAAAATGATCATGTAATTCGTGATGTGTATTTTCTGTCTTTGGTTCTGGTGTGTTGTGTTCTTCATACAATATTGCAACAGAATTCAGGATTGCATGTATATTACTATTTTTATTACAGGATCTATAGGCTAATGTTTGTACTCTTGTGAAGTTGTGATTGATTTTACTTAACACATCATCAACAAATTTGATATCTATTTTTTCTTCGTTAATAATTATGTTCAGGGATAATAGAATATTTATGATATCTATTTTTAGATTATATGACTGGTGGTCAAGCTGTTCTATTAGCAAAGAGACTTGATGAGAACAAGTATCAAGTATTGTATCAATATTAGTTTGTAGATAGTTTATAAACTGTATAATATTTTTTTTGGTTAGAAGTTTTTTTATAACTAATGTTTCATTTTCGGTGTCATGAATATTATGATATTTCTGTATTTCATGTATAAAATGAGGAAAAGAAGTTTTATGCATGATATTTATGGGTTATATTATGATTATTCCAGATACGATGTCTATTGCTACATGATAGCTTACCGTATTTAATAAAATATGAATCATTATCTATATCAATGATGTTTTTTGAACAATTTATAGATGCATGTTTATTCATCAATAATATCCAGTCGTATTGTGAACATTGATCTATATATGTGTTAGGTGAGTAGACAAAGAATATGTTATGGTAGGAATAGTTCTTATGGTACTGATGAAGATGTTTGGGTATATGTGTATTCTCGTATTTGGTGGAACCATTGTGTTTTAGCCAAGATTTTTCCATATAGCTTAACCTTTTTTTGTTTTTTATTAGAAATAAATCGTTATTATTATGTTTAATCATTACATTTTTTTTGTTTATTAATATACTTGGTGTTGAATAGCACATATATAACCCAATTCCAATCAATAATAAAAATATTCCGTATTTTTTTCTATCTATTAAGCATAAACTAACAATTCCTAGAAATAATAACAGAACTATAAAACTAGGCATAGATTTTAGTGTTATATTTGCAAATGGTAGTTTTGCAGAATAAGTTGCTACTTTTATAATTAATGTTATTGATAAAGATAAAATTTTGTTAATCCATATTCCTAGAGGAGTCTTGATAAATACCAGTAGTAGCACGCTTAACGGCATGATCGCAAATGTTAAGATAGGTATTACAAACAGGTTAGAAACAATACTGGCAAGAGAACAAGAATTAAAATTATATATTGTGAATGGTATTAAGGATAGGGTTACAACGCATGAAGAGTACATATTGTTGAATATGTGTTTTGTTACTGGTAATGAAGTAAATTTATCATCTTTGCTGAATCTTATTGAGCATAGAACCATAACGGCTGTAAATGACATCTGAAAGCTAGGTAATAATATGTATTCAGGACGATATATTAATAACAATGTAGCCACAGAAGCTAAACTATATTTGCTATTGTAATTTCGATCAATAATTTTTGTTATCCCAAAATATAGAATCATCAAGAAAGCTCTTTGAGCTGAAATAGATATACCACTGAGTAGCAAATACGCTAGACCAAATATTACTGTAATAGCGGTAGAAATTTTAATGATATTTATATTGAGTGCTATTGTGGTAAATATGGATAATGTTTTGGATACTAATAGAAATATAATTTGATATACAATAACGAAATGCAAACCAGAGATTGCTAATATATGAGATATCCCTGCATGTTGAAAAGTTTCTAGTATGTTTTGTGGTATAGCATATTTTTTTCCTATTATAATAGCAGAAATTATTTCACCTATTTGATTATCATGATTAATTGACAGTATGTGATTGTATAATTTGAGTCTTATATTCTCAATAAAAAATTTTTTATTTTGTTTTTTAATAATATGAATTGTTCCAGTTGTTTTACCAATAGCGCCGATATTATTAAAATACGCAAATCTTTGAAAATCATAATCATTAGGGTGGGAGGGACCTTGAGGAATATTCAGAAATGCTTTTACAACTATAAAGTCACCAACTTCTAGGTTATCAGGGATTGATAGTGTAGATAGTTTTATATTATATTTACGCTTATTATTAAATATAGTAATTGAATATTTTTTTTCATATTTTTTAATAGACTTTACCACTCCATATGTATTTCCATGGTATGAGGATTCCATACTATAGTATGTACTTGTATATGTTCGGAAAAAAGCTATGCAAAAACCCAGTATTATGAAAAATAATGCTGTACATATTTTATATGTGATTTTATTTTTTGTTTCAAATGGAATTATAAATATACATATTGTTATTAAATATATGATAGCCTGTGCCGGAGGGTCTTTTGTAAGTCCGAAAAAACATGATATTCCTATTATTAGGTAAATAGGACACCATTTTCGCAAATGATGCCTTTGGTATAATTTCATTTATGAGCAATAATATATTTATATGTTATGAAAGAAATTAATTTACTTATCAAGCTTAAAAAATCAGAAATGCATAAATATGAAAATGAGATTTCTGGTATAATATCTAAAATTGATAAATTAAATATTTTATTGGATAAATCATATCGTGTTTTAAATGATTATCAAGTGTCTATTTATAATAAAGAAACTAGTTATCAAATGCAGTCCTATTATATACAAAGCCAACGAATAGTATATGAAGACATTATGGTTATGCGTAATCAGATACACAGATTAGAGAATCAAAAGTCTAGTTTATATTATCAAGTGCAACATTGTTTAAAGTATATAGATTACCTTAAAGAGAAAAAACAGAGATATTTTGATATTCAGGAACAGGAAAGAGAAAAAAAGTATTCTAGATTAATGCATGACCTTATAGTATGTAAAAAATCTCATAAAGGATCCAGTTGAATTATTGAGCCTGTTATACAATGGTTTAGTTGAAACATTAACATATAAGTATTAAATTAATACTTATATGTTAATGTTCAATTTGTAATTTTTTTAATCACGATAGGTGTACATATGGTTGGTGATACTAGAAAGGGAAAATATACAGTTAATAAAGAAAAACAAGCGGGGAATTTTGAGGAGAAATCTAAGAAAGTTTATAATTCGATTACGAAGGAACTGTCAAGGTCTATTAGTAATATTTCTGAGATAATGAAAGAAGTGGGTTCGGTACCTACGCAGGCTAAGAAGTTGCAGAGTAGGATATCAGCAACGTTTGATGATACTCTAGGAGGAATATATGATGGAGTTTCTAGTACTGTTCGTGGGACAAGAGATAGTATAGATAGTGCGTTTAACGATATGACGGATCGTATTAAAACCCTGAGAGATAGTGCTCATGGTAGATTAAAGAAAACGCGGGGCAGTTTGGAAGATGTTTTTAATGGATTATTTGATAGTATGCAGCAGGGAACTTCGGAGGCTCTAGATAATGTTCAACAAGCGAGAAAAAATGTATTAAATAAATTGAATAACATGACTAATTCTGTTGAAAGCGAAGCGTCAAAGGATGTAGATAAATTGCGACATAATCCGGAATCCTTATCTGTTGAGAAAGGAGAACAGTCTGCGCAACAAGAGAAAGTATCACATGCGAAGAAGAGAGTAGCTCCACAACCACCTAATCAAGACAAAAAAACTGGTAGAGTATCAGAATCTACTCAGCAAGTGGTACCATCGTCTCGTCCTGTTTCTGCACTAAAGGGGCAAAAAACTAAGAAAGTAGCTCCACAACCACCTAATCAAGACAAAAAAACTGGTAGAGTATCAGAATCTACTCAGCAAGGGGCACCATCATCTCGTCCTGTTTCTGCACTAAAGGGGCAAAAACCTAAAAAAGCAGCTCCACAACCACCTAATCAAGACAAAAAAACTGGTAGAGTATCAGAATCTACTCAGCAAGGGGTACCATCGTCTCGTCCTGTTTCTGCATTAAAGGGGCAAAAAACTAAGAAAGTAGCTCCACAAGCACCTAATCAAGACAAAAAAACTGGTAGAGTATCAGAATCTACTCAGCAAGGGGCACCATCATCTCGTCCTGTTTCTGCACT
>AXCJ01000006.1:0-758 GCA_000512675.1 Candidatus Xenolissoclinum pacificiensis L6
CTAGAAAGAAGGGATGGATAAAATCACCCAATATATTATCTATATTAGACATTAAGGTTACATCACAGAGAGAGAGATTTTCTGCCTTCAAGACCTCTGTTGATGTTAAATATTTTGTAAGCTCTTCAGAGTTATTGCATATTGATTCCCATTTTTGCGATAATGCTGGTTTCAGAACAGTTAATATTACGCGCATTTGTGTTATTAGTTCCTCACACAAATTTTCGTGACGTGTTGTAATAGGGACTGAGATCGTGTTGAATATTTTCTGTATATTTCCTATTGAGAGTTGTAGCTTGGTATATCTCTCAGGTTGAGGAATGCTAGAACTAATTGAAAATGATGACATATCAAGGTGGGGGTTTTTCGTTATTAGTGTTGTGTGGATGTCAAGCATCTCACGAAATGAGTCTATTATATGATTGATTTGGGTTAGATGATCTTTGTCACTTATTTTGTTGATTCTATCTTGTACTATTTTGATTGTTTTACTCATTTGTATCTCTATTTGTGTGCTAATCTCTTCACTATTTTGTATTTCCTCGATCATAAAAGTTTGTGTCTGAGTCACCAGGAGAGACAAGAATTGAATGCATTCTTCAGTCTTTTGTACATATCTTTCGTATGACGTGAATTGCAAAAGATATTTAATCGTCGCCTTGTTTTGTAATAAGAAATATTCTTGAAGATCCTGCAAAATATGATCGTGTTTTTGAAGATAGTTTATAGCTTCGGGAGTGGAATCCTGTATTTTAAGG
>AXCJ01000006.1:858-6366 GCA_000512675.1 Candidatus Xenolissoclinum pacificiensis L6
CTAGGCTGAAAATTTTTTCTGTAATGGGTGATCGGAATTCTTCTATGGGTGTGGTGCGGTCATCATATTCCGTGAAGTTTTCTGTGAATGGGTGTTGCGTTGACAGTATTGTTGCGTTGTTTACATTAGACATTAAGGTTGTATCATATATAGAGAGATTTTCTGCCTTAAAGTTCTCTGTTGATGTGAAATATTTTCGAAGCTCCTCGTGGTTATTATACATTGATTTCCATTTCTGTGATAATACCGGTTTCAGAGGAGTTAATATTTCTAGCATTTGTATTGTTAGTTGCATCCACAATTTCTCAGCAAGTGATTTGGCGCATGAGAACTTGTTGAATCTTCTCTGTGTCTTTTCTATTGAGGTGTTTAGCTTGATACTTTCCTTAGGTTCAGTCATCATAGAACTGATTGACAATAATGGTATATCAGGGTCGGGGTGGTTCTTTATTAATGTTTGGATTTCAAGAATCTCACGCAATGATTCTATTATATGATTGATTTGGGTTACATGATCTTTGTCATTTATTTTGTTGATTCTATCTTGTATAAGTACAATTACTTCATGTAGTGTTGTCTCTAATTGTATGAAAAAATCCACATTATCTTGTGGCTTATTTTTCATAACACGTCGTATCCTAGCCACTAGGGGAGTCAATTTATTAATGCATTCTTCAGTTTTGTCGACATATAATTCGAAGTCTCTGAATTTCGTAAAATATAGAATCGTAGCACTGTCTTGTAAGCAGAGGTATTTTTGCATATCCCGAAAAATATGATCGTGTTTTTGAAGATAATTTATAGATTCGGGAGTGTAATTCTGTATTTTAAGGTACTCGAGGTATTCAACATATTCACTATATTCAGGGAGATAAGTTGCTCTTTCTTGGCATTGGTGAATGTATTCTTTCAGGCTTAAAACTTTTTCTGTAGTGGATTGTGAGAGTTTTTTAGTGAATTGTGATAGGAATTCTTCTATGGGTGTGGTGCGGTCATCATATTGCCCAATTCTTTTTCTTAATACACACTCTATTGATGCCATTGATCCAGTTTTTATATACATAGTATATGGTATTTGGGCATTTATCTCGGATGCTATATGCAACAACGTTAGGTTCATTAAGCATTTTTGCAAATGAAACATGTATACTCCACGATCATTTGATGTATCATAGAGAATAGTTGCGATCCAGGTATGTAAACATGCATAATCGTTAAAAATGGTTCCATCATTACATTTTGACAAAAGATCAAACAGAAAATTGTATTTTTTCAATAATGTGGGTATTGAGCTCATCACCTGAAGAGGTTCTATAAGAGACATATATGTTACTTGTATATTCTCAAGACATTGAGAATCTTGCTCATATAATGATATATCATTATTCATGGTAATAGGATTGATAATCCGTTTGAGGGGTTTATCTGCCTCCACAATTTGTAATATGTGATGCATGATTCCCAGAAACAACGTGTTGATCAGCTCTCTTTGTATCTTGAACAGTTTGCGACGAGAGAATCCCTGATATTCTGTTGATAACTTCCTCAATTCCTGTATCATTTGTATTTCACTGTGTATTTTGTTGGTTGGCGAATTTTTTGGCAATGTTTACACTGATATTAATAATTATACATAGTATATATTAAATACATCAATAAATCTATATATGTATTAATAACTTGTCAGTGGTTAATTAAGATTATTTTCTCATATTAATAGAATTGAATAATTTTTAATATGCTACTTAAGACCAGGACTTCAACATGTTAAGTAGTTATGATATTCATCAAGATAGTTTAATTGTGTGGGATGTTTTTTAAAATTTTTTCTTCTAAAGTCAGAAGATGATTTCAGTAACATGTGTATTCGAGAGATCGACAGATAACACGCTTTATGTATTGCATGTAAAAAGGTATGATGAATATTGGTTCATCATGGAATTGATTATGACTGAATATATTAATATATATACTCATCAAGACATATTTTCGTATATTAGCAACATGTGCAGGGAGAAGAATACGGATAATTTATACAGGAATATTTTAATAATTCCTAATAATCATGTTAAGAACCAGGTGATTGATGAATTTAAATTGTTAAATCAAAGTATAATACTCCCAAGAATTATAACAATTAACACTATTGTTAGGAATTATAGTATAATAAATTCTCTGCAGATGCCAACTGCTATTGGACAGGCAATTGCTTTGTACAAAAAGAATCCCAAAATTAATATTAATAGTTATTATAATATTATTACTCAGATTTTTTATAATAATGATTACTCAATTGATTCATTAGAAATTTCAGATGCTTTGATTAAGGAACTGGAGACTTTATACACGGAACAGTATCAGTATTTGGTGCATCAAGCATTAAAATTATTTGTGAGCACTCTAGTAGCAGATGAGAGACTGTATATGATAATACAGGACTATCCAAATGTTATAGATGAGACTATTCTGGAGATAATAACACAACATAATAACTCACATATTATATTTTTGAATCATGATATCAACACGATACCTTTTGCAGTGAACGAGATATTTTCATATGATAGAACAAGGAATATTTCTATACATCAAATAGTATGTAAATCAGAAACAGATATGTTACGTGATTTAAAATTTATTATCAATACTCACTATCCTAATATTACAATTATTAGTGATCACCATTCATTGTTGAATGTCTTAGATAAAGCACTTGTGCCATGTAGATTATCTTTAAAACGTACAAAGCCCATAATATATAGCAGTATATATTCGCTTATCATTCAAATTATTAAGTTTATAGGGGATCCGAATAAGCAATCATTATTATCAATTTTTAAACATCCAATACTTTTTAAAAAATATTATCAGGATATATTGGTGTTTGAAAGGTTTTATTTACAAAGATCAGAAGTAAAATTCAAAGATTTTTTGTTCAGTTTTCCATCAAATGTTATACATATATTCATTCAGGAAATTGAGAGAAAGGAATTTAGTAATTTTGTACAGAAAGCCTTACATATTATACGAACTTTAATAGCAGAAGAGCTTTATAAGCATATTGATGCGACAGTAATACAACAATTTATTTTAGCAACAGCGGATATTGATAATTTGAGTATGTTACTTGATATAATATCGTTTTTCTTTCGTAATACATACACTACCCATAAGTATGCATTTTCTAATCCAATAAATGTTTTATCTCCTAGAAACGCTTGTATGTTTAATGAGAATCATACAGTAATAGTTATCAATTTTGAGCATGAGAAATATAAATCTCATATGCGCAATATTGATCACTTATTAAATAGTGTAGAGAAGATAATTTTAGTTAATAGTGAAGAGGTACCTATCTCTAATTTCTTCAAAGGGTATCCAGTGCATCAAATTGACAACACAGATTGGGTATATAATGATAAATATATACAACCATATGTATATCGTAGTATCTCGAATTTTTGCTATACCATAACAAAACCCGTTGTACTGACAGCATCAATGTTTCAACTCTTTATTAATCAACCAGAATTATTTTATACAAAATATATGTTACGACTACATGAGAATAAACAATTTCCTTTTATTCCATCACAAAGAGAATTAGGGATAATTGCTCATAGAGTACTAGAACGAGTATCTAATCATACCTGTTTGGAGGATGAAATACAAATGGTTATAAAGAATGCTATCGAAGAAGTGCTAGAACAAGACAGGTTTTTTGATATACAGCAAATCTGGAATGATACAATTTATAACATGATTATATCCGCTTTAGATATCTTAAAACATAGAAGACCTATCAGAGTGAAGGTAGAAGCGTCTTACTCATTTATGATTCAAAATATTAAAATTGTAGTTAGATGTGATAGGGTAGAATTCTACGAAGATAAAATTATTATTATAGACTATAAAACAGGTCAAATTCCTTCATTAAAGAGTATCGGGAATTTTGAGGATTTTAAGCATCCTCAGTTATTCATACAGGCTATTGCTATTTATTTAACAGAGAAAATAACACTCCCAATGCAAATACAATACTGTAAAATATCTTCGGTGAAAAGTGAACTATTCCCTATTAAAGATTTACAGAGTGATGATTTACAATTTATACTTGATGCCTTAAATTTTTGGGTTACAAAGTATAACAATTATGATTTTAGTGCAAATACAGTTGAATAATATACTTATTCAATCCTATTATCTGATTAAATAATATTAATTATCCACTGAAACGTTATTAATATATAGTTATATATTAATAAAAATTGTAAAAAACAATGTAGATTTATTGATGTATTTAACATATACTGTGTATAATTGTCAATATTAGTTCAAAACATGCCAAAAAATCCGCCAACCAACAAAATACACAGTGAATTACAAATGATACGGGAATTGAAGAAGTTATCAACAAGCTATCAGTACAAGGGGAGTTCTCTCCACGAACTGTTCAGTATGCAAAAAAGGGTAACCGATCTATTATTTAACACCGTCATGCCCAACATGATTAGACTTGTGTGTCAAGAAAAAACCAAGACACTTATTTACAACCCTATTACCAAGGAAAATGATATATCATTCTATCACGCAAATGATTTCTGGATAAAGAGTATAGAAGAGATATTTGCCTCTCTTGTAAAACCTATTAAGATGAGTAGGGAAATTAATCTATTCTTGGAGAAATATCATCTGTCTAATTTTTTGTCAAAATGTGATGATGGAACCATCTTTAACGATTATGCATGTTTACATACTTGGATCTCAACTATACTCTATCATACATCAGATAATCGTGGATTATACATGTCTCATCTGCAAAGATTTTTAATATCCACAATGATGTTGCATATAGCATCCGAGATAAACACCAACATGTCATGTCGTATGTATGTACAAGTTGCAACAATACTGTCAACGGAATACCCATTCACAGAAGACTTCACGGAATATGATGACCGCACCACACCCATAGAAGAATTCCTATCACAATTCACTAAAAAACTCTCACAATCCACTACAGAAAAAGTTTTAAGCCTGAAAGAATACATTCACCAATGCCAAGAAAGAGCAACTTATTGCCCTGAATATAGTGAATATGTTCAATACCTCAAGTACCTTAAAATACAGGATTCCACTCCCGAAGCTATAAACTATCTTCAAAAACACGATCATATTTTGCAGGATCTTCAAGAATATCTCTTATTACAAAACAAGGCGACGATTAAATATCTTTTGCAATTCACATCATACGAAAGATATGTACAAAAGACTGAAGAATGCCTTGCAAAGTTGAAGAATCAGGTGTCTAGGATACAATGTTTTATGCAGAGCGCAACACAAGATTATGTAGATTTTTTCACAAAATTAGAGACACAAGTAAGTCAAGTAATCGAAATAGCACAAGATAGAATCAACAAAATAAATGACAAAGATCATCTAACCCAAATCAATCATATAATAGACTCATTTCGTGAGATGCTTGACATCCACACAACACTAATAACG
>AXCJ01000007.1 GCA_000512675.1 Candidatus Xenolissoclinum pacificiensis L6
TCCTGATCTGCATCATCTTCCTGATCTGTATCATCTTCCTGATCTGCATCATCTTCCTGATCTGTATCATCTTCCTGATCTGCATCATCTTCCTGATCTGCATCATCTTCCTGATCTGTATCATCTTCCTGATCTGCATCATCTTCCTGATCTGTATCATCTTCCTGATCTGTATCATCTTCCTGATCTGTATCATCTTCCTGATCTATTACATTATCATCGCTATTATCAGTATATTCTAAGTTATCTCCAGCATGATTCCTATTCAATGCCACTCTTTCTCCTTGTGCCACTACATCATCCATTACATCAGATAACAGATGAACACCCCCATCCAATAACTCTAATGGTAAAGTATATTCTTGTTCCGTATTTAAAGTACTCATTTGTAAAATGTTATGCAACATATCACGCAATACAACAAAACTTTCTTCCTTTCTATTTAAGATGAGAAAATACAGTTTTAATGAAATTCCTGGATTATGCATTAAAAGTTCTTGAAACTTAACAACAAACCCGAGATGAGATAATCGTTTATCCACCAAAAAATCTACTACCTTTTTATGTCTTGTAATCTTCATATCTAAGATATAATCTACCTGAGTTGCAATATAGAGATTAAATAAAGCAAGTTGTTTATAACGACTCGATAACTCCCTTCCAAGGGGAGAAGAACCCCTTTGTAATGTATTGATATCTAAAAATCTAAATATTAATAATAATAAATATGTCTTTTTTGTTAAAAAACATTTTTGAATACTATTACATTGATCTCGATCACAAAAATACAAGATCATAAAAAGATGAAAAAACACAGCATCAAGTGCTTTGTTGGTATTTTGTAACAAATACACCAGAAAACTTTCCACTACATTTTCAATATTGACGATATTATCCGCATTAAATACATTCTCATCCAATAAATCTAACAAAGGAAAATCATATTTGTAATCTACATGATTCTGATGTAACAACCAATCATAATACGCCGAAGTATATATGACCAAATTACTCACATCTTGTGTAATAATTGCATTCTGCACAACATATGCAAAGCATTGCATATCATATTGCTTCCGTATTTTGTGATCTAACCCATCAAATGCTGAGTTCACAATCATTTTAAAAATATTATTAAGAGTTTTGATTTTAGCAACAACCTCTTGATTCTTAGAGTTTAATCTAAGAATATCATGCAAGTAATATGATTTATTCAATATAAAATTTACAATCACAAGCATATCACTTTGTAAAACACTCCGGAACCCTTCCTTATCTTCTGAATGCATCTCCAGACTAGCATAGTCCAAATTATCTATTTTATTAAAAATATCAGTTATCATAGTGTATATGTTCCCTCCCTAAACCAAGTTATTATCTGTTAAAAATATAGATCACCATATTTACATTGTTCTTATTAATCTTATATAACGATTAAATTCCTCAAATTTATTCTTAGGCATATAACAAAAAATGAAATCCCCCTTAACACAAGTAATATTTTCATTAAATCTAAACACTGATCTGTTACGTTGTACATATATCACCTGCAATTCATGCCAGTATCTATATACCGCTTTCACCACAGATACATCATAATAAAAAAGTAGAAACACACATATATCTCCATGCATCATTGATTCCACAAAACATTCTTCTATATCATAACAACTTATCTGTTGAAACAAATTCTCTATAATCAGCTGATTAGTGTTAATAACCTTAAAGCCAGGAAGAATACTAGAAACATCAAAATTAGTCACCCTTTCCATGATCACTATCCCCCTATTATATCCTCGTTCTTGAAATAACAAGGAATATACAATATTATCCTCAATATCCGGTGATAAAAATAGTAAAAGAACATTCTTGCCCGCCTTTACATCAACAAACACCCTCTGGGAAATAATACGATGATACACTATGTGGATATCAAATAGTCTTGCTAACCGTACTGCAATATCCTTATCATTAACAATGATTTCCACATCTATATTTCTTTTGAGTAACTCTTTAATCAAAAGATCTGTAAAATCATTATATCCAACAATACATACTTCTCTGCAAGCAAGACTCATCAAAAATGTTAAATCACGTTTTTTCAGATTATAAGAAATAATAATATCCCCGGAATATAACACATCCGGCAACTCTAATATTTCATGATTTCTCAACACTGTTGTATCTTTATCAAAATGAAGCCTACTTAAATCAACTTCATTTTTTAGTAACAATACATTCATTGGTATAAATGACTCAACACTCTTAAAAGAGTGAACATGCCTTAACCTTTGTGCATAACTAATCTCTGGCAACACTGATACGTTAAGAAACTCATTAGTTGTAAATGCATAATCGATTTTCAGTTGACTAGAAAGAAAATCAGCATCCAAATTATAATGTATTCTTTGTAACAACACCACTGAACTTCTTATGCTAAACCTATTTCTAATCAACATAGATGATACAATGTTCAGGTTATCATCCTTGCTGAGAGCAAAAAAAACAGTATCTCGACTACTGTCTAAATAAGCACATAAACTCTCTACTTCTAAGATATCTGCATTAACAGTATACACATCATATATGGATGCAAGATATTCTAAAAATGAAGTACTTTGATCAATTACAACCACTTCCAACGTCTTGACAAAATGCAAAGATAACAAATCGAAAATAAGGTTATGAGAACCAAAAACCACCAATCTCATATTATCACCGTTTATTTGCCAGAGTATAACAGCAACAAGTGAAAAATAAATTACCAAACTAGGTCAGCATTCGCCTCCCGTATGAATAAAAGGCCTATTCGATTAAATTTCTCTTAAACTAAGATGATCGAACAAAAGCATCATAAATTATTTTTGGGAATAGAAGCTATATATTTCTTGACAGCAAACAATGATAAAATTGCTAAAAAAGATGTTATAGGTAAAATCACCAAAACTTTTTGCAAAACTACAACACCAGGAAGACCATCATACTCTAAGAAAGAGAGAACATTTGCCGAATAAAAATGGAAAAAATACCCCATGCCCATCATCAGCATATTTGTTATGGCTGTAGCAAAACTAACGTGATTACCAGGAACAATTCTAGACACTTTTATCAATACAATTGTTTGATATGCAGAACCCATCCCTAATACAATATTCAGAATCACCAAACTCATCAGACTTAAAGAGAGGAACAAGATACACGATATGCTAAACAATATAAAAAATGCAAGTAGAATAATCAGATCAATTTCCTCACGAAATTTACCCTCTATGAATCCCAATATTGGAGCACACAAGGCTAATGCTACCAACACTAAAGAATTGATAAACCCTGCTATTTCAGGCCTAAGATTATGCTTCAACTGCACAAAAATATTCGCCCATATATCCACATAACCTTCAAGTGATCCTATTAATAACCCCCCTATCAACGCAATAACTATCCACAATTTGCTTTTAAAAAGACTTTTTTCCTGCGTATTTTGACTCTTATCATCATTATCAATCCAGTGTGGCAAAAATAATACAGAACAAACAAATATAATGCCCCCAAAAACAATCATAAAGAAAAAAATATTATGAGGATCTTTCAAAAGTGGTACCACCATAAAAGTAGAAGATGCAGATAAAATTCCGAACATCACCGAAAAGCTAAAAAATATTGGAAATAGTTTTTTACTCATCATAGCACTAGTAATCTGCAAAACAGAGATAACCCCAACAGACGAACAAATTGCAGAAATTATCCTACCAAAATACAGATATTCGTATGGCAATTTCAAATACAAAGGCATTATGCTCACACAACACAAACCTATACATGCAGACATCACTAACTTAATTGAAAACCTATCCAAGGCTAATCCTAAAGGTATATGCGCCAGAGAGTAGAAAATATAGTATATTCCCACAAATTTACTGAACTGAGACGGAGTCAAAGAGTAGTTGGATAAAATATAATCAGATAAGGCACCAGGAAGCATTCTATAAAAATACTGGTATGAAAAAAAGAGAACAACTACTAACCACGCAGATAAAGCTTTCCTATTTTCTTTGATATAGCTAAATAACATATAGCAATTACGAATTAGAATATTAGTCTATAGATTTTATACTACAATATTACATTTGAAAAGTATCAACGCTAACGTATTATACTGTTGTATATTGATACTAGTCTTTTTAAATCATTTGCTTGCAACTCATCACCATGCACAGAGACTAAAAATATGACCCAAATACTATTTACGATAATTTTATCATCCTAACCGATCCTAGCCATGAAAACGTTTTTTCTATAACCCATCGTTTCACAAGAACTTTGTATGTATCAGAAATACTCACTGTTGCTTTAGCTGACTTTGAACAAAATTTCGGAAAGTTGTATACATCATTCACATATACCGGATATTTTCTTTATGCTTCTTGCAATACACTACATCTTGCTATATTATCATGCATATTCGTAAATATACAAGATATCTATCTGTTACAATTTAACCTTTTCCCTCATCGATTCCTAGCTCATATACATGTCTTTGTTAATCTTGTAGCTTGGATCTGGCTTATAACCCCCGATATTTACTCAACTGATTTGTCCAAGATCTTGCATCATCTTTTTCCATAATCCTCTATCCTTAGCTCGTTGATAGAAACTGGTTAGATCACACTTCATACTTACAGGTTCACTAACTTTATCTGATTTGTGAAGACAGGTTGGTGTCTAAAAAATATTCCTATTTATCACACTACAACATCCCTTGCAAGCAATGTCTCTATTGCCTTTTCACTATACCTTTTTTGATATCACTTCTGCAAATAATTGTGTGTCTCAATAAATTATCTATGATTAATACATGCATATCATGTCATTTATGATGATTCTCCCAAACGCAACTCAATTCAAAAGTTTTCTCTATTTAATATTAGCAAATTGATCTATTTTAACCCTTCTTTAATCAATAACCCTTATCAGGTTAGCAATACATTGACTCAGGTATATTAATGTAAAGACTTGTTAAATATGTTCATATATGTTAACTTGGATTGGTTACACATTTTGTATAAGATTGTTTATGAGAGTTGTATCTTCTTTGAAACACGCCAGAAAACGCAGTTCAGGGATTTGTGTGGTCCGCAGAGGGAAAAAAATTGTCGCTTTTGATAAAGCAAATCCTAGATTTAAGGTTAAGCAAGGTCGTAAAAAGTAGTTGTATAATGCCTGTTTTTTGTGTTAGTTTCCTTCTTTGCTGTATCGTTAGTGTATGGTATTGTGGGTACAGTTGTCGCTTTGATTTTGTCCCCATTACAGTGCATAAAAATATTACGTCAAGACACTGGTCATAGCTATTACAGCCTTTTTCATACTATAATAAAGGAGGAAGGAGTTCTTTACTTTTACCGTGCTGCTATGTTGTATGCAATGATGAACTTTCTTTCTAACTTCTCCTTTGGTATCGCTGATGTGACATCGGTCTTTCTATCCCATAATAATCCAATGCTTAGACTTGCTGTTAGAATCTTTGTTGGGGGATTTGTAGAAACTCTTCTAACCTTCTATGTTGAAATTAAGGAAATATTGAAAAACAAAGAACACTATTCCAAATCAGAATTTGTTTATTTTTCTGAGGTAAGCCTTTTATTACTGTTACGTAACTCTGTTGTATGGATTGGTAGTGCTGTATCTATGCTCCTATTTGAATTATATCATTTCAATTTTTATACAGCATTTCTGATATCTTTGGTACTTGGTTTAATATTTTCTGTCTTGTCCCTACCCTTGGATGTTTTCTCAACAGTAATGTGTGGAACTTCTAGGAAATCATTTTCTGAAAATATATGTGTGGTTTATCGTTCTCATAAACAGAAGTTGTTTTATGGAGCTACTATACGGACAATACAAGTCACAGCTTTTACGATCGCAACCGCTATTACCGGTATGATTCTACAATTAGTATATTATTAATAAGTCATCAATGTTAGGAGAAGCGTTACTACAGGGAATATTCTTTGGTGTTGTAGGTTCTATAGCCGCGATTATCCTATCCCCCGTACAGTTTCTGAAAATAATGAGACAAGAATTAGGAGAGTCATATACCCATATTATTAGTCACTATCTTTCTAAAGGGGGAGTTAGAATATTCTTTCGTGGTACATTACCCTATGCTATGATGAATTTTATGAGCTCTTTAGCATTCGGATTATCGGAATATTTATACTATTATATTTTTAAGTCATTAATTCAGAATATTCCTTTCATTATACTTATTAGAAGCACAATCGGAGGATTCATAGAAACAGTACTATCAATTTATTCTGAAGTACAAGAGATAGAACGTAATAAAGGAGAATTAATAGTTACCAAATCCAGTATTTCAGTACAATTTCTGCCAATACTACTGAGAAATTCATTTTTCTGGTGTAGTACTGTACTTACAGTACTTATCGTAGAAATATATAAGCTCTCATTTCTGAATGGAATATTCTTAGGTATGCTATTAGGTATGATTTTTTCCTTCATAACACTACCTTTTGATGTAATAGCAACAAATATATGTGGTGCTAGTCATCATGCTAATTTGCTTAGTAGGTTTAAATTTATCTTAAAAGAAAAAAGCATATATGCATTATTTACCGGCTTTTGGATGCGTTCCATACAGATCTCATGTTATACTGCATTTACTGTGTTATCTGTCATGTTAATAGATTTCATATTTCACAGATACTAATATAGATATCACAGTCATATCTACTGCAAAAAAAAACACACCTCGCTAAGTTTTTAAAAAGTAAGTCATAAGAAGAAACTTTTGTTGGTACAACTCAATACACATATATAGGAACCTAAATATTCAGATAACTAACACATCTAAACCACCTCCCTTATCTGATTATATCAGACAGAAAAACAATAATACTCTTCTTGCAAGATCTAATATCAAGTTTACATACTACATAATTGCAAAAAATTAATCGTTAGTATAGAGCACTATCGCCTCTGCAGAGTCTTCAACAATTTCCCAATTAATGCTTTCTACATTACATACCTGCAAAAGATCTGACTCTATTTCTTGTAAAAATCTATTATCTGTTTTAATCGTAATTTCCCTAAGAATTTTTTTGATTGAGATTTTTTTCTGAGTTTTAATTTCCCTAACTTGCCTCATAATAGAAAAACAATCGTAACCCAAATTATCATCATCCATATCAAATGGATCAAGTTGCAACCAAGTATTGCTTTCATGTATTGAACGAGAATGTTCTAGAAGATTGCGATATATATGATCGCTAATAAAAGGCAGGAAAATAGCAAACATTCTTAATATCGCAATGTATACGATACTTAGAGTATTACATACACTATCATGACCCTCTACTGTATTATAAGCACGGTATTTAACAAGCTCAAGATAATTATCACAAAAGAAATTCATAAAAAAAGATTCTAAATCCTTGATTGCACGGTAATATGCAAAAGATTCCATATTAGCCTCTACCTTGTGACAAAGAACAACAACCTCATTAAAAGCCCACTTATCTATGATTTGTGTAATACTAGCAATATCAGGAGTAACAAAAAAACTCGCAACAAACTTTCCTGCATTCCATAACTTATTCACAAGCTTTTTCCCAGCTTGCATTACATCTAAAGATAATACCGTATCATGACCTACAGTAGCTAATGCAGCCCAGTACCTTACTGCATCAGCACCGTATTGTTCTATAATAGTTGTCGGTGTAATACTTGCATTACTTTTTGACTTGCTTAGCTTCTCTTTATTCTCATTAATACACCATCCACTGATCATAATATTATGCCATGGATATGAATCATTGTGATACATACTTCTTACAATAGTATAAAAAGCCCAAGTCCTTATAATTTCGTGAGATTGATTACGTACCATAAACGGGAAAATATCACCTAATCGATTATCATCAAGTCCCATATGAGCATTTATCTGCGGAGTAATTGAACTAGTAGCCCATGTATCTAATACATCTGTTTCAGGAACTGTATTCTCTCTTTCATCTAGTAAAGGATCTACTGGTAACATATTATTATCTGGTAAAACAATATCATCTGTATCTTTATCGTACCAAATCGGAATCGGTACACCAAAATATCTCTGTCTAGATATACACCAGTCCCATTTCATACCTATAATCCATTGTTCTAACTTAATTCTCATCTCAGGCGGAAGCCAATTAATTTTCTTTGCAACTTCAAGAATTTTCTGCTTATTTTCTAAAACTTTAATATAAAATTGACTGACGTACAAAAATTCTAATGGGTTTTCAGATCTTTCAGCACATTTCACACTATGCTCTATTGGTTGTTGTTGTATAAGAATATTCTTCTGTAAACATATATCAATAATCTTTTTTCTTGCATCTTTGACACTCAATGCATCAATCTTGATATCCTCTATAAGATATTTTGCTGTATTGTATAGTTTCCCTTTCTTATCAACTATACTTTTGATGGGTAATTTATGATATTCTTGCCATTTTATATCAAGCTCATCACCAAAGGTACAACACATCACTAGTCCTGTACCCTTCTCAGGAATTACGTTCTCATCTGGTAGTATCGGAACCCTAAAATTACATAAAGGAACTATCGCATGTAATCCTTGATATTGTGTATATCTCTGATCATCTGGATGATAAAACAACGCTACACAAGCCGGCAATAATTCTGGTCTTGTAGTAGCAATCGTAACTTGTTGACCATCTTCTGCAATAGAAAATACTAAATGATTCATCATAGATTTAAAAGGTATATCTACCATCTCTGCCTGTGCTATTGTAGTTTGATCTACTGTATCCCAAGGAACAGCAGAAGTTTTTCTGTAAATATATTGTTTTTCATACAAATCGAGAAAGAGTTTCTGAGAAATTCTTCTACATTCTTTGCTAGCAGTGTTATAAGAAAGATTCCAATCTATACTCAATCCCAACCTATTAAAAAGCATCCGAAACTTTTCACGATAGTTCGCTGACACCTCCTGACACAACTCTTGAAAATCCTTTCTGGGTGTAGAATGAGCTTTTATCTTATGAATTTTCTCAACTAGTCTCTCTGTTGGTAAACCATTATCATCAAACCCCATTGGATAAAAAACCCTTTTACCCTTCATGCGGTGATATCTAGCTATATAGTCTATATGACAGTAGCTAAACACATGTCCCATATGCAACTCACCAGATATAGTCGGTGGAGGAGTATCAATGCTAAAAGACGGATTAGGGTCATCCTCATTCCAATCATATAAACCATTCCATGTCCCTAGAATCTCTGGTTCGACAATTCTATGATCATATTTCTTCCCCATAAATCCAATCACGCGATAATAAAAATTATATTATAACTTGATTTTAGTTCTAAATGAACAGCACATCATGCCATGTATAAATCCTGTTATCACTGTGCAATGATTTACGATTTTCTCACACTAGGTATTACATAATACGAGTAATATGATACAATTCTGCTGTATAGCTTGGATTGTTAGTAAATAATCAGTTTGTTATGGTTATTATACAGCTTTGTACTACTGATCATTGCCATTAAGTAATAAAATAATGAAACCATTAATATTCGTCAAAATTGGTAGATGCATTACCCGATTCTTAAAGTACATATCCATGTATGATATAATCAAAGGTTCGGTAATTGCACTAAAATATTTATTCCAGAAAAAAGTTACCATTAATTACCCCAATGAAAAAGGTCCAATAAGCTTAAAATTTCGCGGTGAACATGCTCTAAGGTTATATCCAAATGGAGAAGAACGTTGTATAGCATGCAAATTATGTGAAGCAATATGTCCTGCTCAAGCAATAGTTATTGAAGCAGAACAAAAAGAAGATGGGAGTAGAAAGACAACACGTTACGATATTGATATGACAAAATGTATATATTGTGGTCTATGCCAAGAAGCCTGCCCAGTTGATGCAATAGTAGAAGGTCCAAATTTTGAGTATGCTACTGAAACTCATGAACAATTGATATATACCAAAGATAAACTACTGGATAATGGTAAAAAATGGGAACCTGTGTTGCAAAAAATGATCTCGCACAAAGAAGGTAACTAATATGATTGTATTAGATGGAAAAAAGTACGCTGAACAGCTTGCCTTACAAATACAACAAGAAGTAAAAGGAATGAAACGTCCTCCCTCATTAAAAGTAATTATTGCTTCAGATGATTATGCAAGTGGTATATACGTAAATAATAAAAAGAAAAAGGCAGAACAGTTAGGGTTTCAGTCTGAGATAATTAAAATGGATCCGACAACAGTAACGACTGAATCAATGCTAGATACTATTCATACATTAAATACAGATCCCTCAACTGATGGAATATTAGTACAACTACCTTTACCTCAAGGTATTGATGTCTTTCAAGTTACCCAAGCTGTAGCAAAAGATAAAGATGTAGACTGTTTCAACTGTGAGAACACAGGATTTCTTTATCTTGGTAAGCCTAAATTCCTACCATGTACACCCTCTGCTTGCCTATTTCTAATAAAACAAGTAATCACAAATCTATCCCATACCAGTGCTGTAGTAATAGGTAGATCCGATATTGTTGGAAAACCCTTGTCAAGCATGTTACTTCAGGAAAACAGTACCGTCACTACAGTTCATTCAAAGACAGATGATGTACGTTGTTTTACAAAAACAGCAGACATCGTGGTCTCCGCTGTAGGAAAACCCAATTTTATAGATCATACTTACCTTAAGTCAGATGCAATACTAATAGATGTAGGAATAAATCGTCTCAACAGCAAATTAGTAGGTGATATGAATTTCCATGATATCATTAATAATTCAACTCCTAAAGCAATAACACCAGTACCAGGCGGTGTAGGTCCATTAACTATTATATTTCTGATGCTCAATACTTTGCAAGCTTCCTATTTGCATAATGGTAATACTCCTTCTAATTCACTACTAAATACTTTATTTACTTAAATAAATAATTTTTTTTTTACTATATTTTGTGTATAATACTCCTTATACTTAGATGTCTTTGTAGCATGAATGATTATTACCAGAACTATACATACATAGTATTATTTTTCCTGTTGTCTTGTGTTGTAGTAGGGATGCTTGCTATAATACCGCATCTTTTCTCTAAAAAGACCAATAATTTAGTTAAGGTAAGTACATACGAATGTGGATTTGCTCCATTATCAAAACCATACCAAATATTTTCAATCAACTTCCATATTGTGGCTATGTTGTTCATAATCTTTGATGTAGAAATGATATTCTTACTACCGTATATTCTTAATTTAAAAGCACTAGGAATTTCAGGGTTAATACATATAAACGCTTTCTTGATTTTGCTAGGAATTGGAATTGTATATGAATTAGTAAATAAAGCATTAAATTGGAATCAATAGATATGAAACATAATCCGAAAAGATTTACAGCAGAACCATCTTTTGTACTTAGTAAACTAGATGAGGTAATAAATTGGGCACGTGCAGGATCTCTTTGGCCAGTGAGTTTTGGATTAGCTTGTTGTGGTGTAGAAATGATGCATGCTTCAGCAAGTAGATACGACCAAGACACAAAGGGTGTAATCTTTAGGGGAAGTCCACGACAATCAGATCTAATGATAGTCGCAGGTACACTGACCAATAAAATGGCTCAATCCCTAAGAGAAGTATATGATCAGATGCCTAACCCTAAATATGTAATATCGATGGGTAGTTGTGCTAATGGAGGAGGATATTACCATTTTTCGTATTCAGTAGTCAGAGGATGTGATAGAATAATACCAGTAGATATATATGTTCCTGGTTGTCCACCAACATCTGAGGCTCTGTTGTATGGAATACTTTGTCTACAGAAAAAAATTAAAAGGAAGAGAATAATTATTTAAAATGACAAAACAATATGAAGTTTCGGTAGATTCAACAGAAATACTGAAATATATAGAGAATAAAAAAAATAATGAAGAGTTCCAAATTCTGACAGATATTACAGCTGTTGACTATATACAACAATACGAATGTTTTGAAGTTGTATATATAATGACCAGTATTACTAAAAACATCCGATTGATAATAAAAGCAAAATTAATGCAAAATAAATCAATAGAATCCTTATGTGACCTCTACCCTTGTGCTTCCTGGCTAGAAAGAGAAATATACGATATGTTTGGTATAAAATTCCATGGTCATCCAGATTTGAAACGAATATTAACAGAATATGACTTTGAACACCATCCCCTACGTAAGGACTTCCCCTTAACCGGATATCATGAAGTTCATTATAATATTAATGCTGAAAAAATTACAAGAAGACCCGTACGACTCCCTATAGAGTATAGAGATCTGAATTCGCAGTCCCCTTGGAAAGGAAGTACTTATGATGAAGATAAAAATGTTGATTCCGATTAAGTTTAATTGAAAACCTCCTAAAATATAACAATTTAAAAATGATTGAATTGATACTTGTACGTAATCTATAACAATCGTTTCAAATCTTGAGAAATTACGATAAATGTTTGGCTGTATACAAAACTATCACTGAATCAAAATCTCTACCAAATACAGTAATGAATGAACCTTTAACTTACCCTCAAATGGTTAATAAATCTCGATATTATTAGAGTATATGTAGTCAAATGATCGTAATATTTATTAAAACTATTTATATAATTTTAATATTTGTCTTTATAATTTTGCTCCAACGCAGTGCTAAGCTAGGTAACGTCCCTAAAGTTTTAGAGTCAGTAATATGCTAACAAAAGTAATAAGGTACATTCTATAAGTTTTATCAAAGCGAGTAGCAAGCAGAATCTTTTTATCTTTTGAAAGAAACGTTCTACTATATTACGTGATTTATAAAGATTAGTATTATGAATAATCTTTCGCAAACGGTTAATTTTCCAGGGATTACTGTTTCAATATTGCTACTTTGTAACTTATCTCTCAGTAAATTATCATAAGCTCTATCTGCCAGAAAATATTTACATTTTTCATTTGCAAATAAATGATTTACTAATTGACTATCATGAGTTTGACCAGGACTTAAAACTGTCCTTAAGAATTGACTTTAACATGAATCTTTGAAGTTAAACCACCTGCTTATCTACCAATATATTCAGATTCTTTTGACAAGGTACTACGCATTGTATCTTGATGCACTTTCACTATAGACTCATCAACTATAGGTCAATGTCCATCCATGGCGCTCAAGTTGGCAAACTCTACTTCTTCCAGGAATACTTTATCTCTTTTTTAGAAAGTATCTTCTGGTTATATATTCATTTACCAAAATAACAGAATACTGATATATCTCCTTCCATATGTAACGAATCATACAATTCTCAACTTCTCAATAAGATCATCTTGTATTTAGTATTCCTACCCTTCTATATAATACCTCTCCATAAAAAATCTATTTCTGATTCAACCTAAATATATCAATTATTTTCAACAACATCACATTACTTCCACCCTTCTTGATCCGCAATTATAACAGCCTTCTGCATATGTTCTTCCAGTTTTTCTAATGGTCTTGTATCTCTTTTAAAACTCCCAAACATCCTTATAACAGGAGAAAAATCTACATCATCTACAATCGGATATTCCTGATTTATACTAGCATAAATCTCTTGTGCTTCCTTCGATACCATAAATTCCAACAGTAAAAGAGCATTTTTATGGTTTGTGGATCCTTTAATTACCGCTCCACCACTTATATTCATCATTGTTCCTCGATTATCCTGATTTGGAAATAAAATCCCAATACCATCCATTAGATCACGTTCCTCCTTATGCTGTGAAGCATATAGTCTTGCTAAATAATAACTATTAATAAAGGTTATATCACCATATCCATTCCGTATATCTTTTAGTTTATCTACTTCCCCGCCTCTAATAACATGAGTATGATTATTGACTAACCCTCTAACCCAGCGTCGCGTTGCTTCTTCTCCATTAGCCATAATCATCGACGCAATAAGAGACTGGTTATAAGGCACATTAGAACTTCTTAACAAGATTCTACCCTTCCACATAGGATCTGCACAATCCTCATAATTCTGTAATAAATTTATATCCACCCTATCTTTGGAATAAGCAATAACCCTTGCTCTTAGTGTAAGACCATACCAATCTGTAGCACGAAAACACTCTGGAATTCTAGAATTCAATACTGGAGAATTAAGATTCTCTAATAAACCTAACTGAGATGCATGCAGTAAATTTATTACATCAGCTACTAGTAATACATCGGCATTTGGTGATTCTGACTCTTTATCTAATCGATATATAAGTTTTGTTGCATCATCAATAATATAGTTAACTTTTATACCGTATTTTCTTGTAAAAGATTCAAAAACTTCTTTTACCAATATCTCTTTCCTCGATGAGTATACATTAACATATTCTTCACCTTTTTTATCACGCATAAAAACATAATTAAACGAAATTAGCACACATAAAATTACCACCAACCATATAAACCACTTAGAACCATTTAAAAACCCTTTTGACATCTAATGCTCCTGAAAATAAATTAAACCATAATCAATATAACATGAGTGATCTAAAAATGATAAAGATTTTTAAAGATTCTTTAATATACTATTATCAAGTAAAACAGCAATATCTTCGATGACATTTTTTACAGATGGAGCTGTAATGATTCCACCAGTAGCAAAACCCTCCCTTTTAGGTTCATCAACCATAATAAGAATCGCATATTTCGGATCCTCAATCGGGAACACTGCAATAAATGATGCAAGATTTTGATCTTTTCTGTATTTACCTAATATACTTTTTTCTGCAGACCCTGATTTTCCCCCAATATTATAACCTTCAATTTTACTTCGTTTACCTGTCCCCAACACGACTGTTTCTGCCATTACCCCTCTCAACATTTCTGATATATCACGTCCTATAACTCTTTTTCCTTCTACAGGTTGATCAGAAAGAAAAATCTGTGGTTGATGAAGTATACCTCCATTTGCCAAAGCGGCAAAAGCAATTATCGTATGCAATAAACTTATACTTAATCCATAACCATAAGAAGCTGTGATTTGAGTACTAGTATCCCAGTACATTGGAAACAATGGAGTGGTAACCTCTGGCATTGGTAAAGAAAGTTTATCTGCAAACCCAAGAGATATTAGAAAGTCCTTATGCTGTTGTATCTCAAGCCGTTGTGCAATCATTGCAATCCCAATATTCGAAGACTTAGTCACAATTTCTCGTACAGTTGAATAATCCATATTAAATAAATCTTTAATTTCGAAACCTGCTACATAGTAAGGTTTCTGTATAAAGATTGACTCTTCTAGATCTACAACTTTCTCTTGTAACGCTAACGCTAGAGTGAAAAACTTGAAGATAGATCCAATTTCATAGATACCTAATGTGGTCTTATTGAATCTTTGTGCATCTGTTACATTAGTATAAGGCTTATTAGGATCAAAATCTGGAATACTACTCATGGCAATAATATCCCCATTATTTACATCTATCACAATCCCTGATGCACCAAGAGCTCTGTATCTCTTCATTACATATTTCAATTCTTTCCGTAAAAAATACTGCACACGATGGTCAAGAGTAAGAAAGATCTCTTCTCCCATAAAATGATTATTCAAGAAATACTCTATACCAGCAATTCCTGAATTATCAATGTTAACATAACCTATTATATGTGCAA
This sequence comes from Candidatus Xenolissoclinum pacificiensis L6, assembly GCA_000512675.1. Taxonomy (GTDB): domain Bacteria; phylum Pseudomonadota; class Alphaproteobacteria; order Rickettsiales; family Anaplasmataceae; genus Xenolissoclinum; species Xenolissoclinum pacificum. Next base: position 15,703 of record AXCJ01000007.1, read on the forward strand.
ACATATTCTGCTGAGGATATACTCTTCTATAAGTTGTTTCAAAATATAATCCTGGAATACCTAAGGTTAAAAGCTCTTGATACTTTCTTGGCGTTATATTCTTCTTTATCCATACAAAATGACTCTGTTTGTGCAGTTTATCATATAAAGTACTGTACTCTATCTCTGGAAATACACTACCGAGTAAAGAGGCTGTTTTTTCTTTATCTTTGATCTTCATAGGATTAGCATAAACAGAATAAAACTTCACATCTGACGCCAGTAACATACCATTCCTATCATAAATTACAGGCCTTCTATTCTGAGATTTCAATATTTTGTTTGTTGTATTTTGACAATTAGAAAACAAAGATATATCTATAAGCCTGACAAAAATGGTTATAAATACTAAAATAAGAAAAAAGAACACTATTTTGATGCGCTTTTTGATAATATGGGAATGACTTAACATGTGATTAATATGAAAGAATTTGTCGCCAATGATATATCTATATATAGAAATTCAAACAAGATAATCTCCAACATTAACTTTTCTTTAGTAAATTTTTCATCTTTAATTATAGAAGGAGCTAATGGATCTGGTAAGACTTCCATATTGAAATCAATCATTGGTATAATAGATGATTATAAAGGACATTACACTCTTGATGGACAAAAAGTTAGCACAAAAATAATAAGACAATTATCTTTGTATATTGGTCACAAGAATTATGCACATGGATATTTAACAGTGCAACAAAATTTATTGTTATGGACTAACATATACAATACGAGGCTTATGCTACCATCTGTAATAGTGAACTTTGACTTGGAAAATATACTTGATATGAAATATAATCAATTATCAGAAGGATGGAAAAGAAGAGTCTCACTTTCTAGGACTTTATTATCTAATAAACTTTTCTGGATACTTGATGAACCCTTCAACAATATTGACACTTATGGTTGTCAAAGCGTCATCAATGTAATTAATACAAGAATTAATACAGGAGGTATGGTGATTCTCACAAAAAACACAGATCATAAATATGATATCAAAAATTCTCAAATACTTAATATTAATGATTGAGGCTAATAAAAGACTGGGTCAAAATTTCATAAAAGATGATAATATCATCAGAAAAATTATAGATGTTACAAACAATATCACTGGTCACTCTATCCTAGAAATAGGTCCTGGAACTGGTAAATTGACAAGGGCGATACTAGATAAGTCACCAGAATCATTAATTTCAATAGAAAAAGATAAAAGATTCAATGATATTCATAATGAAATTATGCGCGAATTTCCACAATATCAATATCTAAGGCAAGATGCTCTAACAACAAAATTATCGAGCATTACTGATAACAAACTCATAATTATCTCTAATCTACCCTATAATATAGGATCAAGATTACTAATCAATTGGTTGTCTGAGCATAACAAAATAGACAAAATGGTTCTAATGTTTCAAAAAGAAGTTGCAAAACGCATCACTGCAAAAGTCAATAGTAAGAATTACGGATTCTTATCAATAGCAGTACAACTACTCTGTACTACAGAATATATGTTTGAGGTTAGCAAAAATTGTTTCTTCCCTGCTCCAAAAATTACATCTGCAATTGTTAAATTATCTCCCTATGGGAAAGAGATAACATATGAGTTCTATGAGTTCTTTAAATATATCGTACGTACTGCTTTTCAACAGCGTAGAAAAACAATAAAAAAATCCTTAAAACCAATTGCAGATCACATAGAACAACCTCTAATATCTCTTGGTATTGATGTAAATAAACGCTCTGAAAATATCACGGTCGATGAATTTTCACACATTACTGAATACCTGTATAATAATTAAAATAGTTAACCCCTTCTTCCTGCATTTTTGTAGCAAATCTTCATTCTCATAAATCAGCTCGAGCAACAATCATCGATTTCCATGTCTTCCATTATTATCTATTCACAGCTAGATCATCAACATAAGCTACATAACAATAGTATCGGCAAAATCAAAGATATAAAATTATGATTTCTAAATACCTAATAAGCAATTACCAAAAAAATACATAATATATAAGACAGTTATCCCATCCACATCAATAACTATATAATGACCATATTGCAGTTCATAAGTATTCCTCTACTCAATTCAGTCAGTTACATACTCACTCTCTTACAAGTTAGAAACTGTATTCCCAAATCAAACAAAGTTAGGTAACCGTAAGTATGAGTGTAATTCAACAGATAAGCAGAGGAAGATGATAAAAGCACATTTTAGCACTAGAAAAGATAGCTATTAATAAATGCAGTGTTTTATTTAATCAATGTCATTCGCGTCCGAAGGATTATCCTCCTTGGAAGACAGTATATAGTTTCTATAAACGAGCAAATAACAGAGGATCATGGGAAAAAATGATGAAAAATCTTGTGCAAAACAGTTGAGTAAATATGGAAGTATAAGACAGATACAAAATACAAGATGCATAAAGACAGACACATGAGCGAGGAATTGATGGAAAAAGTTAAAGTACACAAGAGACATAACAGATAAACATCTTTTACGTGTTAGTGTGCATGATAGAAATATGCATGATACTATAGCAGTATGTCACGCATTTCAAGAAGCACAAAGACAATATCCTGATGTAAAAGGTGCAGATGCTTGATATAACTTTCCGAAATTTTGTTCAAAATCAGCTAAAGAAAACAGTGCATATTTCTACTACACATAAAGTGCTTTCGAAAAGATAGGTTGTAGGAAAAACGTTTTCATATCTAGGAGCGGTTAGGATTATGAAATTACCGTAAATTCTGCAGAAAATAATATCATGATTGCTCATTCTATGACTCCGCTTTCTAGATTATAATAACTATGAGGACAGGTAAAATAACAGAATAATCTCTATCAAGATTTGAAGAGATTCCTATTTAGAATGGAGAAATAGCATCAATAACTTGCACACCCACTCTAGGCTGTTGTACAGAATACAATTGTCCACGACCACCATAATCCACTCTTAAATCCGCAATTTTGGTATACTCTATAGAATTATCTAAATCTATATCTTCCGATCTAATAACCCCTTTAATCATAATAGTACGAATCTCGTAATTCACTTTGATTTCCTGAGTGCCTTGTATAACAAGATTTCCAGACGGCAATACCTTAGTAACTGTTGCCGCAACATGCATATCCACTCTATCTTTACGTTCAATCTTGCCTTCTCCAAAATTAGATGTATTACCTTGCATATTTATGATATTTACTGGTTCAGATCTTGTACCTAATAGGTTACTTGGAATCTTGCCTAAAATCGGAGCATTCACTTGTTCAAGGTGACCACGATCTTTCTCCATTTTATTATCCAATTTTGCCTGATCGTTAATACTAATTTTCACAGTCACTATATCACCAAGCTTGTTTGCTCTAACATTCTGAAAAAGCATCTTTGAATTCTCATTCCAAAGAGAGTTAGATGACTGTTGGATACGAAATGCATGTTCATCATCTGATATAGTTGTATATTCAATTTGTCTCTCCCCATTTATACTTTCTGACATCATTGGTTCTTTCCCAATCATTGAAAGCTTATCTAGTGTATCAGGAGTACAAGAGATAATGAGCATACATGCTATTACAGATAATAATATACGTCCCACAGCAAGATCATTAATAATTCTGTAATAATTCTATAAGGATATATAATAAATATTTATTAAGCAAAGAAGTCACCATATACAATATTTATATATCGAAATCAGCATGGATTATCAACTTTTTTAGAGCAGGCATAGAAATGGTAAAATCAATATGATTTCCATAAGATAACTATGATGTTTATCCCCTTTCACAAAAACCCTAGCATAACAAAGCCTTAGGTCTGTTCTAATTATTGTATATAGGATTATCCCATAGTTCTTCGACGCAAGACAGTATAGTTCTTACATCATCAATCATGATACCTACGTTGAGTATATAATAGTTCATAATCTTAAATAATCCGCTCAAACAAATTGTGTAAGATGATTCAGCAGTGAGAGACAAAATCCTGAGCATATAATATTGTAAAAAACCTGCTCTATTCTCTTTCTCTAAGTCCTATCTCATTCTATCAAATTAGGCAACGTACTTAAAATTGCAAAGTATGCAGGATAATAATACAAGTGATGCCCGTAGACTATATTCTAGAAGTTTTATCAAAACGAATAAATATTCTACGAAATCTCTTTATCTTTTGTAAGAAACGTTATATTACGTGGTTTATCAACATCAGTATTGTAAATTATTGTAAGTGCATTGCATCTTGATACCAATGATAACATCTTCTGTCAGATGAATTAATTAGGGACACTACCTAAACTGAATTTGTACCCATCTTCATATAACTTCTTCTCATAGACCTCCTGTAAAATTACCTTAGTGTAAAATCAAAGCATGGAAGCGCAGATCGATATGAAGTATATATCAATAAACGGAGTAATTCTCAACGATAGTATAACATAAGGTACTTACCGTAATTACCCGTAATGATCATTAGTGATCTTTCCAGGGATATCGTATCTAGAGTTACGATATCCCGAGTACAATTATCAATAGCACAGGAGTGCAAATCATTATTCAAGATCTTTAAGCGAATACAACAAACTTAGTGAATGTTTCAATACAAAGCAAAGTATAACCTTGCAGACAACTAAGTATACTGAGTATGAAAATTTTGTTATACAGAAGTATGAATGTACCTCAAACTAGTAATAAGAAGTTACGTATTGAGATTACCTCTAAAAGAAATCATAGGTATATCATCAACAAACAACATTGCTTAATCGTTTAGGGCTAAATTAATCGGCACTGTTAAGTGATATTTAATACAGGCGGAAACAATGAAAGATAGGAAAAATAAGTCTGATTTTTCAAATTGTAAAGATAAACATCTATTTTCCTTAAGTTGAGCGAAGAAATTTTCTATTTTAGACCGGAATCTGAATATATGTTTGTTATATATTAATGGTTTTAATAAGATTTTTTCTATATCACAGGAATATTGCATAGTTCTTGTAATTTTTTGCTATGTTTATCACTATCATACCCTTTATCTTCTACTACATTTTTTGTCAGTTCACTGACAAAACTAATATCTGACTTATTCCCACCAGTTAGAAAACCCTCTATGATTTTAAAGTCTGGTGTTATAGCTAAATGTAGTTTTGTTGTTAGATATGCTTCTTCCTTTTAACCGCCTCCATGTCTATGGTAAAATGCACTAGAGCACTATATTTACTTTTAAATCCTCGTTATTATAAAATAGGTACTATCTTCCACCTCCTTCCATTTTGGAATCTCATATATATACTATGCCATCTTTCATAGCACTTAAGGAGAGCGTCTCCATGATAGTCCCGTTCTTAATACATATAATATTGCACAGAATACTTGATAATGACTAATGATCGATGATTGGCAATATCATCGCATCAAATTTTTCAATCGGGTATAATCTTCTATCCATCATTTCTCATATGTTATTTTTTACAGCTTTCTAAACTAAGTTTAAACCTTTGTTCACAGTGCCTATGACCAATTCTTTGAATCTAGATGATACATTCTCACAAAGCAACGAGATTAGAACATTACAGCACATTCTATAATTCAATTACCGGGGGAAAACTGATATGTATGTTGTAGATGTATATGACCTAAATCGCCATCCTATCAGATATAATAGCCCTATAATGAATTCTCCTATATTTGCCAATTTCCAATTTAATAGTAGAGAGAATTTAGGTGGTATAACTAACAAAGAAAACATCTCAACATGGGATGTTTCATACAATTGATATAGTTTGTACAATGTTGCGTAGACTATACTCTTTTTCGTTCGCTTTCTCTTGATTTAATCTAGAATATATGTTAGCAAATTAACAATTGTAGTTAGATAAATAGAAAGAGATTCTGAAACTCTAACTATTACTTTCAACAACCAAAAACCCGTTGAAACTGTTGATTTCCTAAATGGGGTTAGTGGATCTTACAATGAGTACAAATCAAATTTGATTGAAAATGATCTAAGCTATACTGAGAAAAACAAACTATATCTAGATATTAAAGAAGTCTCTTTAGAATGGATATATACTGTTTTCACAAAAACTAAATCACTTGTAGATATAGGATCTGTACTGAAAGCCACTTGGACTAGCGTTAGAAACACCTTAGACAATATAAAATTTGGTAAGAAAGAAGATGATTTGTCGGTTGATAGACTACAAAATATCAAAAAAAATCCTACAACCTAAACGCAATGACCTTTCCTCTACATTCTCTGTTAAATATAGAAGCACTGAAAAAACAAAGAATCAAAATAGAAGATATCTGTAGCAGAAGGAAGGAATATTTTTGATAGAATGTAGAAATATTAGAAGAACGAAAAAGTGATATTTTTCATGCAAATGTCATTGGAGAATTAATAATCATATAGATCAATATCATTGCTCAGCAAGATAAAGAATCAAATGATATATAATATTAATTGTGAATGGCAACAGAGATATAGATGTAAAAATTGCAAGTGCCAATATACAATGTCTACAAAAGCGGGGGTAGTCCTTTAGAGCAAAAATTACTTGCAGTAACAGTGTATGGATTATCTCTTATGCGATAGTAAAGCTATTTAATGTATCTAACGTGTTGGATTGGGTGCATAATTTTGTAAAAAACATTATACAACACTTGAACCACAGAGAAATGGTGTATTGAAGTTAGATGAAATATGGAATTATATTCAAAAAAACCGAATAAATTGTGGATATAGAAAGTCCTTGATTACAGGTCAACTACTTGAATAAGAAGTCAAACAATAAAAACAATTAGGAAGCTTTATAATCGCACCAGACACTGGAGGACGTAAAGTTTTTCTGTACTGATGCTACATTGCTAAAATACTACCTAAATCCAACCCTGCTATAAGTCAATCCTCTTACTATTAAACTTAAACGCAACAACGGTAGTCAAAAAAACTGGCTTGCGATATTTAAACGCACATTTATCTCAGTCTTTAAATATGCGCATATGTTATACCTATCTGTATCTTTATTTGATAACTATCATATCAATAAGATATCACCTCCATCGTTATTTACTTAATAACCCTCAATATTTCTAACTAATTAAATTGAGATTTTAACAGTCCCTTATTTTGTATTTCACAAGAAGAGGGCTCATATCTTATTCATTTGTGAACAAGTATGTTAGTTATGAATAATATATCCTCATAACTAACATACTTGTTGTCTTATATACCAAATCAATAGTACTCAATCCTCAGTATCTTCTTCTTTTATCATTGCATAATTACAGGACCTAAATCTATTTTTAATTAAAGATACATTATATTCACTAATCCCATTTGATACCAATACAGCACCGCCCAGTTGCAAACCAATTTCAAAATTTTCCGGTATAAGAATTACACCTGTACCCTTTAATTCTTTATTCTCCTTTAAATCCTTCACTCTAAGTATTATAGTAACATCCGGAAAATTATTCTTCATAATTTGAATTATCTGCTTAACAGAATGTTTATTTTCAAATGCTATCACAACCAATTTTGCACGTCCTGCTCCTATAGCCTTTAATATCGATAACTTTCTCACATCCCCATAGTATAAAGAGAACCCCTTCTCTTGATATTTCTTAACTATTTCTTCATCTTTATCAATTGCAATATAATTAATCTTACCTACAGTAAGCATCTTTGCAACCATTTTTCCCGCCTTACCAAAACCTATGATCACAACATGATTATCAACATCCATAGTTTCCAACTCAATGCTATTCTGTCGATTAAGTGGTGGATTGTTTCTGGATTCCATTTTCTTGACAACTATCATACCTAAATATGACAAAACAGGAGTAATACCCATAGAAGTTGTAATTATAGCTGTAATCAAACTTTGGGAATACTCAGAAGTAATACCTTTCTTAGTAGCTAAGTTAATCAGTATCAATGCAAATTCACTTCCTTGTGCTAATAATAGCCCCCCATGTATCGCGGATCCATTTCTGAACCCAAATATATATCCCAACACCATAATTATCACAGACTTCACTACTATTAGAGCAGTCGTTAATGATAAAATTAACCAAATCTTATCTATTAAAAATACTATATCTATAGACATTCCTATAGTCATAAAAAACAAGCCTAATAAAAGACTCTTGAATGGTAATACCACATGTTCAACTTCCTGATCATATTCAGTTTCTGCAACCAACAGACCAGCTACAAATGCACCCATTGCCAGTGAAAGTTCGAGTTTTTCCGTCAAATATGCAGAACCTAATATTACTAAAAGAGTTGTCGCGACAAATAATTCATTACTTTTTGTTGTAGCTATAAACTTAAAAGTTGGCCTAAGCACCAATCTACCAGTCATAAATATTATAATAAGCACGATGGTTGCTTTCACAAGTGCTTGACCTATTGGAAAGAGAATATTTTGTGGGCTATTACTCTCGATCAGAGGGATTAATACTAGCAACGGTACCACTGCAAAATCCTGCAAAAGTAATATAGCTATCGATAAACGACCTACTTGTTTATTCTGCAAGGCATGTTCCTGTACCACCTGTAATACTAAAGCAGTTGAAGATAATGACAGAGAGGCTCCAATGATAACAGAAGACTTCAACCCTATATCAGATAAATAGTGACATAAAGCTATTATCACAATAGATGTGATAAAAAACTGTAATGACCCAAACCCGAAAACATGACTTCTCATGGTCATTAACCTATCAACAGTAAGCTCAAGACCAATCATAAATAATAGAAATACAACACCGAACTCCGCAATGGCCTCTATTATAACAACCGAATGTATAAAACCAAATCCATTGATCCCCAACAGTGCTCCAGCAACAAAGTATCCAAGTATCGGACTCACTTTTATCTTAAAAAATATAGTGACTGTTGCAACCGCTGTAAAAAGTAATATAAGAACTTCCGACAAACTAGACGGATTACTGCCTATGTAAGTAATAGTATCAGTCATATTTACTATGATGGTAAAAATTCATAAAACACATAACGTAGATAACAAGCACGTACTCACTCAACTAATACAAAAAACACACTTATACTATAAAAATATGACCTAAAAATTAACTTTCAGAGAAAACTTTACTGAATATATAATCATTATTCTTGACATAATAATCGACATCCAATATCTTATCCCAATCTTGTATACTTTCCTTTATAAGGGGATCTGCATTTAATGCCTCTATAAAATCAGCACCCTCTTCAAAAACCTTTGAACAAGCAATTTGTATCTTTTTATATGCTGATTCCCTGGAAATTCCTGTTACCTTGATTAATTCTAACAATATCTTCTGTGAAAATACTAACCCCAAGGAGCCTTGAACATTCCTATTGATATTTTTCTCATTTACGTTCAGTCCTTCTAGTAGCGATTTAAGCCTATTTAATGCAAAATCCATGGTTACACAAGCACTTGGTACAATAAACCTTTCTACGGAAGAATGAGATATATCCCGTTCATGCCACAATGTAATATTTTCATATGCTGGAACAACATACGACCTTATAACCCTTGATAAACCCGTTAAATTTTCCGACAATATAGGATTTCTTTTATGTGGCATAGAAGAACTTCCCTTTTGCAATTCTGAAAATCCTTCAGCAACCTCCATAACCTCAGACTTCTGTAGATGCCTGATCTCAGTAGCAATATTTTCTATCGAAGAGGCTAAAATCGCAAAAACAGAAAACACAAACGCATGTCTATCCCTGGGGATGACCTGGGAAGATACAGTTTCTGTTGCTAGTTCTAGTTTTTCAGCAACATACTCTTCAACATAAGGTGGGACATTTGCAAAATTACCTAGAGAACCAGATATTTTACAAATCGACACCTCTTCTTTAGCCAATACTAACCGTTTCATAGACCGAAGCATCTCTGCATAATATCTAGATATTTTAACTCCCATGCTTATTGGTTCCGCATGTATCCCATGAGACCTACCAATACACACAAGATCCTCATATTGATGCGCTAATCTCTTAAGAACCTCAAGAACTTCTTGCAAATCATCAATTATTATTTTAAGTGAATTAGTAATTTGTACTGACAAACAAGTATCTATTATATCAGAACTGGTTAACCCCATATGTAAAAATCTAGAGTGATCTCCTATAGATTCAGAAACACTAGTCAGAAAAGCAATGATATCGTGTTTAACATCTTGTTCTATAGCATGAATTCTTTCTATATCAAAAGAAGCATTTCTTATACACTTCATAGATCCTTCAGGTATATGTCCTAATTGATGATAGGCCTCACACACTAAAATTTCTATTCTAAGAAATGTGGAAAACCTATAGTGATCAGTCCAAATATCAGACAAAATAGGTCTACTATATCTATCCAACATACAATACTACCTTTGCCCAATTACATTCAAGGTCAGAGTTGTTGCAACTTCAGGATGCAAGGATACCTGTATCTTATATACTCCCTGCTTCTTTATAGGAGAAGAAATCATCAAGGCTTTAGTAGGTATTACAATACCATGTTCACTTTTAAGAAAATCAGCAATACCCTTTGCTCTCAAAGAACCAAATAAACTACCATCTTCCGTCGTCAAAGATTTATAGTTAATATCTCCTATTTGCTCCAATGATGCAAGCACGCTCCTATGTTGAGATATAAGCTTTTCCTCTTGCGCCTGCAAGTCTTTCCTTACCTTCTCGAACTCTTTAACATTTTCAGGAGATGCAACAACAGCTCGGCCATCACGAACTAAGAACCTTGAATATCCGGGTTTAACAACTACCATATCACCCGGTTTACCCAACTTCCTAACAGATTCCTTTAAGATCACTTTTACCGACATAGACTACCTCTTATTCCGACTACAAAAAGCAACAAATCCAAGCATTCTAGCAATTTGGAGAGCCTTCCTTACTAACCTCTGATGTCTTGGACATAAACCATTAATCTTCCCGGGCATAATCCTACCACACGGAGAAGAATACTTCTTTAAAAATGCAACATTTTTATAATCAATATATTTTGTCTCAAAGTCATTTAAGGTACAACAACCTTCTTCTTTCAAAGGGTTCATAGTTTTATTTAATCACAGAAATAAAAAAAAATCATCATATTTACTCAACATCAGCAACAAGTTGCAGTTTGGTATTTACTTTTGATATATCAAAATCTTTAATATCATGTCGCAACAACATAGTGCGTATTATAATCTTATTATATTTAGTTTTCTGCATACAATCTTGCACACATGAATTACTATCCGTTTTCAGAAAAAGCACAAATACATGAGCTTTATTAACCTTACCTATAACATAAGCAAGATCCACCAACCCATAGTACTCTTTCAGTATTAATTCCACCTTACCATCACATAAGGACTTCACAGTAGTATTAATTAGACTACTAACTTCAGAATCAGAAAGAGAACTGGTAACCAGAAAGGTGGCTTCGTATATATACATAAGAAATAGCATTAGAATAACCCAGATTCTATCATACATTACTCCAGAAAAACAATGCTTTTGTAAATTTTATTAAACAATATAGTATTTTATTGTTCGAAGACCTGATCAACATGAAGTATTGTCTCAATCTATTCTTACACAATTGAAAGTTTATATCACGAATGATGAAATTGATTTATTTGTGTAAAAATGCAATCACGGTGTATTCTTAATAATGTTCTATAAATAATCTTTTAATACTTCTTGTTGTAATGCACTAACATTACAACACCTTGAACCCGCTTAAAACGTATTAGTATAAACTTCCTACTCTTCTAAACAACACAACCCTCACTTTTCTTCAATGTTCAAGGATTCGTTATAGTGATATGAATGATATTTATTTTTGAAAACAGTCAAATTCAATGTATAATATGCCTTGCAAGAATATATTCCGTACAAAACAGCTAAGCTACAGTAACATTTCTCTGAGCATTAGATCATCTCTGACATATAGCTATCCATCTATAGCACTTTCAACATTAACCATTCATCTATTGTTTACATATGTTGTGCTAACAAATTCTTATCTTCCATATGTTGCTTAAAATATTGTAAAATATCACTTCTTTTTTGCACTAATGCAATTGATATCGCTCCCAACCCATTTTTATTTGTGTGATATATATCATCACACCCTTGATGTAGCAAGTATTGAACAACATCCGCTCTTCCCGCTTTCACTGCATGTATCAGCAAAGTATCTCCTTGATCATTCTGTATATTTACTAAATCATCAATCACCTGGGAGTTTATCAATTCATTAAGCCCTCCAATATTACCCTTTACTACCATATCAAAAGCATATACTTTAAGGTCTTCTGTATACAATGCTTCGGGTAAATGTCTATTGCTTTCTCCATACGTTCTCTTATAAATATGAGGCGACATATGTATATAAAGCTTCTGTAATACATCCTCGTGATCTTTCACCCACTCTGCATTTTCTTGAAGTATATCAAACGCATCTATGATGGATCTAGCTATGTTATTCACCGAATCTTTACTATTTGCCTGTTTATTCTGAGAGCCATATTTATTGGATATCTCTGCATTTGTGATTGTAGCATCATATACTTGATCAAAATTACGCGGTAGAAATTGGTCATTATTAGAGGAAATATGCATTATTTTTTCTTCAACAGGCATAAGGTTTCTATTATCAGCAAAATTATTAGACGGAGGAGAAATAGCAGATGAGACATCAGATAGAGTGACTACAGGGATTTGCGAACTCTGATTAGGAAGCAATACTGATTCTTTGATTTCTTTCATAGACTCATATTCATCTTGGCTCCCTGGTATAATAGGAGTTATAATGCTAGCAACAGGCATAGTACTAGGTACAGGAGAAACACTGTTCGAAGATTGACTTACAGTGAGCATACTAGGTTGAATATCTTGGGTTGTATTTTGCACAGTTGGCATAGTAGTTATCCTCTGAGACATAGCTTGTGTTGATGCATTGTTAGACATCGAAAGATTTCCTGTATTCGGAGCCACATCTTGAGGCATGACTGGCATATTACTAGGTGCTGTCTGATTATTATCTCCCATAAGTGCTTGAGGTGTTGTTGGTACATTATTAGACATCGACAGATTTCCTGTATTCGGAGCCACATCTTGAGGCATGACTGGCATATTACTAGGTGCTGTCTGATTATTATCTCCCATAAGTG
>AXCJ01000008.1:0-83501 GCA_000512675.1 Candidatus Xenolissoclinum pacificiensis L6
TGTGTTTTTCTTCTTAGATAATATAGCATCGTCTTGTAGATCTTTACTTGGAGTATTTCCTTGATGTTTCTCTTTAATATCTAAGTGATCCACAACTTTTATTTGATCCTGAAAATACTCTACGTGCTTTTCACCCCACAATTGTATTTTCTGAAATACTTCTAATAGGGCGCCTGAAACGTTGCTCACAGAATCTTTTTCTGGAACCAAAATCTGTATATCAAATAATTTCAACTGCATATCACTCAGTAATCTTACCCTTTGATCAAATAGTTTCTCCTCACTTTCTAATGCAACCAATTGGCTCTTCACTTCCTTTGATGCCTTCAATAAAAATTCCAGTTCTCTTGAGAATACACCCAATAATTTCGACGTTCTCAAGGTGAATTCTTGAAAAAACATATCCTTTCTTGTCATGCAATCCATTACTTCTTTAAACTTATCCAATACAATGGATTGCTGTAGAGAAAAGATGTGAGATAATTCTTTGAATATCTCTACTGCCTCGACATCTTTTATACTTGATTGTAATGATAATTCTTGTATTTCTTTCAAAATAGGAGATAGTTGAACAAACACTTTATTAAGGTCTTGATTGTCGAATGTCTTCAATTGTTCTAATAAAAATTCTAATATCTCGTGTGCTCCTACCAATGACTCTTTCTGTGTTTGTGAATTTGACCTGTTTTCTAGTTGTATTAATGCATTCAGTGCCTCTTGTACAAAAAATATTTGTCCTTTGACCGTCTGTTCCTGTAACATTTTAGATACTCTGTTTGTTAACGACGTATTTTGTTGTACCAGCTTACTTAACTCTTTCGATCTATTTATTTTTTGCAATTGCGGAGAGATATTCTGCAATGTTACTTCTATTATCCTCAATTCTTTAAGTGATACATTTCCATTTAACTGGCTCTCTAAAAATGACATTTTTTGACCTAGATTATTCATCATATCTATTTGTAATTTATTCATTACTTCTGTAACTTCTTCTTGTCCTCGTTGCCAATATATTTCAGTAATCTGATGTGTATACTTATGTACTTGAGCTAATGTATTCTCTAGCCAATCTGTCCCCATCCCCGTTAATAATATTTCTCCCTTCAAGAAATCAGATTGATTAGACATTTTATCAAAAACAGTATTCTTTATGTGCTGAATGATATTTTGTATTGTTACACATTGTTCTTTCGAAATGTTGTGAGGTTCTTGTAATTGGTCATATATAATTTTCAGTTTTTGCTCCGTGATTCTACGTATTTCTGTAAACAACATTTTGTCTGTTTTCCCAGATATATCATCATATTCTTTATTCATCGGATTCACCAACTCTGTATGACCATTCCCTGCCTCAAGATTTGAGAATTTTACTTCTTTATCTAATAAATCCATGTCATTTTTGCGTTGGTCTCGATTATCCAGAATCTCTTCGAAAGCATCAATAGTACTCTTTTCTTCTCGAAGCTGATCGAATATTAGCGATACTTTATCCAATGCTTCCATCTGCATCCTCTTCAATACAGAATGCATTACATCAAAGAATTCCATATGATAATTATCGTTTTCTATATATTCACCCAATGAGTTTTTAATATCCTTTAGTTCATAGTTTGCCTCATCCAGATTATCACTCATATCATTCAAGATATTCCTTACCTCATTCAAGTTTATCGGTAACATTTCTGATATAGAACCACCTAGTACTTCCTGTATAATGCCCAAACGTTTTTCCATATCCACATAAAATTCTTTCAGTCTATGGTAGGATATCATACTTGACAATTTACTTTTATGTGATTCCAGTATCTCTCCCACATCCTTTATTTCTGATGACTGTTTTACTTCCTTGAGTTGTTCTAGGATTTTGCCACATAATACCTCTCTTGCGTTTAATTTTTCTAATGACATATCTCGATATTGTATCGGGATATTTGAGAATCTATCAAATAAATTCGATATTCGTTCCTTTACGATGTCCACTTCTGCGTTAGAGACTAACTTAGATATTTGTATTCCTTCTAATTCCTCAAATATTTCTTCTTGTTGTTGTGTGTATGACATTTGGAATATTTCAGCCAGCTTATCCGATAATTCTTTAATTTGTACTTCGTCAAGATCAGATAATTTATTTTCTGGAGATACACGTAATTCCTCTAGATATGAAAATAACTCCTGTGATACATTGATAATCTTCTGCACAGATAGAGCTTTCCTGTCCTGTAATAATGTTGATAAATTGCTCAAGACTCTTGATGTTGTTTTGACTGAAGTGCTTATATCTTGCGATTCAAATCGAATCATACAATCTTCTATTTCCCATATTAGACTTGTATATTGGGGTGTATATAATATAGATTCTGCATGTATCAATACACTCCCATACAGTTCCTGTACTGTATCTGGTTGACTACTCATATCCAGAGACATTAGCAACCTCAACAGAGAAGATACTTTACTATCCACAAATATATTTTGTCCATATCTGTTGTTTTGATCTAATAAAACCGATAATTGATCTAACAACACTAATACTTCGTTTATTAGAGGCTGTTTGTCTTCTTTCTGTCTCAATTTATACAACACACCTTCCAATGTCTCCAAATTGTCCAGTATAGATCCTTTTTCTTGTTGATATAATAACGTAAATACTTTCTGTAACAAATTTCTATTCTGCATTTCTAACTGACATAACAATGCTGTATTACTGGGTGCACATGATTTACGTACTTGTCTAAGGTGCTTTGCTAATTCCTGTAATACCTCTTTTTTTTGCGTCAATTGCAAATCTTCTGTACTCATGAAACTATCTAATGAATTAGACATTTCACACAATAATCGTGATAACCTCTTTAATGGCATCACTGTTCCGGATTGTTCAGATTGGAACATTATCAACATAATCTCTTGCAATACCCCTGAATTATATCGTTTAAATAATGTTGTAGTTATTTCATCCAATCTATTCTTACTCTGTTGTATTATTTCATGCATCTCACTCGAACCTTCGATCTCCTCTAATTTAGACGATATACCTTCTAATATCTTACTTTTCTCTAAGCGTTCATCTGGTATATTCATGTGAGAATATGTCGATAATTCAAGTAATAAGTCTGATACCCTTGTGCATAAAATCGCTTCATCCTCTTGATTTTCAGCAATGCGTATTATATCCAGCTCCCGAAATATCTCATCTTGTCGCTGTTGAGATAATATCTGAGATATATACTGTACCATATTTGTATTTTGTTGCTTCACTACCCCTAACAAATCACTTAACTCTGGTGACAAAGATATTTTATCTAGTGAATAAGATAATTTCTCCAATATAATTTGCATCTCAGAAAAGTTTATATCTCCCTTTTGAGAATCACGTAACATCACAGGTATACATATCAATATGTCTTGTAATTGCTTCAATACAACCTGTTTTCTTTCGATAGATAGAGCATCTCCATATTCCGTCAATTCAGATATAATCGCGTTTAATTTCAATGGTTCTTTACGTGTTAAAACCCATTGTAATGAATTCTCTGACTTAAATAATACAAATGATTTAGAGTCCTGAGATGCTTGAAAGGGTATATGCGAATCTTTTTTTGCTCGTACTATTAATCTCTCAATCTTACTCATTTGTTGCATTTTCCCTAGCATACTTTTTACTTTTAACAATATACTTTGATGCTGTTGTTGCATATTCTGCAGGTTTTCCATGATAGTATCCTTATGAGGTTTTGTATCATTCCATACATACTCCCCTAAATAAAACAAGTTTTCTTTAATTATATGCAAAGATTTTTTTTGTTCCTCGAAAGTCAATTGATCTTTTTTATACTTCTCCAATAACCCAAATATTTCCGTGAATAAATCTTTTACAAGAGTATCATTGATGACATCTCCAGATTGCGTAACTCTTGTCTGAGCCTCCTCATCTTGTAACTGAGCCGAAATCTCAGTTGTGACAATTTGCCTCTTTCCTGATACACTCGATACATTTGTATGTACATTATACATATCTTGTAAGTTATATATCATTTCCTGTAAATCCTCCCAATCTTTCATCAAAAAACTGTATTCAGTCATTTCGAGATCTGTTTCAGGAATGAAACTCTGTTCTAGTCGACTATCAATTGCTATATCTTGAGATTGTTGCTGTACAATAGATACTTCCATTACATCCTGTAAATAATGTACAATCACCTTCCTGAGTACTCTTTTATCCTCTGCACTAAATATTTTTGAACCTTGTTCCAACTTATTAATAATTTCATCGATATATTCGTTTAAATCATTTTCAGCAATCTCTTTTATAGAATACAAGATAAGCATATGCCTCAACTCAGTAATTGCTTTTTGAATATTAACAGTAAAAATAGTACAATACTCTTCCTCTACATATCCTTTCTCCATAATCACTGTACCATTCTCACATATAGTATCAGATAGAGAATGCATCAGAATGTGTAAATCATTCCTCCTCTTATCCTCAAAGTTCTTCCTCATATCATAAGACTGAGAAAGATCCGAGACATGTTCCAATGCAGTCATACTGTTCATCACAATTGACATACCTTGAGATGTTATAGTCATATTGAGCGCAATCCCAATCTCTTCTAAAGTGGCGCTCAAAATCTGAATAATACGTGTTATAAATGATCCTGTATAATCAATATCTGCGTCCTTATTTTGTGATTCGTTATTTGTTCTTAACCTATGATAAATCACAGCATTTCCTATAGCTCTAATAAGAAATACAACCGCTGGCACTACTACGGCAGTCAACACAATCAATTCTTCTATTCCTAGTATCACCATTAGCACTGTAACAATAGCTCCAATTAATGATACACACCGTAAAGCACATTCCAATTTTATACTTTGTTCCTGTATATCTAATGCCAATGAACTATGCACCTTGTCAAACTCTGATTTCATAGCATTATCCCTATGCAAGATACCATAACGATTTTTTATTCTCTCTGCATATTTTGATTGCGCACGACCTAATTTGATAATATCATACATTTCTATGCACATATGGATGCTGGTTGCCACAGAAACCAGCGCAAAAGCCAATTGCAATGGTAGCCCAGTCACCAACGAAACTACTAACAGTGAAATCATCGATAATGCTAAAGCAAACCTTATAATTGAGTGTTTTGTCTGATTTGCTGAATAGAGACGATATACCATATCATAACTCTCCATCATAAACTCTATATTACTCGTAGTATTTTCTCTAAACATGTGATCATTCACAGGTAACAAAAATACTTGCGTACGATCCAAGTTGGGAACCTGAAGAATTATATTATTTCTCTCTTGAATTTCTTCCTTACTCAGAGGATCATTATTCATGATCCTATATCTATGATAAACCTCTTTACTTATATCTCCTGTTTCAAAATATCCAGACAATACCTGATTAAATTTAGAATATATGTATAGTAGTTCTGTATCTTGATGTATATCATCAGTTGCATTATTTCTATTTGAGAAATAATAGTTTTTAACACGTGTATCAAGTGAATTCATCTGTCTTCTGATGCTAGTGATAAACTTTTGAATCTCTGAATAAGCTTGTTTATTCAATCCTATAACTAACTCGCCCGTATCTGGTGTTAGATCCTCAAGTAATTGCAAAATATCCTGATAATTATCTTGCTTTATAGAACCCTGCTCACGCAATTTTTTCGCTGTTGCACCATCAATCAATTTCAATATTCTTGCATAATCGTTTATAGTACTATTTCTTCTAAAAAATTCGATATATTCCTTATGCCGAATTGACATATATTCTATCTTAGACAACAAATTGACACACGCAACTTCATCAACATAAAAATCCTCTTGAATATTTTCATCCTCTACCATAGTTATTAAGCTGTCCTAATTATAAAAGATCTTGATTTGTTACTTTGTAAATAAATATCTTGATTTAGAAACTAACCAAATATTATTTTGTTGTAGATATTTAATCAAAAATAATTATTATTGTTAAAAATAATACACAGACACTATTATAAAAATATTAATAAAATAATCTATATATATCAATCTAAAGTATTTTGTATTAATAAGTGTTATTTTGTGAAATAATATTGAATCTTAATATTTCTAATATAGAAAGATATTTATTTTATATTATACTATAAAGTTAATGAATCGTTTCCCTTTTCTATATAACGCGATCCAAGCTCTTTTTTTTTTGATCCACCGTGTATTTCGTCTATTTCTAATTCTCCGAAATCTTATTGAAAATTTCTCAAAAGATCATTCAATTCAGTATTGATACATTACTGACATCTAAAATCCTTATAATCACCCTAAATCCTAAACCATACTGATATATCTTCAATGCTTTTTTTGATCATCACATCTATATTTTGGACCATCCATCTCTTTATCTGTTCTTAATTGCATACTATTACTCCATATGGACTGTAATGAGCAAATACCACAAAAATAAATTCATTACGGTTCTCACTCCTTCTATTCACTTTGCAACATTCATCCCCTATAAAACACCAGTAAACAATCTATAATCCGATGGATTTTTGAATAAAATTTCTGTGAAATTGTAGAAAAAAGGGTATATGATTGAATAATATCAAGTTTAAAAAGCATGTAACAAATAACATATAAGAAAGATGGATAGAAGATTATACCCGATTGAGAAATTTGATGAGATGATCTTGCCAATCATCGAAAAGAGTGAGGATCTGGAAAGGATCAAGTATTCTGTGAAATATTATATGTATTACGGAACTACCATGGAGAGATCTACCTAAGTGCTATGGAAGATGGCACAGTATATATATGAAATTCCAAAATCAAAGGAAGTGGAAGATAGTATCTATTTTACAAAATAACGAGGATGTAAAAGTCAATATAGTGATCTAGTGCTTTTACCACAGACATGGTGGAAGTAAAAAAGAAGTCAACAGTCACAAGGAAGAATTATATCGGGATTAAAACTGCATTTAGCTATAATACCAGACTTTAAAATCATAGAGGTTTAACTGGGGGGGAATTAAGGTAGATATTAGTTTTGCCAGTAAACTGACAAAAAATGTAGTAGAAGATAAAGGGTATGATAGTGATAGAAAAAAACTCCAAGAACTATGCAATATTACTGTTATATCGAAAAAATCGTATTAAACCCATTATATATAACAAACATATATTCAAATTCCAGTCTAAAATAGAAAATTCCTTCGCTAAACTTAAGGAAAATAGACATTTAGCTTTACGATTTGAAAAAATCAGACTTATCTTTTCCTTATTAAATATCACCTTTGTTAACAGTGACTAATGAAGCTAAGCTATAAGAAGGACTACAAGAAACCACGAATATTTTTTAGACTATTTGGTATAAAGATAAATAAATTCAATAGAATAGTTCAAAAGATACAGCCTGTATAGAAAAGTCAAATACTACAAAGAAACACCCGGTACACCATTATCATGTTCTTGAGCATGATCGACATCCAAATTATCAATCTCTACTTCTTGGACTTGACTACTGATAACACTTTCTTGTTGATCCTTAATAGAGATATGAGATTGTACCTTTAAGTGCTCTTTGAGTATCTGGCTGAATATCTTCTTTTCCTCTACATTCAAATCCAAGAGTGTCTTTTCCTGTATTTTATTGATAAATTCTTCAATATATTTATCTATTTCTTGTGTAGTAACTGTCTTAACATTATCGATTGTATATTTATTGGTCAGATCATTAATCCAGTTTTGAACTTCAGTACTGAGAATATTACCAAAATACGTCTCTATAAAGCTTTTTGGTAAAATAACTTCACTGTTTCGAAGCAGAGTTTCAGACATAGTTTCTTGTAATACATTATTATCATTCTTCTCTTTATTATAAAACCTTTTCACCAACTTAACACTTAAATTAATAGTGATTACATGTCTAAATAAACTCAACGTATTCACTACCACAGAAAATATAGGGCCTGAAATCACCGTCATTGATTTTACAAAATTTGTCACTGCTTCTTCAATATTAGAAAAAAAATGTTTTTTCAACGAATCCGTATATACAAAATCTGTTTCCTGTGCTTCAGAATTCATACCTGTGTATGCTATAGTATTTCCTACAACTTTGATTACCATTATAACTATTGGTATAATTAAAGCAGTACACAATAAAAACTCCTGAATTCCTAAAGCAAGCGATATTATCAATAATACGGAATTTATTAATGAAATAACACGTAATAATAATTCCATGTATAAAGTTTTTCTGTTAATCTTTGCCGAATACTCACTATGCACATTAGAAAATTCTGATTGCATAATATTTCCAGATGAACCATAAGGATTTTTAATAGCCTGCTTATATTCCTTTTGATCCTGAAGTAATATTATAGTATTTATAATCTCTATACATGAAAATATATTACTCACTAATGAAATTATTGAAAACGCTAGTGCCATTGGTATTCCAGTAAAAAAACCAATCCATGTTATTGATACCAAAGATATTAAAATAATGAATTTTATTATTGAAGCAAGTGTGTGACGCAATGCATACTGACGATATAATTTATCATAATTATTTCTTACAATACCTAGATTATTAGAGATATTTTCATATAACATCTGTTTATTGTATGGTAAAAGAAATTTTTTCTGATGAGCTTCACTACTCATAAAATTAAAATTTATAATTACCTGATTTTTTTCTTTAATCTCCTGAGTAGATAAAGGTTTATTGTCCTTAATAAGATGTTTATTATATTGTTCTTCTGTAATATATTTCTTTATCCAAGATTCTCGTAATATTTTATTAAATTGATCATATATATATAACAGCTCTGTATTCTCAGATATATCTGTTTTTTTTGCCTCCTGTGAATAATAGTATCCTTCAAGATAAATATCAATTTTTTGTAATCGATCATAAATCATGGGTACAAATTCTTTTATTGATTTTGAAGAATCAATATTCTGTAGTTTTCTCAGAATTGTTTTATAATTCCCAGCTTGTATTTCAACGTCTAATTCTTGAGAGATCTTTTGATCAACTTCCGATAATATTGCTGTATACTTATCCCTAATATCTTGTTTTTTGAAAAACTGGGTATATTCTGCATATTTGATTGCGGTATATTCTATTTTAGATAACAAATTGATAGATGTAATATCATTATTTCCATTCATTTGTTTTTTTAACATGACTCCATAGTTTATAAATCAACTTTAAATGATAATATATGAGATAATTTATTATATATTAATGTATTGTATTCTATATTATCATATATTCTATCTGTAATATATTATTAAATTATTTAAATACATTCATAATAAAAGCATATTGAATAATCCCAGCAACCCGTAGAACGCTCAATTGATACCTAAAAAGAAGTATATGAAACATCTTAAAAAAGATAGATCACGAAGATCTAGAAGAGAAAATCAGGAGATAAAAAAATCCCTGAATAAAAGACCCATCAATGTGACAGAAAAACATTAACCGATATAAACAATCTTGAACATTTTCTATACAACAACGGAAGTCAGTATAAAAAGTTTTTATCAAACGGATAATTTCAAAAAAACTACAAAAAAGAAAGAAAGAAAACCAATAAGTTTCTCTCTTTCTTAATAATGATTATAAATTACTACGAAGAATCCCTATTAAAAAGCAATAGTTACACCAAGTTTCACATTAACGCTAAATTGAGTACCAATCAAAGCAGTTACAGGAGAAGGATTCTCATCAGTTACTCTATAGAAAGGAACAACATTAGTATTATAAGAAATAGGTGCATCAGCTGTGACCGATGTAGCAGCTGCTCCAACACTATTTGGAGTTATATTATCAGGAACACTGTAAGTAATACCTTTAGCATTATCAACAATCATACTATAAGCATTCACACCACCTGAACTCTCAATATTCAGCTTCATCATATTAGCATCAAGTTGAGCAGATCCAGCTTGAGAGGTTAATAAATCCAAAGTAGTACTAGGCTTCTTAGTCGTTGAGTCTTGCATACCATCAGGGAAGAATTTCGTATCCCAAGAATTTCCTTCTACATCAGAAAGTTCCATTTCATATGCACCAAAGAATCCCACATCGAAGAACACTCCTATATTAGAGTTTGTAAAAGGTATTCTACCACCTATTGCAATTTCTCCAGCCGGTGTAAACCCTGTTAATTCTTGCCCAGAAACAGTTTCATGTTTTACATAAGCACCACCCACAGAAAGTTTGGCATATGGAATAAACTTTTGATGTACAGGCTTAGCAAATCCAACAATTACACCATAAAAATCAGTCCCCATAGTCTTAAGATCAACACCATCTTCTCTTACACTTCCAGCATAATCCTCTGAGCTTAATTTAACACTGGCAGGAACTGCGGTAGAGTTACTATTACTAACATTTGTATACGTCGCTTCCGTATTAAAACGTACCATAGAAGGAACGTTTTGTGGTACAGTACCACCTGGAACAGCCTTATAAGCACTAGAAACAACAGGTTGCGACTTAGCGTTACCGTCACCATCAACAAACTCTTCGAGTCCACGATATGACATTCCTACACCAAGGAATACATTGTCAGTTACAAACATTCCAGCTTCTGCACCAACACCCATGTAACTATTAGGTATGTTATCACTTTTCAAAGTAGAAAGAGAATACTCGCCTTCATTAGAAGAAGTTTTCACTGATACATCGTATTCCATAGTAAACGATGGATTATACGATACCGACACATACTTCATACCCTTTGATCCAGGGGACATCTTCATAGAACCATTCATTGCCATAGCACTAGTGGAACTCATAAACAGCATAGCCATTGCTGCTGTTCCAAGTAAAAGTTTCTTATTCATTTTTCCTCCAAAATATTTATCTTTTCAATCAACAAACAATATGTCCGATCCATTTTGCACATATGATATCATTCTTAGCATAAACGATACTGCAAGATCAAGTACCAGATATAAATAAAGATTTAATATCACATTCAAATACTGTGTCAGAACATATATTACTTTAGAAAGCAATCATATAACAAGCCATTATACTGTATCACTGATTTCCTTTCAACAGTCATAAAGTTGACAACAATCGACTCTATCAATTATACCACATCTCCATTTAAATACATATAAATATGTTTTCGAGAAATATACTCTATACAAAACATACTCATTCAACAAGCACTCTTCATATCAAGTGAACCTACTCAACAAACATTATTTGTGCATACCCATTCGACAAGTACACTTCCGCATAAAATTATATCTGCTACATATAAGATATATTTATTCGACAAATATACTTTCATGTAATCATACTCCACGAATGTACTCACATTACCTTAACATACGATTAATAGAGAATGTAATACCTTCCTCTGTTATATCTTACAATATATGAAGAGTGTTAAAAAAATAGTTCCTACCTCATAATTATACTATAAAAAATATCATCTATTAATGAAAATGAGACTTTTCTATGACAATAATCCAGTAATCTGAGATCAGATTTTACATATTAATTATAGTAAATTCATTATGCTAGTAGTAGCTCTTTCTACATTATTTGGAGTATCTCTCGGCCCTATATCTTCATCATATATTAAGGCTTCTTATGCTCCTAGCATGCAACATGGAATGTCTTTATATATAGAAAGCAAGAATTTACCTGAGTCTTATCAAATGGATTTGGGTGATCTTTCTATCAATTGGACAGGAATAAATATGGGATTCGGTATAAATCTTGCCAATGGACTTAGACTTGGAATCTTAACTGAAATATATGGCAACACAGAGTTTGCAGAATCAATATTTTTTCACAGCATAGATAACACTCTATTAGGTGTTGAAATAGGATATGATTTTGTATTTGATAAAATTGTACCATTCGTAGATTTTTCGATAGGTGCAAATCAAACTACTATACACTTTGGGCAGGATCAAGAGACTAAAGGATGGGGTCTTGCATTACAAGGAGGCATCGGTATCGGATATACTGTTAGAAAAAACATAGAACCATATTTATCATATGCATTCAAGTTAAAAACCAAACAAGAAATTGAGCATAATGAGTCCAACACTAGACATGGAATTGATGAAGAATATAAATATTCAGAAAATTACGGTACAATTTTCTCTACAACCACTAGATACATCGCAAGTAGCAACTATGCACGCTCCGTAGATTATCATATAGGGTTCACTCAATATACCACCAGTATAGTAGAAATAGGCATAAAATTCATCTTTTAAACCGTAATTTATTATAAGGATTTTGAAGCAAATATAATATATATATTTTTAAAATAATTTGTTTGTTGAGACATTGAACAAGCAGATAAAATCCAATACACCACAAAATCGCAAATGCCTCTATCATTGCTTGTTGATTTATCTAAAAAGAGATAGAGTCATACCACCAGAAAAAATGATCACTATATCTTGTTACCAAGCAAATAAAATATATCTATCCACTACATAATTCGTCATTCGCATATGACAATCTATCCACAAATTAACAACACGCTTAAAACATCTTATAACAATCCACCAAACGTACAGAAAGAGAGCATTCTTCCAGTTAATTGTTCTTGTCATAAATCTATACAATTTAATATAACTTATTCCCTTAGCACGGATCAACGCGATAAAACACAAATCCACACTAAATAAGATATATAATACTAGCAACTCATAGTGACATCAATCGCAAAGTGATGAGCATATTTCGACTCAATTTTAGATTTGTATTCCTTCACAGCACCTGTAGGAGGAACAGAATTAGTACCAGTATATGACATATTCTGGCACTTATACGTCATAGGAACTGCTAAAGTAATATCCTGCAGATTAGCATCTATAGCAGTAGCATTACTACCAGTAACACTGATAGCACCATCAGGAGAAAGACCTAACGAGAGGTTTAAATTATTACCATCTGTCCCCTATTCTGTAAACGTATCATCATCATTCGTCAAAGAAATCACATTATTTGCAACACTTTTCGTGACATCCACTGCAACACCAACAGCTCTTAAACCACCACTCATTGCATCGACAGTCATCAAATTTGCATCTGAAACACTGAAGGAGAGTCTGGTATTTGCTATCACTCATTCCCTTAGTGCGGATCAACGCGATAAAACATAAACCCACACTAAATAAGATACATAAATTATTAGAAACTCATAGTGACACCAATCGCAAAGTGGTGAGTGTATTTCGATTCAATTTTAGATTTGTATTCCTTCACAGCACCTGCAGGAGGAGCAGAATTAGTGCCAGTATATGACACATTCTGGTAATTATACGTCATAGGAACTGCTAAAGTAATATCCTGCAGATCAGCATCTGTAGCAGTATTACTACCAGTAACACTGATAGTACCATCAGGAGAAAGACCTGAGATGCCCAAATTACTACCACCTGTAAGAGTCCCCTCTGCTGTAAACTCAGCATCACTATTAGTCAAAGTAATCATATTATTTGCAGCATTTTTCGTGACATCCACTGCAACATTATTAGCCCTTAAACCACCATTCATTACATCCATAGACGTCAAATCTGCACCTACAGCCCCAAAGGACTCCGGCATTTTATAAACGCCACTAGTCTTACCAGTAATAGCAGTATCAAATGCAGTTTCAAGTTGTGACATAAATGTATAATCTGCAAATACACCCATAGAACTACTAATCATATAATTAAGTCCTATTCTCCCATGTATTTCAACACCCCAAGCATCCGTTGTTCCACTTTCAAAATTTAGTGTTGTATTTACCATTCCAGCACCCACATCTACATAAGGCATCATCCTATTCATCATGAATCCATAACCAACTTGAGCACCTATAAACATATCCTGAATGCCTTTTAAAGTAATTTTCTGACTCGCCATATCAGTCGCCACAGACGGATTAGCAACATTACCTGTAGTAATTTTATCCGCCCTCAAAGTACCTCGATCAGAATTAGTGGTACTTGCATTCAACTGACCTTTATATACCACATCTACCGGTAAACTCGCATTCCCAGTCATAGTGGCTTCAGAAAGTACAAATGTTATAGGATCAGTTAGTGTTGTTTCTCCAGAAAACCCGGCAGTAACCCCAAATCTTATACCATTCATCATTTGCATACCCGCATCAACACGAAAAGCAGCAAAATTCATATCAAATTTATCTGACTCAATAGTCTTAGTATTGGTATTTACTGCTCCATTCATACCTTCAAACATTATATCTACACCACCCATCATAAGTGGATTATACGCAGCACTAACATATGTTTTTGCATGACTAGTTAAAGGACTCATGGCCAGCACTGTCATAGCTGCAGTGATAATCGTTGTATTAACGATAGATTTCTTATTACTCATCTTGAGAATCGCGTTGCTTGTCATATTTTTCTCCTAATTTGGTTAATTTATAATCAATATTAAAAAATCATACTTTGTGAATATAATTCACAGGTAATCCGATTACAACTTATACTATATGAAAAAAATTAACAATATATTATCACAACTTGATATATGATGTATTTGAATATATTATCATCGCAATAATTCTATATATACACCCAATATACCGTAATGGACTTCCAAACGCACAGTGTAAATTCTCAGTACTAATAATATATTAATACATTCAAATTATCTCCTATGCTCTAGAAGTCGACTGTAGTACCAATCCCAAAATGATTGCTGTCTAATATATCATAAACTCACATTATAAATATAAATCCACACCAAATAAGATACATAAATTAGACATCCATAATGATACCAATCGCAAAGTGATGAGTATATTTCGATTCAATTTTAGCTTTGTATTCCTTCACAGTAGTCGCAGAAGGAATAGAATCACTGCTAGAATATGACACATTCCGGTAATTATACGTTATAGGAACTGATAAAGTAACCGGTTCCATAATAGCATCTGTATCAGTACCATTAATACTAATAGCACCGGTAACATTATTAAGACTTGGGATGGTCAAACTACCAAGAGTCCCCTCTGCTGTAAACTGAGCATCACTATTAGTCAAAGTAATCATATTATTTGCACCATTTTTCGTGACATTCACATCAACACTATTAGGATTTAAACCACCACTCATTGCATCCACAGTCATCAAATCTGTACCTGCAACACTAAAGGACTCTGGCATTTTATGCACACAACTAATCATACCAGTCATAGCAGTATCAAATGCAGTTTCAAGTTGTGACATAAACGTATAATCTGCAAATATACCAATATCACTACTAATCATATAATTAAGTCCTATCCTCCCATGTAGTCCAATACCCCAAGCATCCGTTGACCCACTTGCAAAATTTAGTGTTGTATTTATCACTCCAGCACCAACATCTACATAAGGCATCATCCTATTAATCATGCGTCCATAACCAGCTTGAACCCCTATAAACATATCCTGAATGCCTTGTATAGTAATTTGCTGACTCACAATATCAGTCTCCGTAGTCTGATTAGAAACAGCACCTGTAGTAATCGAAGTTACCCTCAAACTACCTGTATCAGTATCAGTGTTGCTTGCATGCAACTCACCTGTATATACCACATCTACTGGTAAAATAGCGCTCCCACTCACAGCAGCTTCAGAAAGTACAAATGTTATAGGATCAGGTATTGTTGTTATTCCAGCAATACCTGCAGTAACCGCAAATCTTATACCATTACTCATTTGTATACTCTCATCAATACGAAAAGCATCAAAAGTCATATCAAATTTATTCGAATCAATAGTATTAGTATTGGTATTTTCTGCTCCATTTATACCTTCAAACATTATATCTACACCACCCATAATAAGGGGACTATACGCAATGCTAAAATATTGTTTTGTGTGACTAGTTAAAGGACTAATGGCTATCACTGTCATAGCTACAATGATAATTGTCTGATTAACAATAGATTTATTATTACTTATCTTAAAAATCGCGTTGCTTATCATATTTTTCTCCTAATTTGTTAATTGATAATCAATATTAAAACATCATACCTTATGACGGTAATACAGAGGTGATCTTATTACAACTCAATGGTATATGTAAATAATGAATAATAAGTATTAATCACAAACTTCCTGTGAAATTACCTTAGCACTGATTCAGATAGATTTTATAAATAACTTTATTAATTAATCGAGAGTAAGAAATTGAAAGTGCTATTTCACCTTCCACAACCAACCCTCGCCTAAAGTATTCTTGATTGAGTTATCTCTCTTGATGAAATCACTTGCTTCTTGTAAGATATTCACATTAACCGTAATAGATCAGTAAAACCTCCTCATCATGATAAGTTTTGTATCCTGCTTTGCTACCCTCCCACAGCACCAGCAATTAAAGGAAATGCTCTTAATTCATCCCCAGCTCCTAATAATCCACTAGCTCCGGTGGTCGTTTTGCCTAATCCACCAACATTTTTTATCACCTTTCCTAATGCACCTACAACACTTAAATCAACCTTTAAGATAGCAACCCCTATAATTAAATCTGATATGGCAACCTCTATTGTTTTGAGAAATTCGTTAAAGGCCATGAGGTTTTCTGTGCTAAACATATCTCCAATCACACTCTCACCACCCTCAGTGCCTTGAACAAATCCTCTACAGCAAGGTAAAATCTTTACACCTCAGCTTATTTGGCAGTTTTAATTTTACATGAGCACAAGCTTTCTACAATAAACATCACCAAGTAATGAATAAAATCAAAAAACATGATACTTCCTGATTCCTCAAAAACATTTCCTCACGTTGCAACCTTACCAAAAGAAACACTTCAGAAGAATATTCGAATTCCTACCTCAAAAAGATGTTGTATGCTTTTCACATGCTGTATTTGATAGCGCTCAACATCATTATTATTTGAAGTAACAGGTTTTGTATAATAATTCGCATATCCAGGATACTTGTAATGCATATCCATACTTAAATTACCACTTGCAAGAGATAATGACCCATTTGCTTCATTAGCTTGTATAAGTAACGACCCTAAGTCTCGTTGCGTGATAGTTGGAGGAGTAGCACCAGAAGATAAAACAAGATTACTATCTATATTTGTTCCATTTGCTAATACTACCTCTCCATTATCTTCTAATTGTGCACTGTAAAATTGTTCATCAATACCTGACATAGTCAATGCAAAATCATTTCTATTCACATAAGAAGAAGCAAAAACATTTTCTTCCAATACATCAGATGAACTAGATACTAAATTAGTATCTACAGGATATACATCATACTGCAACGGAGTAACGACAGAATTATAATCATACAATGTAGATATTTTCAAAGCATAGGATATATACGGCAAAATTCCACTAGAAGCTTTATAGGCAACACCAACTTTATACTTATAAGACAAAGACCATTCTTGAATTTCAGATATATTTGTAAATTTCATTTTTGTATTATCCAGACCCAAAGAGAATTCTGCAAAGGGCTGTAATGTGCCTGATAAATGATGATACCCCACACTCATTGCAACAAGTCTGTTAGAAATAGATTCCAAGAACAACAACGCAGATACTCCTGATGAATCTGGTAAGTCAGTATCAACTAATTTACCATTATTAATCGACAAACTACCTACCGGGACAATAACTTCCCCAGCTATAGCAACATCATTCTGTATTTCCTGCACATCATATATTCCTATAATGTCTAACTGTGGTAACATACCAGAAGTCTTAGCTCCATGAAGATCGATTCTCAATGTATCCATTAGATAAACATAACCTTGAAAATCAACGGAAATTCCTGCATATAAACCATTTTTGTGGTTTATCCCTGCGCCAACATGAAAGGACGACCAATTAATGAAAAAACTGTCAGCCGTTAATTCTACATCAGTACTTGGTAAAGAGTTATTAATTTGAGGCGATAATGAAAAATCATAACTATTTTGCATTCCCACCATATAGGCGCTTTCGAAAAAAAAAGCACCCGCAACCATCGGAAACAGTAACACCATAAGAAAGAAAAACATTCTTTTCCTAATATCCAATAAACAAATCATAAAATAAAAAACCACAAACCCATTTTATGACTCAAATGGTATACTGAAAGAATTACAAAAAAGTAATTCTGAGGTGTTAACCACTTTCCCTACAAAAAAACATATTACTTAAAACAACAACCTTAACCCAACCTGAACTTTATAAGAACTTGCACGATCCAAACCCAAAAACAGATCTGAGACCCGAGTATTTTGAGATACAGAGGTTACTGTTACATCCTTTGGTGCATCATATTCATAAGAATAACGATAATTAAACTGGACAAATGGCAATATCATATCTGTAACATAAAACGTACACCCAATAGCCCCTTCTAATGTCAAAGGATATAATTTGACTTCATTTAACCCAACACTATCAGTAAATTGATATTTCTCTATCCCCAAAGTACCTCTAAGATAAGGACTAAAATACGCTCCAAACCTAGTTGCAAAAGACATATCAGCTGCATAATACATTGTCTTCAAACTAGATATCAAAATATGATTCTGGTTATTATACTCATCAAAGTAATTGTACTGTATACCATTACCAGAGGCAATCTCTCCTGACGTATCCACTAAAACACCAAAAGAAAAATACCCAAAGCTCATAATACCCATTGTATAACCAGTTGATATACCAAAACCAGATATATTATAATCTAGATCTGCTGAACCAATCTTCGAATTATACACAACATCCTGCATATTCACATTAGTAAGATTTAAATATTGAGAGAATATATTCCCAGATTGATGATATGCAGAAACATATACACCACTCCTATACAATCCTGAATAAGTACCAAAACCATCATAGTAATAGTAATCCGAATAAGTGTAACCAAATGAAAATGGGACACAAGAAAACAAGATAATGCAGTAAAAAAGTTTTATACCATGAATACAAGAACGTCTTATCATACAAACGTAAGCATCTAAAAATATGAATCTAACATGATACTTAAATAAAGTCTAATACAATTGGGTGATAATAAAAAAATAGACAAATATCCTTATAGATATAAAATTCCTAGCCAAGATTGATACACTGTTCTGGTTATCCAGAGATACTTAAAATTGCTAGATCATCATAGATCTCTGAATTTTTTCATAATTATTAAACATCCTTTCTATAGTTTTTCGCTGAATATAAGCAATTTCACCAACCTTAATATCAGTTAACCTCCCTATTCAAAATATTATAATCTCGATCTAAAATAAATCTCCTGTGAAATTAAAATTACCAAATAAAGTGATACTCAAAACTGTCACTTACCTTGACTAGCGTATATATCGATATTATTAGGATTTATTCATCCAAATGGTCGTAATATTTATAAAATTCTTTATATGATTATAAAATTAGTTTGTATACTTTACCTCCTATTCAATACTACAGCAATTTCCCAGGAGGTGTACTAGACCTCCTCGGAAATTGCAGGAAAAAACATATGAATAGAATGATAAGATATAAGAAGATTTGTAAGAATCCAGGGATGTTTTATAGATTATTTGGGATAAAGAGCAATAAATTCAATAGAATGGCTACAAAGGTACAGCCTATATGAAAAAGTAAAGTATTACAAAGAACAAGAAGACCCTATAAGTTATAGTTTAGCAGAAATGATGTTAGCATTATTGATATACTACCGTAGTTATATTACGTAATAGTTCATAGGATATCTGTTTTGTGATTCACAAGTAGATACTACGGAACAAGCAATTGAACGTCCTCAAAAGCAACAGAAAACATACTATTCCGGGAAGAAGAAAAGTCACACTATAAAAACCGGAGGCTAGAGGTAATGATAAAGGGCGTATTATACAGGTATCTAAATCCTATAGGATCAGTTAAAATATTCAAGCATCAAAATCTTCCTCCACAAGAGTTGAAAGTCCCGGTAGATTCATCAGGGTATGCATAATTATCATAGAAGATCGGTATACCCTCATAAAAATACCAAATGTAGGTAGGTCACTTCTGCAGAAAAAGATCATAATACTCTGCTTGCAAAAACTCGTATTAAGGTCGAACATGTCATTCGTAATCTGAAACCTTTCAATATCCTTTCTCATACATATCGTAACAAAAGGAGGATATATAATCTCAAATTTAATATCGTTGCTGGCATCGTCAACCTTAATTATGGCTTCTAATAATCCATTATATTATTCACCCCTGATCTTTTGTCTCAAACTAATTTCACAGAAGGTCTAATAAATACCAAGTCTAGAAAAATCACTTCTCAAAAGAAAGAGCATAATACCCTTCTATCCAAAACTCGGATTAAGGGTTGAACATGTCATTTTCACTCTCAAGACTTTCAATATCCTTCACATAGAATATAACCTCAAATTCAATATCATTACTGGTATTGTCAATCTAAATCATGGCTTCTAAATAATCAATTATATTATCATACCTTTTTCATTACGATAATTTCACAGGAGATCTAATATCGAAATTATATAAAAATAATAGATATGAAGTCATATACAAGAGGATAATTCAATAAATTTGTCAACATATCAAGCTTTATTATTACATCACAAATATAAATAGATGAAAAATGTTAAAAAACTGATACATACTGAAATGAAATGTTATTTCATCATGTCTTAAAATTATTCTATATTAATAATGAATATACAATTTATATTATAATCACCTTAAATATATCACCCATATAATTTCTATTTACTAATCGTTCTACAGCATATACCAACTTACACTTCTGAGAAAAAGACAGATTCTGTCCGACGCTTTCCAAACGCTGATAGATTCCATACTGTACTAAAAATTCTCCCTGTGTGATATACCTTTTATACGGAGAAAACTCACTAAAGTCCACATAACACGTTATATCACTGCATGTCACATTATCCAATAAATCACAGTAAGAATTTTGAAACATACATTGCACAGTATCTTTATATGGTTTATCAAAATAACCATAATCTATAAACAGTCCCGATCCTCCATATTTAGCAATGATCAATCGTATATCATACAAAAAAGTCATCCTACCCGTTGAAATCTCTATAACATCCCCTATATTTCGCAATGGTAATTCTATATTATGTGTTTTTTTCCACAATACACATAAACTACCCTCTTCAGATAAAGAAATTACTTTTTGTTTCCAAAGACGGCTAGTAAATAAATACTGATCGACAGGAAATGCATCAAAAAACTCATTGCCTATGAATAGTACAGGAGCACATGGTTTAAAATACAATAAACTTTGCCTCCAATCCACTTTATCAATAAAATCATCCAACTTCTTTTTCTGTACCAAGATCAGAGTAGGACTAACTTCGATGATAGTCACAGAAATAGCTTCAAAACAATTTTTATGATAACGGAACAAAAAATTCAATATATCGTATATCATTGTTCCATTCCCAGCACCTAATTCAACCAGGTGTATATGAACTGGAGCCTGGAAGTTTGTCCATTCATCAACAATCCATAATGCTAATGTTTCACAAAATAACTGAGTAATACTAACAGAAGTAATAAAATCCTTATCTAAAGGATTTTGTTTCATATAATAACCATATTCTCTATCATACAGAGCATACTCCATGTATTCAGCAAGAGTGACATAAGATTTATCACGTATAATAGAGAACAACTTATCCAAATGAAATGGTACCTCAGCCATCTAGTCTGACAAAAGATAATCTATATACTGATGACTACGGAAAGGAATAATATCACTTTCACCCTCACCATTTCCTAAATAATATATTTTAAAATCAGAATATATATCTACTATATTCACTATTATACCCCCTTTGGCATAACCATCAACTTTTGTCACAATGGCACCATCAATTTGTATATAGCCCTTAAAATCACGCACTTGATTTAAAACATTTTGACCATTGTTAGCATCCAAGCAAATAATATTATGCTTTATCGCGTCAGGCAATACCTTATCAACTATACCTGTTATTTTCTTCAACTGTTGCATCAGATCAGAAGATGTATGCAATCTACCGGCTGTATCAATTATTAAAACATCATATTCCTTTTCCAACAATACTTGAGAAGCACGATATACCACACTACCTGGATCTTCATATTCTTTCTTTGCACCTTCAAAATGCACTTTATACCCTGAAGTCAGAGTTGATAACTGTTCCTGAGCAGCAATACGGAAAGTATCAGCGGCTGCAATCACTATATTTTTTCCTAAAGCAGAGATAAGATGCACCAACTTACATATAGATGTAGTTTTACCGTTACCGTTAATACCACACAATAAAATAACTGTCTTATTATGCCCTTCAAAAGATAAAGAACCCTCCGAATTCTCCAGAATTTCCTTTATAACACTTTTTATTGTTTTCTTGCACTCGACCTCATCCAGATCTTTATTCACCTTTACCTGCGATATAAGCCTTTCTGCAACCTGTGTTCCCACATCACATCTAATAAGTACTTCATACAGGTTCTCTAAAACCTCATCCTTGGTCTGATTCTTCGAAAATATTCTAGAAATCTCCCCTGACAATAAGGCTTTGCCACGTATAACACTACTCCTGACTTTACGAAAAATATTCTTCAACATCACATAAATTTCGCGTATTTACTGTTTGAAATGTAACTACTGAATATACTATAAATGACCACATAAATCAATATAAAAATAAAAATAAAGTTTATTTGAAGAAGCTTTTTTTTTTTGCTAGCATTAAATACGGTTGAGTTACATGAATTGAAAATCAAACTAATAAATTGCTTATTAAAACATCCGGCTTGTGGGACAATACTATTGCTTCTTTATTAACAAACCCTTAAAGTATAGGTTTATTGTTTCCAAATTACGTTTATGTGATTAAATATATCATGTTACTAACATATACCTTTCTAATAATGTGGTACTGAGTGTAATCTGGTGAATTTGTTTAAATTAGTCAGTTAAATGACCACATTGACTGTGTAACAAACCGTGGTTGATATTATCTACCAGTATTAAAGTCTGAATTGTTTATATTATTTAATTTTTTTTTTGGAGTTGGAACATGGGCATAAATAGTAATTTTGTAGAAAATTTCTTACATAATCTAAAATCAGATCCAGATCAAAATACTTGGCAACAAGTGAGCGAAAAAATGAAAAATTATTACGGAAATAATATCTATAGTAGTTGGTTTAGAAATTTTCATTTCACAAATAAATCCCAAGGCATCATATTTTTCTCTGTCGCTACTGATTTTATAAAAGAATGGATATTAACTAACTACTCCGATAAAATTCTCTCATTCTGGAGAGAGTTCGACTCAAGTATATTTTCCATAGAGATCAATGTAGTAGATTCCGTAAATGCAGTTACCGACTCACACTCTACCTCTATGACCCCCCATGAATCACCTCAGAAACCAAAAAAAAATCTTAAAGTTCTCAATCCAATCAAGCAAAATAGTGATTTACCAATCAACACACATACAATAGAAAACATAAATACTGAAAATTTTAATCCCAAATTGGATAAAAGATATACTTTTGATACATTTGTTACAGGAAAACCAAATGATTTAGCTTTTGCAGCTTCTAAAAAAGTATCTGAAAATCCCATACCTGAGCATGATAGTAACCCCCTATTTCTATATGGTGGAGTAGGATTAGGAAAAACACATTTGATGCATGCAATAGCATGGAATACATCAACTAAATTCCAAAATAAAAAAATAGTATATCTGTCAGCTGAAAAGTTTATGTATCAATATATAACCTCTTTGCGAGAAAAATCTTTAATGTCCTTCAAAAATTATTTGCGTAATATTGATATGTTGATGATAGATGACTTACAATTTATTAGTGGTAAAGACAATACACAAGAAGAATTTTTCCATACTTTTAATACTTTAATTGATCAGAAAAAACAATTAGTCATATCCGCAGACCGTTCTCCAAGCAATCTAGATGGTGTAGAAGAACGCATAAGATCTAGACTGGGTTGGGGATTGGTGGCAGATATAAATCCCACGACATTTGAATTACGAATTGGTATTCTTCAATCAAAAGCTGAAAGATTCAATATCAATATCTCTCAAGAAGTAATTGAATTTATTGCTCAACATATATCAAAAAACGTGCGTGAATTAGAAGGAGCGCTAAACAAAGTAATAGCCCATTCAAAACTTACAAATTCTGAAATTAACACCGAATATGTAGCAGAAGTATTATCTGATCTGTTATGTGATAACCAAAAACATATGTCAATAGATATCATACAACAATCTGTTGCAAACTATTACAACTTAACAGTAACAGATCTCAAATCAAAAAGTAGAGTGTCTAATATCACAAAAGCCCGTCAAATTGCTATGTATATGTCAAAAAAAATTGTTAACTCTACTTTACCCAATATAGGGAAAAAATTTGGTGGACGTGATCATTCAACAGTTATCCATGCTATTAATAAAATATCATCTCTTATGAATGATGACCCAAACCTGAATAAAGAAGTATCTAATATTATAAAACATTTGAAATAATTCTAATTACGCTTTAGCATATAACTAAGATTATTATTTTTTTTTCCCTATGAATATATTAAAAAGAACTGCTATGGTTGCAATATTTTGTTCCATCATTCCTATTGCCACTAATGCAAAATCTCTTTACGATGAAGTAGCGGTAGTCTACCCTAGTAAAGTTTTTGCAAATTCAGAACAAATTAAAAAATTTGAAAAAAGCCTCACCGTTTGTACACAAAAATTAGCACAAGAACTAGGTAAAAAAATTGAGCACTTAGAAAGTGAAGAAAGCCAATTACATGAAAATAAAGACATGATGGATCATGATAAATTTGAAGAGCAAAGAGAAGAAATTCACAAACAACGCAACCAAATTTACTATGAATTTCAAATGATCGAAAAAGATAATTTGCAAAAATTACAGCAAAAGATCTTTGATGTCTCAAAAAACTACTTCCAAGATGCTACTGTTGTTGTGGCGAAAAAACATAAAAAATCATTTGTCCACAATGCTGATGCTGTAGTTTACTTCGACTCCAAGTATATTGATTTGACGGATGCTGTATCTGAGGTATTTGACCGTAATTTTCAAACACAAGAAACAATAAAAATGTTACAATCTGAATTTGCAGAAATAGGATGTGATATAGATAGTGAAGAAAATTAACATCAATCTGATATGAACTATTTTGCAAAAATCAACAGACAAGAAATCGCAAAAATACTGCCTTATAGTGGCCGTTTTATGTTGCTGGATGCATGTTCGTTGATAGAAAAATCGATTCACTCTATTGGAAGCATAGACATAATTCCTGATAAGTGGTTTTTCGATGGTCACTTTGCAAATTTTCCTGTTATGCCTGGAGTAATAATTATTGAAGCATTAGCACAAACTGCCGCTCTAACTGTGTTATATGCTTCAGAAAAATTAAAAGGTAAACCTGTATATTTTGTAAAGATTAATCACACCGTCTTTAAAAAACCAGTTATCCCAACACAGTCTAAATACACATTGTTCTTAGAATCCAAATTAGCAAGTCAGAAAAGAATGTTCATGACTTTCGATTGTAAAGCATATTCTAAAAAAACAGAAGGTAAAGTAACTGTGCACACAGTTGCCAGTATTACGGCTACAGCAGGTCAATAACTTTTTTCTTACTGCGTTGCATATGAAATGTTTGTCTCTAATTTTTTTGCATAGATAGAGGCAAGAGTATTACGTGAAATATCTTTGGCCGTGTCTATTGCATTACTTATGTTCGATCCTAACATATTTGATTGAGCATCTATAAATATTTGTATTTGTCTTTCTGCTTCCTGACTAGCATCAAGTATATTATGTAATATCTGAGAAGACTCCTCTAGCAAATTAGTTATGGTATTATCTGATATACTTGTATCTAGTTTTTGTGTTAAATAATCATAAGCTTTTTCCTTATCATTATTGATCCCAACTCTGAATAATTTCACAAGATCTCCTGATAAACATAAAATATCATCGTAATTCTCGATCAACTGATTAAGAATTAACTCCATAACGAGGCTATTACCCGTCTCAGATAAAAATATATACCGTTGTAAACAGTGATCCTGATTCTCATATATAAGAATATTCTCATGAAAAACATATGCAATATTCCCTACATATATTACAATTTTCTGATCATCATTCATCTCTATAGAAGTTACTGTCGGATCTAGAATAGCAGTATATGTCAATAACTTTGCTTCTTTAATACCTATTATAATCTTATTATCAGAAAAATCATTAAAAATATTTTGAATCACCTTCTCTTGTCGTAAGGTTACTTTTTGAATATCTTGTTGAAGATTTGATATGAATTTCTGTACTTTATCTGTTAACTGATCATTAGAATCAGGAGTAATGTCAATTAAATCGTGATTTGTTACTATTCTTAATGAATACGGACACTGATAATTTGATAAATACAGCTCTGTATTTGAAGTAATCATATTACCATATCTATTACCTGGTATCACCTCTTCCGTACCTACCAGCGGAATATACCCAAAAAGATTCTCTTGATTCTCAAATGTTACAATCACTTTAATCGCATTTGCTCTCATATCATTACCTTGTACAAACATACCACTCACTCTAGAAACAAATCCTATTGGATATTTTTCGTGCTTCATATAATCTTTGGTAGAAATGATGATATCTTGAGAATTGTGATCTTTATGTAAATATTCAACAAAATTATCACGTGTATTAAAAACAGATATACTAAACAATGATTCCATACTAGTAAAATCAATAGTAACAGGTGAACTAGTTCTAACTGATATCATATTTTCTCCCTTCTCAATTTGAAAGTTATATTGCTGTAATAATTCATATAAAGCGTCATACATATCATCGCATAGAATATCGTATCCATTGTTATTAAGATAAATCGTATTTGTATCTAGTTTAATTTTACCTACAGGAATATCATCTCGAGTTTTTATATAAAAAACCAAATCACCTATCTTAAAAAAACAACTTATAGATGTATTATATTTTATGTCAGAAATATTAATCAATATAATATCATATTTTTCTGATACAGATCGAAAACCATCCTCATTATACTCAATACTAATCGGTCTCGAACTTAATATATTACCCATGGAGATACTCACAACACTAAATATATCGTAATTATATTTTTTATCTGAATAAATAAGCATATTATTCATTTCCATCAATTCCTCAAAAGCTTTGCAAAATATATCCCTTGTAACCTCTACATCTTGAAATACCATCCTATCTTGGTAAACAATATATATTTCATCCATTGCATTAGCATAAATTAGATCTATATTACGCTGTCCGATTTTTATCTCCATACCAGATATCAAGTAAAATGGTTCTTCAAAATATGCAAAATATTTATGCCGTATATTTTCATGACTTTTATTATGAAATTGTACTTTTACTGCATGTTTAGAATGTTCTAATAATAATTTTTCTCCTATCCCATAGTACAATTGATTTGACAATCTAAAATCATTCCTAAGATCTACTAACAATTTATCGATTTCTTGATCATACTGAACACTCGAGGGGACATTTATTATCGAATCCAAATCATTGTAACCTATTATATTATTTACAAAAACATAATTATCATTATTAATAATAGATAATGCATTGATTGCTTTCTTAGCAATAGACTCATTATCGGTAACTATCATACTAGATGTATGATCCATAGGAGAAATTTCTTGATAATTAGAAAGGTGGATTTCAATTCCTCCATTCCTCTCCAAAATATCATTTGTATCAGATAACAAACTATCCAATGAACTCTGTAATTGAGTAATATTACTTCCATATAGTCGTATATCTTCTTCTAAAAGTTTTATATGAATTACTGAATCAAAATCTCTACTATAATATTGAATTTGACTGTATTTAGGTATGGTATAAAATGGCTGTTCAACATTATAATTACTGTTCAAACTAATAGGTCTACTATGAAATTCTTGATTATATTCATTTTTCAAGATAAAAATGACATAACATTCAGATTGTATACGATACATATGATCGTCTATCTCAAAAAACGATGTATTCGGACTATCTAAAAATACCTTGCCTTCACACCGTTCAATTGTTCCTAATAACTGTCTATCTAACGTAGGCATCACGTTCCCATGATTATTATCAAATAATTTAACACCATTCACAGTAAAACTTGAAACACCTCCGGTATTCCATAAATTCTTCTTTCTGATCAATAGGAAATTTTCATGAGCATCTTTGTTATTATATTGATTGTAATATCTCGTAACATAAGTTTTAGTACTTAGATAGTTACTAACCTGTACCGTTTTAACCATATTTAACAAAATATCAAAATACTGTACTTTAAGTGAGTGCATCTGATTGGAATTATGATATGCAATCACTAACAAATCATTTTCCATATATGCCTGATAATACATAGAAAATAGTTCATCTTTATTCAAAAAATACAGCATATCTGTTAAGGTATCAGGAATAAATTCCAGTTTATGCTGACTATCTAGTATAGATATTTCCACAATCACAGGTTTACGCAATGATAATTCCCCCTCTTTGATAATCAGATACTGACTATCCTCTACATTATGAGAAAAATATTCCACTTTTTTAGATAGTAACTGTTGATCATGAATACCAATATTTAAATTCGCTATCAATGGAGATAGTAAAAGATTTTGTTTCCCACCAACCAACAATATACCTGTAACATCATAATAACTTTTAATAAAAAAATTATCACCTTCTATATAAGATATAAAATACTGACTAAAGATTTCATGATCATTCAAACTGTTTACTAAACTTAGTATGTTATGTGCATCTATAGTAATTTCTTGTCTTTTATTATTATAAATAAAGCTTAAATTATGAATATGATTATCTGTATTAAAATTAATCAATTTATAAGGAGTTTTTAGGACTAAGAATAAATTTAACATCAAATACTTTTCTAGTATATTATCCATTTGATCACTTCTATCCACAAAGGATAACTTTATTTTTTGTACATTTTCTTTCTCTTTTTCCGAAATAAAAATCTTCTCTCCATATAAATATACAATGATCGGTATATCATACCTACTATTGATGAAATGTATAAAATTCTCTACAGATATAGGATTGTCAATATGAA
Organism: Candidatus Xenolissoclinum pacificiensis L6; assembly: GCA_000512675.1. GTDB lineage: Bacteria > Pseudomonadota > Alphaproteobacteria > Rickettsiales > Anaplasmataceae > Xenolissoclinum > Xenolissoclinum pacificum. The sequence goes on from AXCJ01000008.1 coordinate 29,203, forward strand.
TATTGAATACTTCATGATTGACAATATAATCAATTGAGATAGGTTGTGAAAAATCAATGTTTGTATATACAGTACTGAGACCTCCAACGGAAATAGGCATATTGTTATATTGCATCTCCATTGACTTGAGAATTGCATTTTCTTCATAATATACCATCCCCTGCAAAGTTAAAGGATTATTATTCTTAGGAATGATTAATAAATTCTCCTGATGAAGAACTGTTATATAATTCTCGCTAAACAATTTATACTGTATTAATTCAGCAATAGTTTGCATTACGCTATCCTGGAAATAAATTCTATGAGATATATCTTCAGAATCATAAAATTCAAAAAATATATTATTATACGAGTTAATCTCCTTAATCGGAAAAGATATAATATATTGCTCAATATTTCTTATATCGTCATATATAATATTTTTATTAATAACCAAAAAATCGAAATTTTTTATTGCTGAAATTGCATCTTTACGAAAACCAAGAAACTCTAGCAATATTGGATTATCTAAAACAACCGCCAGTAACTGTAATCTCTGTAAAATAGAAAGATCCTCTTCAAACGGTAAGATATCTGAAAAATACAATGTATTTTTTATTTCTCCAACATCAAACGTAACACTTTTCTGACTCGGAGATAAACCCAGAACATATTCATTTGTCTGATCAACATTCTTCATTATAACTAAGGGTTGATTCATATATATAAGGGGATTATCTGGTATTTCATTGGTAATTTGATATGGATATTGTGTATTTGTAACTAAGTAAGAAACTTTTTGGTTCGATGCAAACAGATTATACGTATTAAAATTTATAATTCCGATATCATGATATGTGGTTTGCAATAAAGATACAATACTACTATTCAAATCATTAAATTTTTGTATCAACAATTCAAGATCTTCTCCTGACGCATTACTTAATAATATTTTAAGTATCTCTTGCTGTTGTATAATACTATCAATGATAATATTCAGTATGCTGTGTGCTATAAAAGAATGATCAATAGAATCTATAGACTGGAGTATAGAAATAGAATTATTATATATTGTATCTGAAACAGCATACCCAAAATCTACCTCACTATGTCCTGATACCTTCTGAGCATCCTGCACAATTTTATGACTATCCACTACTATATCACTAATGATATTCCCTGAAATATTTATCATAATCATAAATTTAAGAATTAAGCAATTATATAGTATATTCATTATATATTGGTTAATTTTTACTTTATTTTTGGTATATAATATCTCAATATTTAACTATTCAGGTCAGAACAACAACCATATCATTAGAATTCTTTTAGGATATTACATTTTATAAAGGTTATCTCTCAACTGATCAATTAATCAAGTATTTTAGATATATTAGGATATAATACTTATTTCTCAACTTATATCACAAACTTCATGATATATGGTATATATTATATAATCATTTCCTCATTATTAGTTACTAATAAAAACACTTATACCCTTTCATACACCCTAAACAACCCTATGAAGAGAAAAAAAACGCAAAAATCATATGATACTCAGATAGAAGCTAGAAAAAAAAAGCTCAAAGAAAATCTAGAAGAAAAGCTCAATTATTAAAAAACAAAAATAATGAGATAGAACAAAGATTGATTGATCAGCAGAAAAAATCTATACAAGATGTGTATATTAACCAAAATTATGGCAGTGATGAAACACCTGAAATCAAACAAGTCATTACCTCGCATTCTCAAGATCTTGAAGATGATATATTGGTATATATACATACTTTACGTCTATACCTCATAATTTATCATGATCATATCTTGTGCTCTCACAATAATGATATTACTGATAGAGTTATCACTGATCCTACTCTTCTCCACTGGGTTGAGCAAATTGATGAAGAACACCTTGGACTCTTAGACAAATTCAAAGATATGTTAAATGAAAATAAAAACAAGATAGAAAATGATCATAAATTATGTACCAAAACAACTAATACGCAGTACTCTTATTCATCTATACAACAATTTATTCAGAATGAAATACACTCCCTTATCAATAAGATATATCAAAAATGCCCTGAAACATTCTCTGAATATCTATTTTCCCCAAATGATAATGATAATAATGAAACCCTAAAAACAACAAAATCTTTCTCAATTCCTCATCTATATGCGTTATATGATACTCATAAATATATTTGTGAATATAATGATACAGACTACCCTACCTATCTAATCCTTAATGATCTAAGAAAAATATTGCAAAATTTACTCAAATTCTTCACAATACCATCATCTATATATAGCACTGAAAATACTGTTATCTCTCCCGATAAAGACAGTCAAAAACATCCTGTGATCTTAATTAACTATATACAGGAAATAAAAAATATTCATGAGGAGCTCACCAAGCATAACCATAGAGACCATAATAAATTCGATAATAACTTGCAAAAAAAACTAGAAAATTTTCGTACGCCACCTTCCAAGAATCAAGATATATATCATGAGGCACCTGATCAGAACTTACAAGAACCACAAGTTTCCGGTTGTTCATATGACATATCACCAAAACAAACATAAAATAACAGAGCTTCATTAACAATCTCAAATGCTATACAAAAATTATATTTCCCCCCTAGTACTGCGTAAATCTCTTGCAAACAAACCAAGTAAATCTTTATATTGACGAACTTTATCAGAACTTACAATCTCATTTGCGTGTTGAGAGGCACGTGTAAGTTCCGTATAATATTTCGACGTATTCTCTTTATTGCTAAAAATGAACCTAGGAAATCCAGATTGATCAACTCCTAAAATATCTCCTTCTCCACGAATTTCTAAATCCTTTTCTGCAATAATAAATCCATCACAAGAGTGACGTAAAATCTCTAATCTTTGTCTTATAGTAGAATTCATATTAGAGTATAACAAAACACAAAAGGACTTTTTATTTCCCCTACCAACCCTGCCACGTAACTGATGCAATTGTGCCAAACCAAATCTTTCGGCATGTTCGATAATCATGATATTTGCATCAGGTATATCAATCCCTATTTCCACCACTGTTGTAGCAACTAATATCTTAACCTGTCCAGAACGAAATTTATCAATCACATCTTGTTTTTCCTGGTCTGTGCATGCACCATGCAAATAACTAATATATCTTGGATCAAGTACATTATTCAACCTTTTAAATACCTGTTCTACAGAAGTCATTTCACTCTCTTCATCACAAGATATCATGGGACATACCCAATAAATACGACAATCATCTTCAATCATCTCTTGCAAGCGGTTTATTATATCTCCAACCTTTTTAACACTCATGATTACAGTATCTATCGCCTTACGACCAGATGGTAAACTATGTATTTTGGAGACATCGATATAGTTATGTAACATCTGTGAAAACGTTCTTGGTATCGGAGTAGCACTTAACATAAGCAAATCAACATCCTTACCTTTATTCAAAAGATTCATCCTTTGATTAACACCAAAACGATGTTGCTCATCAATAACCACCAATCCTAAATTAGAAAATATCACATCGTTCTCTAGAATCGCATGAGTCCCAATCAAGAGATCTATTTTCTGATCTAATAACATCTCTACACATTTACTTCGTTTCTTTTTTGTCATATTAGATGTCATAATTGACACCGAAAGTTTCTTCCCCAAAATACTTTCAAAATATTGATAATGTTGTATGGCAAGCAAATAAGTAGGTGCTAATAACACGGCTTGTCTTCCTGACTCAACAGCATTTACCATTGCCAGCAACGCTATTATTGTTTTACCACTTCCAACATCTCCATGTATGAGCCTCATCATCTTATTGGAAGATTTCTGATCTTGAGTTATATCGTCTATTACACGATTCTGATCCTCTGTAAGAGAAAAAGGTATCTTATCTAAAACCATTTTTCTGAAATCACCGGATATAATATTCGCACAACCTCTTAGATTATGTGATTTAAAAACACATAAATGTATAAAATACGCAAGAAATTCATCATACCGTAAACGTGCATATGATTGCTGATAATTATCTGATGGATAATGTATATTGAAAAGAGAATTGTAAATATTATCCCAATTATTATCTAATAAAAATATTTCAGAATGCCAGTCATATAAATCATCTACATAGTTAAATGCTTGTTTTATAGAATTACGCAATACACTTTCTGGAATAGAACGCGAATTATATAATGGTATATATTTTGGGACAGTCCCCTTACTACTAGATGCAATATGTCTAGGATGATAAATTGAAAAATCATCACGTAAGATACCACATACCTCATATATTTTACCAATTTGTAATAATTTTTTAACCCATACAAGCGTATAGTTAAAAAATACTATCTTTATGTGCTGTCCATTACTTTCAACAAGAACTTTAATCATTGATTTTTTCTTTGCCGTATAATAAACGCTATAACTCTTAACTTTTACAATTATAGTAATATAGTTACTCTTGCGATGTAAATTGTTGTTGGATATTACATTGACTGGTTTATACAATAAAATATCTTTGATCTGTTCTCCACATAAGCTCCTTAATTTTTCACACAAACTAGGTTGATTCTTATAAAGAACATCAACTTTCTGCAAAATTTTACTTGTCATTGAATCTACTTCATATAAATTTAACCCAATATCTATACACTATGAACTCCTGTCAAGTTTATGTCGTTACGTCGTTTATACCAGGACATTTTTTTCTGACAGACTTGAGTCTATCATGTAAATTGATCCTATATCAGCACTATAAATACAACATGATTAAACAAATTAAGGTCATGAAAAATTATGACATCTTTAAATTAATAATGTATATCATATAAACTATCAATATGGCATCCCTACGAATATTTGTATTCATACTTAGCATAGTAACATTCGTATTAGCATCCGGTATGTACGTATGTATATGCGTGGATATCTCACATTACGAATACAACACAAATTTCGTAATCACAGCCGTGTTTACTACAATACTCAGTATGATATTTTATATGTCATCAAAGATACTAAATCTAAAGGTTGCCATAATAAATAACAACCAGTCTGTATCAAATACTTCCTTAACAATTTTCATAGTGCTATTGTGGGTCATCACAATAGTAATAGCAATGGTACCATTTATCACATATGATGTAAGTATCGTAAATGCTATTTTTGAATCTACGTCTGGAATCACAACTACTGGAGCAACCATATTTTACAACCTAGATTATATGCCAAAAGGTCTATTACTATGGAGAATGTTATTACATTTTTTTGGGTGTATAGGCATCAATCTTACTTCTCTTGCTGTAACATGTATATTAAATATTCGTTCATCTAATAATATATTATTTACAAAAGACATTGTACCCGATGCAAATATGCTAATAAAGTACCATCTAAAACCAGATTATAAACATATTACAAAAGACGTACTTAGTATATTTACCATCTTAGGTATTGCATGTGCTGTCTTGTATTTTATTGGAGGTATGAATATGTTTGATGCAATATCACATAGTATCTCTACCATTTCCACTGGAGGTTTTGCTAATTATGATGCATCATTTGCACACTTTAATAGTTTTTTTATTGAAATAGTTAGTTCCATATTTATCATATTAAGTTCATTACCTATATTCTTTTTCTTGACACTTAAAAGAACACATTGCGTATTCTGGTCTGAACAGATTACATTCTTCATTATTACATTAACATTATTAATATTAATAACTACTGTTATATTGCATTTTGAAAATATACATAGCTCATTGTTGGAATGCTTTAGATACTCATTATTTACTTGTGTCAATATAGCAAGCACAACAGGATTCACTAATATAAATTATGCAGATTGGAACGCTGGTAATATATTAATTATGCTCTTCTTTATCATGTTCATAGGAGGATGTTTAGGTTCTACCACTGGAGGAATTAAAACATGGAGAATTTTAATTTTAATGAAAAGCATTCTGAATATAGACCAAAAGAAACATCAGATAAGATTCATAAAAATAGATAATCATGCAATAACAGACAGACAAACAAACAATATAAATCTGTTTATAAATTTTTATATTATAATTGCAATCATTTGTATTATTATCTTTTCAATTCTTGGTCTTGATATTAGAACATCTTTTAGTATTGCAGCTGCAACACTTACAAATACTGGCCCTGGATTTGGCAAAATATCACCCAATTATAACTATAATGAATTATCATCAGCAGTAAAATATTTCTCCTGTACAGTGATGTTATTAGGAAGATTAGAAATAATTCCCTTTTTAGTGATATTAAATCAAGTCTTCTTCAATATTAAAAAAATATATCGTAGAATATCTAATCCTTAATAAACTGATAAAAATTTATATAATTCACTATATTCTTTATATATTTTCACAATATAACACACTCAACTATTATTAGAACCTGTACTCATAATTCTTCTAATAGAGAAAGCAGAATCATAATATATGAGATTCCAAAATGAAAGGAGGTGGAAGATAGTATCCATTTTACAACATTTAGCTTTACGATTTGAAAAATCAGACTTATCTTTTCTATCTTTCATTGCTTTCGCCTGTATTAAATATCACCTTTGTTAACAGTAACTAACCATGAAAACGTTCTTTCTACAACCCATCTAGCAAGAACTTTATGTGTAGAACAAGAAGAAATATTTATTGTTGATTTAGATGACTTTGAAGAAAATTTTGGAAAGTCATCCCCCCTTATATCCAGTCTCCGCACATACCAACAGAATATTTTATTTATGCTTCTTGAAATACATTACATCCTGCTATAGAAATAATACATATTCATAGCATGAACACTAATATGTAAAAGATTTCTATCTGTTACAATGTATCTATCCCTTCCTTTGACCTTTTCCCATCAATTCCTAGCTTATGTGCCTTACCTGTTGTCTTTGCACTTTGTAAATCCATCAGACTGTAGTTTGAATCTGTCTTATATCCCATATTTACTCGACTGCTTTGCACAAGATCGTTCTTTTATGATCCCCTAGCTCATTTATACAAAAAATATACTGTCTCCCCAGGAGGTTACTCCTTCGGTCAAAAATATCAATGACATTGATTAAATCAAATATAGCATTTATTCAAACTCTTTAACTATATTTATTTACCATATTTGCCAGTAATAACTAATGAGAAATTAAGTTATGCTCCATTAAAAAATGTACTTTTATCATTTCCCACTGCTTATCTGTTAGATCACACTTCATGCTTACAAGTTACCTCACTGTATCTAATTTGTAGAGACAGGTTCTTGTTTATCTATAGAAAACACACTATCAATACAGTGCTCGTGGTATTCCTTTAACATCAAAAATATTCCAATGATAGTTAACTTATGTTATTATCTAGGGATAATATTATTTCCTTTGTATAACGTTATGTACAATTTGATTACCAAAAGAGCTATAGATTTCACTGCTCCAGCAGTATTAGCAGATGGTTCAATAAAAGAAAATTTCAATTTACAAGAAGAAACAAAAGGTAGTTATAGTGTTTTGTTTTTCTATCCTTTTGATTTTACTTTTGTATGCCCTACTGAAATTATAGAGTTTTCTAACATGGTAAGTGAATTTGAAAAAGTCGGTACAAAAATTATTGGGTGTAGTACAGATTCTCAATTCTCACATCATGCTTGGCGTAATACACCTGTTACCGAAGGAGGTATAGGAAACATATCGTTTCCTTTAGTATCAGATCATCGCAAAGAAATATCTGGAAATTATGGTGTACTGGTCAATGATAACTGTGCGTTGCGTGCCACAATAATAACTGATGCCAATTTCATAGTACGTCACATCAGTATCAATGATTTACCTGTAGGTCGTAATGTAGAAGAAGTACTACGTTTAGTAAAGGCTTTTCAATATCACGAAAAACATGGTGATGTATGTCCTGTTAATTGGACTAACGATAAGAAATCCATGATCCCTACCCCTGATGGCGTAAAAGAATACCTTAATTCTTAAGCGCGAATCATGAGCAATTATAAGTCAAATGCTTTAATAATGGGTTCTGGACCGGCAGCATGTTCTGCAGCCATATACTTGGCACGAGCTGGTTTGGATACTGTAATGATCACAGGTTATACTGTTGGTGGGCAACTAACAACTACAACTGATATTGAAAACTATCCCGGATTCTCTAAGATCGGAGGGTTAGAATTGATGAATTTGATGATTGATCATGTAAAATCTCTCAATGTTCAAGTGATCAATGATCAGATCTATAACTGTGTCAGTCATGATGTCAAAAATGCCCCTATAAAACTTAAAGGAGATTCGCAGAATTTTTATGAGACTGACTCTATGATTATTGCAACAGGATCTGTAGCAAAATGGTTAGATTTAGACAGTCAAGATAAATTCAAAAACAAAGGAGTATCGGCATGTGCAACATGCGATGGATTCTTTTATAAAGGCAAAAATGTCGTTGTTGTAGGTGGTGGTAACACTGCAGTTACTGAAGCTTTATATCTCTCTAACATCGCTAACAAAGTATATTTGATACATCGTAGAGATAAATTACGCGCTGAAGAAATATTAGTACAACAACTATTATCTAAACCGAATGTTGAAGTAATTTGGAATTATGTCTTACATGAAGTCCTAGGGGATACTAAGGTGCACTCTGTTGCAGTTCGAAGTGTGAAAAATGACAGTGATATTATAACAGTAGGTGCAGAAGGTGTATTCATAGCAATAGGCCATCAACCTGCCACTAATATATTTAGTGATATCATTAACATCGATGATAATGGGTATATTGTTAATAGCAATTCTTCTAGAACAAATGTATGTGGTATATATTCTGCTGGTGATGTCCATGATAAAAAATATCGTCAGGCTATTACTTCTGCTGGATTTGGATGTATTGCAGCATTAGATTGTATTGAAGATTTTCAGAATAATATTCTCAAAAAACATTGATGGTCTTTTCCAAAGCTATAAGAGTCACAATAAGTGTCCAACATCCCACAAAAGTGGGATGTTTTATAAGGGATTATTTTTCTCAAAAACATTCCCTTTCTCTTTCTAGAGGGTTCATTGAAAAATCTCTAAGATTAAAAAAAATACTTGTAGATAGCAAGCGTGTTAGTTACGGAACTTCTATCTCACAACAAAGTATAGTCGAAGCTGATTCATATTGGTATAACAATGCATCATCATTTAAAAAAAGTTACCTTAAAAATTCTTTATTGCTAGAAAACCAATATATTATGGCATTTAATAAACCTCCGAATCTTCCTGTGCAAGGTGGTTATAAAATCACTTCCTGCATGATAGATATACTTAAAGAGCATTATCCAAAACATAATCTACATACTGTCCACAGACTAGATAAAGAAACAAGTGGTATTATCATATTTGCCAAAAACAAAAAGTATGCAAAGTTTATTGCAGAACAATTCAAAAATAGAAAAGTATATAAAGTGTACCATGCCTTGGTACATCCCATCCCCTCCCCTATACAAAACACCATAAATCTTCCATTACAAATGAAAAAGATAGGTGGCCAGTATATGATGATACAAGCAAATAACAGCAATGGCAAAGATGCTGTTACTCAATATGAAGTCATATCATCAAATCCAAAGAATAATACCGCTCTCGTAAAATGTATTATATATACGGGCAGAACTCATCAGATTAGAGCACACTTACATAGTCTAAATTATGGAATATTAGGCGATAGACTGTACAAAAAACATTCTGATACAATCAAATCCCGTAATTTATGCTTACACTCTTCTCATATTACATGTCTTATGCCAGATGGACAACACATAAGCATATCATCACAAATACCAAAATATATGAGATTAAAAACAAGAATTTAAATACTCACGAAGGCGTATTTTATGCCATCGATTACTACGCTCAACATATAAGATATTCAATACCTGATGTACAGCGTCATCTAAAGTATCATTAACTACTACATATCCTGCAAGGTAACCAGATTCAGAACTCTTAACAATTTCATGTTTAGCTTGTTTTATTCTCTTGTTCACTTCATCAACAGAATCACTTGCACGGCATGAAAGTCTCCGATATAGCTCTTCAAGACTTGGAGGTAACAACAAAATCAATACTGCATCTGGTATGATCGTATGTATCTGATACCCACCTTGCCAGTCTATACTACAGATCACATCTACACCTTTATCCATTTGGTCTTTAATATAATCCATGGGAGTACCATATAATTGATCAAACACAACAGCATACTCCAACATTTTACCATCAGTAACATACTGCTTAAATACTTCACGAGTTACAAAAAAATAATCTTCACCATTCACTTCATAACCTCGTCGACATCTAGTTGTCATCGAAATAGACCGTGTTATCTTATCATCCATGCTCAACACTCTATTTACCACTGTTGTCTTACCACATCCAGACGGCGCAGAAATTACAAATAATTTTCCCTTTCTCATCTATCCACTAACTATTCCTGTTGTATTGGTATTCTCATTGTAAATTATACGTTCCACAGGACTATTACGAAACACAGAATACATAAGGTTTGAATCGGAAAAATTCACATCCTCTAGTATACAATCTTCAAACACTGAATTCCTAAATTCACTTTCTGAAAAATCTACATTACTAAAATCTAGAGAACGAAATACAACATTACTATAATTTACACCACTCATATCATAACCACTATTCTTTATAAGCCCCACTATCTCTTCATTATTAGTACTAGCAGAAGTACCGTGCTTTTTCTGATAAAAAAAATTTCCTATATTATCAACAATCAAGGTACGATCAAAAACCGTATCCTTAACCTTTATATTACTCAACTCATTATTAACAAACGACGAGTTAGTAAAACGACTATTTAATATCTCATAATCAACAACATTACTAGAATGTATATTGATTTTATCTAACAATGAATCCTTAAACAAAACATATTGTAGTATGTCATATCCAAAAAAAGAGCTATATAATCTGGATAACACAAAAGATATAAACTTCATATCTGTATTATTCACAGTATTATTATACCAATAACTTTTAATTATGAACAGATCCTGCAACTTACCACCATTAAAATCATTATTTATCACTTTAGAATTGATCAAAGATGAGTATATAAAAGATATGTTATCACCTTCCCAGCCATATATTATAACATCATCATAGCTAGAAGTATCACTATAAAAGTTTTTTGCATATATATCTTTGAATAATACAGATTGTAAATCAGAATCATAAATTACAGAAAAAGACATGTCAGAGTTACTAGATGAAACACTTCTCAGTGTATCATACATAAGTATCATACCTTGTAAATTGCTTAAGTCAAAATTCACATTTTCAAGATATGAAAATAGTATGCTGTTGTATACCATATTAGTAGTAAAAAAAGTACTATCTAATATTTTCACACCATTAAACTTAGAATATCCTATATCAGCCCCTATGAAATTTGCATCTAAGACATCAATATCACTCCATGAGGAATTTTTTAATATAGAGAATGAAAAATCCACACCTTCCAATACACTACCACCAATAGCAAAACCATCTAGTATGGCATTATGCCATGAGACACCAGAGAAGATAGAGTCACTTATAACAATATTAATACCTTCTATATGATCAAACTTTACATTATCACATTGTACACCAGATAAAAGAGCATCATTCAAATTAGAATCCAAAAATATTATATTATTCATCTTAACATTCTGCAGTTGTACCGACTCAAGATAAGAATTCGAAAAATCCACAAATTCCATATTAACATCTTTCAGTACTCCTTTCTCCAGATTAGAATTTCTAAAATCGGATAATACAAAATCAGATCCAGAAAAGTCTACATTTTTCATAATCACATTAGAAAAACTTGTCTTAGTAAGATTACAATCTTTAAAAGAAGAATAAGACAGTAATGATCCAGAAAAATCCGCGCCTGTCAAATCAGCGTGATCGAAAATTGACCCTCTTAAATCTAAATTAGTTAAACTTATATAGGATAAATCATTCCCATACCGTTGCACAAAGTCTATTTCCTCTCCTCTCATTCTCTGCTCATATATAAATGATTTAATCTGTTTAACTCCAATATCTCGTCCATAACATTCCACGCCGAACGCAAGGAAAAATACAATACTTATAAAAAATATACTACGACCTAGAAAATATCTTCTCAACATTTTTGTATGTGAATTTAACATAAGTCGGTCTTCCATGGTTACATTGCGCTATATTCTTAGTCTTTTCCATATCTCGTAATAAAACATTCATCTCATCAATACTAAGCTTTTGTCCCGCTTTAATAGCAACATGACAAGCAAACTCTGCATATATGCTTTCTAAGCTAGAACTCAGTGATGTCATAGAATTATTAAAATTAGACAATATTGACTGAATAAAAGGCTCAATATTATCCATCATTATAGGTACAGCAAATATCCTAATTCCAGTATCTGTCACTGCAATATCAAACGATTTACTATTCAAATCAGATACAATACTATCAATAATATCACTATAATTCATATCAATATCATAGGGTAACAATAATTTCTGACTCTCATTAAATCCAGACGATTTAATTCTCTCATATAATATTCTCTCATGTGCAGCATGTTGATCAATAATAAATGCAAAATCATCTGTCTCAGAAATAATAAAAGAAGAATACAATTGACATTTTGCATTTCCTAAAAACATCTCTTCCCCATCAGCAAGTATTGTTGCATGCTGTCTTAGTAAAGATGGTATATGATGATTATTCCGCGTATTAGTATTATATCTATATGGAGGGATAAATGAGGAAATCATCCTCCCTGGGTCTCGTAATCCATCATTATGATCTATACTTATTTCTTGACAAGATGATTCAGAATCATTCTTTGCTTTTTTCTCAACGACAGATGCATTTGTCCTAAAATCATTTTCCCAATCTTTATCCTGTATATTTGGATCCTGTGCATCTGATATTACATTCTCATCTACACTGGTCTCATTATTTGTATCCTGTGCAGTAGAAAAATTTGGTAAATTATTCCCTACATCTGCAATAATCTTCTCCTTCTTGCGAACATCATCAACACCCCGGTTTAAGAATTTATTTGCATGCACATCAGCCACATTCTGTGAGTAAGTGTTCAACATACTAGTCAAACATGTAAATACAAAGTTCTTCACTAATACCGGATCAAGAAAACGTACAACAGTCTTTTGAGGATGAACGTTAACATCTATCATATTGCAAGGAATCTCCAAAAATAATACTACATAAGGAAACGACCCCTTGGGAACAAGGTCCTGATATGCTAAGTTAATCGCTAACGATAGTATTGTATCCTTAACAAAACGTTTATTAACAAATGTATAAATACAATTAGATTGCATACGATTTAATGTAGGGTAACTAATATAGCCATATATCCTCATCTGATTCTTTGAATAATCCATAAAAATGGAATTTTTAAAGAAATTAACACCAAATAACTTGAGCTGACAAATACGATCAATTAAACTACCAGAATCATATATAATTGATGCCTTATTCTCCATTTGAATCTTAAAACGTACCTTGTGATTAGATAAAACAATTCCACGAATTAATGCATGAATTTTATTATTCTCTGTCTTATCACTTGCTAAGAATGATACCTTCTTCGGCATATTATAGAACAGATTGCGTACCTCTATTTTAGTACCTTTATTGCAGGTGTTATTCTTAGTAATTTCACTCTTCTCCCCCTCAATAGTGAGAGTATAACCTCCTTCTTCATCAGAGACAGAAGACAGAACCTTAAATTTACTTACTGAAGAAATCGCATACAAAGCTTCTCCTCGAAAACCCATAGTCTTGATACTATTGAGGTCATCAATACTAGAAATTTTAGAAGTTGCATTTTTGACAATCGTCATCTCCAAATCGTCCCGAGAGATTCCTTGCCCATCGTCCGTAACACTTATTAACACCTTTCCAGCATTCAAAATCTTGATTTCAATACTACTAGAAAAGGCATCTAAAGAATTCTCAAGAAGCTCCTTCAATACAGAAGCAGGATTGTCAATAATTTGCCCTGTCGCAATCATATTGACTAACCTAGCACTCAAAACTTTAATAGCCATAACACTATATAATAAGTGAAATTGTTTCCAGATCCGATAACAACACTTGAATTGCATTACCACTCAAACCAAGCTTAGAATTACGTTTTAGCACCTCTCGTGTATACCACGATAACCATAACAACTGCTCTTTCGACAAGGTATTCAAATGAAACATCCTTAAATCTATAGGAACCCAAGTAAGAGGTTCAAATTTCAACCATCCATTTCCACATTCCTTGACAAAAACCACATTCTCCATTCTAATCCCATATTTACCAGAACAGTAAAACCCAGGTTCGATTGTTAACACCATATTTGCCTGTAGCTCAGTGGATGATGAGAACCCGCAAGGTCCCTCATGTACATTCAAGTAGTTACCAATACCATGACCTGTACCATGTGGATAATTATATTCCAATCTCCATAATGGAGCACGCGATAAAACATCAAGAACTTTCCCAGAAGTTCCACAAGGAAATACACAAGTATGCATATCTATAAACCCTTGTAATAGACGAGTAGCATGTTGTTTAAAATGCTCAGAGACATCGTATTGCCCCACCAATATAGTACGGGTAACATCAGTCGTTCCTCCTAAATAATGTCCTCCGGAATCCAGTAAATATACTCCCCTATCTACTTTCTTATCCTTTCCCTTCGTTGGATGATAATGTATAGAAGCAGAGGAACCATTGCAAGCAGAAATACTAACAAAACTATTACCAATAAATAACTTGTGTGCACTACGAAGAGACAGTAAGTGCTCTGAAGCACTCATCTCCGAGTACGTACCGAGGTTAATGTAATTAAGTAAAAAATCTGTTAACACAAACGAATCGATTGTATGTATATGTATAAAGTTTGCAATTTCTACGTGAGATTTTATTGCACGCAACCTTGTTATAGGATCGTTAATATGTTGTCCCTTATCTCGTACATCCGTACACATAATAGTTGTTACGTCATAGAATAAAGAATTGTTCAATTGTTGATTAAAATCCTCTTTATTAACAAAATTGATATCTGGATCTGAATGTAATTCATGATCTAACGATGAATCAATAAAATCACCCTCTATAAAAACAGTAAGAGACGCATCACCAAATAGCAAAACCTTACCCAATACCGCTGGTACTGTATTATGATCATCAGCATCACGTATATTCAATAACCAACTAATATTTTCAACAGAGGTTATTAAAAACACAGAATCCTCTTTAAATTCTTGATTATTCTTCAATAATTCACGTAATACACGTGCTATTTTAAGCTTGTACGAATCTCCAGAAAATTTTTCTCTATATACATATACCTCTTGCTTATCACACTCTATTAAATCTCCTAAAATATCTGACCCATCAGTAGGAATACAATATCCTTGAGCTACTCCCTCTACCATCGTATACGGGGTAATATCCGAAATATAATGTATTCTATCAATACCAGATTCCTTCATATATTCAAATATCTTTGTAAAAGCAACACAAGTATGTATTCTAAACAACCCCCCATTCAGTTCCTTCTCTGCTTGTATATCATAACGTGGATCTGTGAAGAAATAATGCTTATCATCAAGAGAAAGTACAACAATTGCATTACTCCCTGTAAATCCAGTAATATGACGAATCAGATTCGACGTTGTCATATATGGAGTATACATAGTTAATAACAAGTTTCTCACATTATTCTCTCGCATCCAGTTAACTAGAAGATCTAGAGTCAAATTTATAGACATATAATAATTTTTAATTTAACAAAAACGGCCCATAGTATTATAATGAAACAGATATATTCAATTTAATTCTATGCAAAAAGTACATTTTTGGTTCTATATATATTGTATAACAGTAATGCTAATAGTTTCAATTGGTGGTTACACACGATTATCTGGAGCCGGCCTTTCAATAACAGAATGGAAACCGATCTCAGGTATTATGCCTCCAATATCCAAAGCTCAATGGGAGCATAAATTTGAACTATACAAAAAATCACCGGAGTTTATATATAAGAATTTTTTCATCACGTTAAAAGAATTCAAAAAAATATTTTATATAGAATATATTCATCGTGTTGTAGGCAGATTATCCGGTATCATAGTTCTCGTTTCATCCATATATCTGTATTTTACAAAGCAATTATCAAAATTTAATATCAAGTCCCTACTATTAGTCCTGGGATTCGGTGGAATACAAGCAATAATAGGATGGTTCATGGTTAAAAGTGGACTAAAAGAGGAACCAAATGTAAGCCACTTAATGTTAGCTTTACATCTTTTCATTGCATCAATTATTTTCAGTATCTTAGTCGTCAATATAACAAAAGATTTTCATTGGTTTGTATATAGAGAACGCAAAATATACATATATTCTGTATTATGTCTAATTACAACGTACATACAGATTATATACGGAGCGTTCACTGCAGGTACACATGCAGGTCTTTTATATCCCTCATTCCCTCTCATGGATGGCCATTTTCTACCTAACGAACTTGGTAATATCATACAATCCCCTGGTAGCATCATGCTCATACATCGAATATTAGCATTTGTAATACTAATGCTCGCTATTTTAATCAGATATAATACCCCTAAAGAACTAATATTCGCTCGCAAAATTTGCAACATACTTCTAATATCTGTATTCACACAAATCACCTTGGGAATAGTTACCTTATTATCATATATTAATATCTCAGTTGCCCTGGTACATCAAATTGGTGCTTTCATAGTACTATCTTGTAATCTTATTATTACCTCATCATATGCAAGGAAACACAATTAAAATATCTACATGGAATGTAAATTCTATTAGACAAAGAATTGATCTACTTAAAAAGCATGTTCTCGATGATCAAGTAGACATACTTCTACTACAAGAATTGAAATGCCAGGAACATCAATTTCCATATCAAGAGTTACAAGATCTAAACATGTATTATGCTATCAAAGGCCAGAAATCATATAACGGAGTAGCTATTCTGAGCAAATACAAAATCAGTAATATTATCAATAATTTTAATACGCTCAGTATAGAAGAAGCACGTTATATTGAAGCAACAGTCAACATAAATGCCAAAAACCTTCATATAGCAAGTATATATGTGCCAAATGGAAGAGAAATAGATTCTGATCCCTTTAAACAAAAATTACTATTTCTCACCCAACTCAAAGAATATATATCAAATAAAAAAGATGACCTGTTAATTCTTGGAGGAGATTACAATGTCGCACCAGAAGAGATTGATGTATATGACCCTATAAAGCTCAAGAATAAAATCGGATTTCATATCAAAGAACGTCAATGTATGCGTGCAATATTAAATTCTGGAATATACGATGCATTCAGAATACATAATCCAGATACACAAGAGTTCTCATGGTGGGATTATAGGAGTGCTGGATGGGCAAAAAATTATGGTATGCGTATAGATAACATGTTATTATCAACTGGAGCTCTTGATAGACTAAAAAATTGTTATGTTAATAAGGAACTCAGAAGCATGGAAAAACCTTCTGATCACACCCCCATAGTGTGTGAAATAGATATCACATAATAGTGATTACAAAAGAGTAGTGGCAAGCTGAAAGCATGTCCATGTATTTGCCCAAAATATACCGCAATTCTTCAAACGGTAAGTGATTTTTCCCATAAATCCACAGAACTGCAAATAAAAAATCATTCTGGTTCTATAATTTACCATCCATTCAAGTCAATAAGAATAAAATGATCTGAATAATCTTTGTTATCCAGAACAGTACAAAATAAACTAACCAACCATAGTAATATAACATCCTTGATTATCAAAAATTGCAAATTGCAGAAAATATGCATCGTATTTCTCACAAATTATCCTGTATTTTGCTAACTTATGCTTTTGTCTTTATAGTTGTATCTATCACCATATCTCTATTCAATATACAACTTATTATGCCTCCATAGACAGGATTTTTTATCATCTTGCTAATTCAATATCATTCAATTTTTGTGCTAATTTATAATCTCCATACTAGTTGAGGAATATATGACAGTATAGTTTGCACTGCGTATAGGCATGTTCAAACGCAAACGTACTATTGATGCATTAAATATAACATTCTATGCGTTCTAAGTTGATGCCTCCATATCAGCTGTGAGACTTATTTAATAAGATACATTGTAATCCCGATACAACTCCTGCATAAATATCCAGAGTGAATAATGAATTTTTTATTTGTATTTCATTATTAACGCATATTATATTCTGATTATATTCATGAATTTATGTTTTTAGTTGTACCTTTTTTTTATTAGAAAATAACTTGTTAAAATAAAATTTGTATTTTATTATTAACGAATATTGTATTATACATTTATATCATGTTAGCTCATTATATTGAAAACTTTTTTGCCAAAATACAAAAAGTAAAAGAAAAATTTATTGACAAAATACAAAACATAAACAATGTAATCTCACATAATCCAGAACTATGCTACAAGACAGTAGCTATAATCTTAGTAACAAACAAATGGTGTATGGGTATGTGGGTACGGTATTATTTGACAAATGTCTATGGCAAGACATCTGACTTGTCATCAGCAGAATCACACATACAAGAAACGGATATCATGCAACAGATGGTATCAATGTATATATATCATGTATATTATATCATGACCAATAAAGGTGTTATCTCATGGACCATTATCCCTGACCTTTTAGAACTAAAATGTCAGAGAGAAAATGATCTTTCCAATGCAAATCACCCATACTCCAGATCAGCCATTACATCACTATCTACGGATCAGATAAACCTCATATCCCAGAAAGATATACAATATGCTTGTATTAGGCGTACATGCGATGACCCTAAGATAGCTTGTTTTTCAATAACCTATGGCATGGATAGCTTGAAGATTCCTATATCAGAATGCATGTATGTTTCGCAACCTCAGACATGTCTCGATACTTTATCAACTTCCCCTGTTCATCAATCGATTACAGAACCTAGTATGTAATTATATTGATTCTCTAAGGAATGCATAACATATCTATTCATGTATATTAATGTTCCTCACAATCAAGATAATGACTGTATATAGATCATATGTCTAATATCATATAATGAGGATATCAGAGTACAAATGATCTTCTAATAAAGAAAGATTTTTCACACTTCGTCATGTAAGATGTCAAAATCACAATGCTTATCTGTGACCTAAAAAATATAATAATTCTCCATATTCAATAACCTAACGCTTTAAATACTGACATATCACGTATATTTCCTTTGAAGATACGCGTGTAGCCTTAGGTTTAAAAAATGATACTTTTTTAAATACCTCACGTACTGAATTGATAAACTCTTTCTCTCGTCCCCCTTGAAAGATCTTGATAATCAAATTTCCATTTTTTACCAGAAAGGTTTGAGCAAAATGAACAGCTATATCAGCAAGGTCTAAAGAATTAATATGATCAACAAACACATTACCAATCGTATCAGGGGCCATATCAGATAACACCGCATGAAAAACTTGATTCTCTAAAATGGAATGTATCTCATCAATAGAATTTTTCAAATCAAACATCAATATTTCTACTCCATTCAGAGGTTCCATTTGTAATCTATCAATCGCTACAACTTTTCCAGCGCTTCCAACAATACCGGTTGCAATCTGAGACCAACTACCTGGTGCAGCCCCAAGATCAAGCACATAATTCCCCTTCTTTATAATATTAAATCTAGTATTTATTTCTAGTAATTTAAAAGCAGAACGTGCCCTATACCCATTCCTTTGCGACTCACGCACATAATAATCATTTGTATGACGGTTAATCCATTTATTGCTCACCTTACTAATAACATTTAAATCACCATCCTCCTAAAATAGGATATACAAAATCAGAATCCATATCAATATAGCAAAACAACTTATGTCACCAGTCTTATTTTCTGATACTTTTATCCTACCGTATTAACCCTTCCCCTTAAATAGTATAATATTTATATTAGATATAATTTACAAATATATTCATATATAATACCTTACTTATAGGCCTGATTTTACATATATAATACCTTACTTATAGGCCTGATTTTACATATATAATACCTTACTTATAGACCTGATTTTACATATATGTAATAAGTTTTTCGTATACTGATTAATTTTAAAGGAATGATACAATGAGTGACATATATTCTAATTATAAAAATCATGTGCTAATATTCACCTTATACTCAGTGATATTGTTAGTAATGTTAATTTCTCAAAACTCTTATGCAACTTCCACTAATAAGAATCAATCTCCTATCAATATAATGGATGCATATTTGTTAAAAGCAAAACTACCTTCGTTAGAGCTGAATTATCAAGGCAGTATAACAGGACTGTATTATGATGGAAAATCTCTAAATTTTTCCATGAATGAACAAAACTTTATCATAATCAATGACAAGAAATTCGTTCTAAAAAATATACACTTCCATGCACCTGCAGAACATAAAATAAATGGGAAATCATATGATGTGGAAGGTCACTTTGTGCACGAAGATCATGATGGAAATATTGCAGTAATAGGAGTGTTGTTCAAGTCTGGAAAAAAAGCAAATGCTACATTCGAAAAGATTTTGGCAGAAATACCAACATCAAAAGGACAGAAAATCACAATTTCGAAGCCAATAGCAATTAGTGATCTATTGTCCTCCTGTTCCATGGAAAAGTATTATACATATAGTGGTTCCTTAACAACCCCTCCATTCTCTGAAGGAGTGTTATGGATTGTACTTGAAGATGTGATAGATATTTCTAGCGCACAGTACAAAAAAATCAAACAAGTACATAAAAAGAATAATGCTAGAGAAATACAACCACTCAACGCCAGATTTATATCGTGTTCTCTATAATTCGATTGGAATTATTTCTCATCAATATAATTAACCTCTTAAATATTCTTAAAATTGTTAGTTAAATATCTAATCCTCCTCTTCTCTATATGAGAAATATAATTTATAATCATACAGTAATTTATAAGTGATTATGAACTTTGTAGACGAAGTAGAAATATTTCTCAAAGCAGGAGATGGAGGTGATGGAATGTCCTCCTTCAGAAGAGAAAAATTTGTTGAATTTGGTGGACCTGACGGTGGTAACGGGGGTAATGGCGGTGATATTATTTTCAAAGCAGATCACTCAATTAATACTTTAATGTTCTATAGAAATCATAAAAACATACATGCGGTAAATGGTAAAAATGGCGCTAAAGCCCGTCGTACTGGAGAAAGTGCACGTCCTCTATATCTGAAAGTACCCTTAGGTACTCAAATTATAAATGCAGAAAATACTGTGGTTGCTGATCTTCTATCTAAAGATGATGCATTCCTCGCCTGTCAAGGAGGGCATGGTGGCGCTGGTAATGCTTGTTTAAAAAACTCTATTAACAAAGCCCCCAAAGAAAGTATCAATGGTGCTCCAGGAGAAGAAGGATATTTTTTCTTAAAATTAAAAGTATTAGCAGATGTAGGTCTTTTAGGACTGCCTAATGCAGGTAAATCATCATTCCTCGCATCCTTTTCAAAAGCTAAACCCAAAATCGCAGATTATCCTTTTACAACCTTAACCCCAAATTTAGGAGTAGTTGAAATCGGAGATGATGGATTTGTTGTAGCAGATATACCTGGCCTTATTAAAGGAGCACATCAAGGATTAGGATTGGGAATTCAATTTTTAAAACACCTTGAAAGATGTAAGATGTTTGTGCATATTGTGGATAGCAGTAAGCATAATTTAGTTGCACAATATCTCGAAGTACGTAATGAATTATCAGTATATAATCCAGATTTACTCAAAAGACCTGAAATTGTTATTTTCAATAAAACTGATTTGGTAACCAATGAAGAAATCCAGGATAAAATACACCACTTCGAAGAGAAAACAAATATTCAAGTCTATCAAAATTCAAAGATTTATAAAAAAAATAGTATACTTCACATCATCAAAGATATTTTAGATTCATTGAAAAGTGATGATACTCAAGAAATATATGATCCTATATCTTAAATTATTTATCTGATGTTTTGGAAAAAAATATATCAATACCTATATAAACTTATACCGTTATGGTTTATACTACTCAGCTTATCCCTTTCTTATGCGTTATACCTGTCCTTATTCAATTCCCCAGATGATTATCGTCAGTTTGAATATGTTCGCATAATGTACATACATGTACCATCCGCTTGGATATCTATGCTATTGTACCTATTCCTTGGGATTTCGAGTCTCATCTTTTTAACATGGAACAATCTGTACTGTAATATATATGCTTATGTCTCTGCAAACATTGGCTGTTTTTTTTGCTCATTGTGTATAATCAGTGGTAGTATATGGGGTAGAATAGTATGGGGAACATGGTGGATATGGGATGCAAGACTGATCTCAATGGCAGTACTATTGTGTTTATATATTGGATATCTGATATTATGGAATTATGGAGAACAATATGAAAAATTAGCTTCCTTATTTTCAATACTTGGTCTTATTAATCTACCAATTATACATTTCTCCGTAACATTATTTAGAACTTTACATCAAAAATCTAGTATCTTCAGAAAATCTGGAGTCTCCATAGATCCAGAAATGTTGAAACCTCTAATCTTCATGTTTATTTCCTTCCTTTTATTTTCCTTATACATAGGATTACTGAAAACAAAAACTATCATGAATATAAAAAAAATTCGTGGTATGGAAAAAAGAAAAATGGCACAATATATGTAAACTCATTAAATTCCCAATTCTATGAAACACCTCGTTAGCATAGATGATCTCACAATAAGCGATATTGATGAGATCTGCAAAATAGCTGATGTTAGATCTCATCAATCATCATCATGTATGGCTAATAAGTCTGTAGTTTTTCTTTTTTTTGAAAATTCCACAAGAACTCATTATTCTTTTTCCCTTGCAGCCAAAAAATTACATGCAATTACTGAAACAATAAATACCAACACTCTCTCTATAAACAAAGGAGAATCATTAACAGATACTATGCTCGTATTCAATAATTTAAAAGTTAATGTGGTTATTATACGTTCACAAATTAATTACCTGCCGTATACATTAGTAACCCAATCTGTAGACTTTTCTGTTATAAATGCAGGAGATGGAATTAATGAACACCCTTCACAAGCTCTAATAGATTTTTATACAATACGAAATAATCTATCACATAAATTGAAAAAAATATTAATATGTGGAGATATATTACACAGTCGTGTCGCACATTCAAATATTAAAATATTTGATAAATATAATATAGATTATGCTACTGTTTCACCACCAACATTGTATAAACCGTTAAACAAAATGCATTATTCTTCCGTAGAAACAGCTCTGTCTAGCGAATATTTTGATATCATAATGATCATGAGACCACAACAAGAACGTATCAAAGCAGGATATATATCGTCTTATCAAGAATATACAAAATATTATGGTCTGAATGAACAATCGTTAGCTAAATCTAAAAATCCAAATATTGCTATTATGCATCCTGGTCCAGTTATACGAGATCTAGATATATCTAATACAGTTCTTGATAATCAAATGAATTATCTATTAATATTGAAGCAATCATCTAATGGCCTTATAATTAGGCAAGCAATATTGGAATTCTTATCCAGATAAAATGAAAGAAAGTTGGCCCTTTGTTGAAGCACGAAAAGTAATTCAGCGTGCAAAAAAGCTAAATAAAGAAAGTGTGATTTTTGAAACCGGTTATGGTCCTTCAGGTTTACCACATTTGGGAACTTTTGCCGAAATCAAAAGAACAGAAATGATCATGAATGCAGTTAGAACACTATCAAATAATACAATTCGTACAAAACTATATGTGATATCTGATGATCTGGATGCACTACGTAAAGTACCAGATAATATACCCAACAAAACACAAATAGAAAAATATATAGGATGCCCTCTAAGTAGTATACCAGACCCATTTGAACAAGAGGAAAGTTATGGAGAATATATGAATAAGAAACTTATTAGCTTCTTAGATAGATTTGTAGATACAGAATATGAATTCAAAACAGCAACTCAATGTTATAAAACAGGATTATTTAATGATAAATTGGTTTTGGTATTAGAAAATTATGATCAAATCATGGACATTATGCTGAAAACTATTGGAGAAGAAAGACAATTAACTTACAGCCCTTTCTTACCGATCAGTCCTGTGACAGGACAAGTTCTACAAGTAAAAATTGAAGATATCAATGTTAAGGACAAAACAATTAGCTTTTATGATATTGATCAAGAGAAAAAAGTTATACCTGTAACTGATGGTTACTGTAAATTACAATGGAAGCCAGATTGGGGAATGAGATGGGCTACATTCGGAATAGATTATGAAATGCATGGAAAAGACCTTACCCCGTCTGCTATCATTTCTGCCAAAATATGTAATATCTTGCGCGAAAAACCTCCTGAATTATTTGTCTATGAACTTTTCCTAGATTCTCATGGTAAAAAAATATCAAAATCCTCTGGTAATGGTGTTACATTGAAAGAATGGTTAAGATATGGGAATAAAGAAAGTTTAATGTTTTATATGTTTAATAAACCAAATGTAGCCAAAAAACTGGATGTAGATTCGATTCCAAAAGTATATGATGAATATTTAAATAATATATGCAAATATAATCAAGAGCCAAATAATTACTATCCAGTATGGTCAGTATTTATTTCCAGATCAGTTCCTATACACCATCATCATCAGATAAGTTATGCCTTAATTATAAATTTACTAATAGCTTGTAACATACATAGTATAGAATTATTATGGAAATTCTTAGAAAGATATAAAGAAGGATCGTCATCCGATCAAATTATTATTGAACTTGCACATCATGCTTTTAAGTATTATCAGGACAGAATACAAAATACAAAAAAACGTATACCTCCATCAGTTGAAGAACAACAATATCTAAAAACACTAGTTGATGCACTTGAGCAAGTCAAGGATGATGATCCTCATAACATTCAACAACTTCTATATGACACTGCAAAAAAATGTAATTTCTCAAAACAAAATATGAAGAAATGGTTTAAAATGTTGTACCAAACGATACTAGGGCTCGAAGAAGGCCCTAGATTTGGATCATTCATAGCACTATACGGTGTAAATGAAACTATATCTCTTATACAAAAAATTATAGATAATAAATAATACTTTAATGGATCAGAAATCATATACTATAATATGGTCTATTGTCTCATCCAGTCTCTCTCAAACCTTATATATAATAAAAAACGTATAATCCCTTGTTTTCATAGCGATTATATATTACTTAAATATGGTAAACAACCTTGCAAGAGGCCTTCTTTATAACTCAGATATGTCCAGTTTCCATTACGTAATTTCATAGCTCTTCTATTACATACTTGTCTATTCTCTTGAAAAAATGACATTTTACGTATCGATATATTTGCCTTCTCTAACGGTACTGCTTCTAAATTTTTTCTCAAAAGTATTTTAGTAGCAAAATTATGTACTTCATGCAATGGAGCAGGTGTACAATCAGATACATTATATATTGTACCATCTCTAGGGTTTGATATTGATGAGATAATAAATTGACATATATCCTCTATATGTACCCTAGAAAAATTATGTCCTTGTTTTATAATAGTATGCTGTCTTCCTTTAAGGATTTCTTCAAGACAATTACGCATAGGACCATATATACCAGATAGCCTCAAAATATGTATGTTATGTTGTATTGATAACCAATATTTTTCTGCTTTAAGACGTAATTTACCTTTTTTTGAATTAGTATTACAAGCACTATACTCATTCACCCACTTTCCATCATGATCTCCATAGACACCTGTTGACGATAAATAACCTATCCACTTGGCACGTGATAGATATATTGAATTTCTATATCTATGCAATACAGGATCTACCACATTATCATCTGTTCCTACAGTACTTAAAATAACGTCTGCAGTCGCCAATAAGGTCTCCAAATAATCCTGATTATAAAATGAAACTGTAAATTTATCATGGGGTTTATCACGAGATGTACAGTATACGATATAGCCAATCTCCCTTAGTCTCTGTGATAAGAAACTTGCAACATACCCACTCCCAAAAATAAATGCTCTTTTTCTCATAATAATCACTCATTAATAATCATTTACACTGGATCATCAAGAATAAAAATATATTAGCCATATATATTTTCAATAAAGAATATTATTTATTCAATATAACAGTTAAAATGAATATGAAATACTGAAAATATTATGATTTTTAAAAGAAAAATCATGCATCCTATTCTATTAACTTATACCACTCATCTTCATTCAGAATTTTTATCCCTAATTCTTTTGCTCTTTGAATTTTCGATCCACTTTTATCTCCACATATCAGATAATCTATATTTTTGGATATACTATTAACCACACATCCCCCTTTTTTTTCTGTAATATTTTTTGCTTCTATCCTTGTCATGCTCCTTAATATACCTGTAAATAGAATCTTCTTTCCAGAAATCAAAGAATCTATTTTCTCATTTTGCTGAATAGTAAGTACACTGTGTAGTGTTCTTACAGTATCAATATTTGCCTGTATACTAAAAAAACATACTATATTTCTAGCAATATTTACACCTATATTATTTATGTTAGATAACTCTGTAACATTACTGTATTCTATTAACTGTTCTATACTCTGGAAATGTTTCGCCAAAGTTCTTGCATGCGATTGACCAACATTTTCGATACCAAGAGCGTAGATCAGTGTTTCTAATTTAACTGTTCGAGAATCAGCAATATTAGAACATAACGAATCTACTGCCTTCTCCCCAAAACCCAATAACTGTAACATCTGTTCTCTTTTATAGTATAAAGAAAATATATCACTCACTTTACCTAACAACCCTTTTTCTACAAAAATAGCAATAGTTTTTTTCCCTAATCCTTCTATATTCAATACAGATACAAAATGATAAATCTGCATTTTGAGTATTTCTGTACAATTTCCATTGATACATTTAAGAAAAGGTCCTTCTTGTGTTAAAGTGTGTAAACATGATGGACAATATTTAGGAATCTCAACAGTATCAGTGTTATGTTTTGTTTGTACTGATACAATCTTCGGAATCACTTCGCCTGCACGCTTGATAATCACTTCATCTCCTATCCCAATCTGTAGCCGTTGTATCTCATCTAAATTATATAAACTTGCCCTACTTATCACTATCCCTCCTAAATTGACAGGTTCTAAAATAGCCACAGGTGTAATTTTACCAGTTCTACTAACACTAAATTCCACATCATTTACAACTGTAATTGTTTCAGGAGATTTAAATTTATGTGCTATTGCCCATCTAGGATGATGATTAGTACTATCTAAGCGTTTCTGTAAAGATAGATTATTGATTTTGTACACCACTCCATCTACCTCATAATCTAACATACTGCGTGTGTTAAGCACCTCATTGTAAAAATTGAATAAATCCTCCAAATTATTACTCACTATAGTATTACTATTAACAATAAATCCTAAATCCCTTGCAAAATTAAGAGATTCTGTGTGTGTTCTAAATAATGAACCTTCTAAATAAGAAAAACACTGATATACAAAATAATATAAGTTTCTATCTGCGGTTACAACAGGATCTAATTGCCTAATCGAACCAGATGCGTAATTTCTTAAATTTGAAAATCCAGATTGTAATGTACCTAATAAAGCATAGATTTCACCCCTAACCTCTACGAGTCCTTTGTAATTTATATTTTTCGGCACATGATTCACTTGTAAAAAATTAGCAGTTATATTTTCTCCTTCAATGCCATTCCCCCTAGTAGATGCATATTTTAATTTACCATTCTGGTAAACTGCTGAGAATGACATACCATCTATCTTAGGTTCTGCACTGATCTCAGGTATTTCAGCAATTTGTAAAAATCTTTGAACCTGCCGTAAAAATACACCAATCTCTTTATTGGAAAAAGCATTCTGCAATGACAACATAGGAATCATATGTTGTATCCTGCATGATGTGGTCTTAGGCTTTGCACCGGGATGCATAATCGGTGCTATCAGTATCGCAAGATTCGGATCATCTTCTATCTTTATTATAAATGACCGAAAGATGCTGTCATATTCTGCATCAGAGATAATGGATATATTATCATTATAGTAGGCATTGTTGTAATCAGTGATTTGGTCCAAAGTCTTTGTAAGAGAATATATTTTCTCTACATCCAACACAGAACCTGTTTTCCTTAACGTATCTGAA
Organism: Candidatus Xenolissoclinum pacificiensis L6; assembly: GCA_000512675.1. GTDB lineage: Bacteria > Pseudomonadota > Alphaproteobacteria > Rickettsiales > Anaplasmataceae > Xenolissoclinum > Xenolissoclinum pacificum. The sequence goes on from AXCJ01000008.1 coordinate 57,633, forward strand.
AACACTTCACGCATTTCAGATGTAAGATATTGATTATAGAGCTGTAAACGCTTCTGATCTGTTAAAATTAGATCATTTTGCATTTCAAGAATGTAGAGATATAAACAATTTAAAATAATCACTGGATCTCGCAATACTTTTTGCATAAAACATGAGTCTTTACGTATAAAATCTTTATTATGTTATCAATTTGAAACCTTCATATCAAGCTGACACACCCATTACAAAGTATATAATATATTTTACAAGATACTTGAATCGTCTTAGAGATACTACCCCATTACAAGGTTATGGGTATTATAATAACACAATATTATCACAGATAAGAAAGAAGATTTAAAAATACTACTTCTAACTACAACCCCCATAGCATTTGAATTGCAATTGTCCTAAAATAGACCCTTGCAAAGAATTACTTGTCTCAAATAATATCAGTGGAATGCAATGTTAGTTCTTTCTCTGCAAATACGCAATACACTTCCTCATAACCCAACCAATTAGATCTGTATACTCGGAACTGTTAACAAGTATATCACAAATCACGATGAAACACGGTGGATAAAAAATTATATCTAGAGAAATTTAATGAGATTATATTGACTAATCATAAGGAGTTACACATGGAAAGGACGTACACCGATCATTAGCCAAGTATTCTGTGAAATATTGTATATATTAAGAACAGGAATACCATGGAGGGGCTCCCAAAATGATATGGAAAATGGTACATGTATAGCAAATTTCAAAAGAGGAAATGGAAGGGGTGGATATTGGATTTCAAAGCAATTACAGTAATATGTGATGTACATTTTAATACCATGTAGGATGGTCAAAAGGATCAGTAGTCGAAAGGGAGAAGTGTTTAAATTATATTTAAACCATAATAAGTGTATAAGGTGTTCTAACAGGTGGAAATAAGGCAGATATAAGTTTTGCCAATACATTAATAAATAGTGTAAAAAGTTGCTAGATATTTTGATTCCCTTACAAATAGAACAATCAATACCTCTTTTCACCCATTTAACTTTTCTAACAAAAAAATATATTTTCCTAAAATTACCTTTTAAATCCTTGTACTAACTTAATTGTTTACATATAGCATAAGTTAATAACAGTATAACACTGTTTGTTATATTATAATATTAACGAATATGATGCATCTCAGAAAATAAATTTTTAATTTTCATAATATTAATTTGTATAATATCGCAAATATTTCCAAGATAAATTTCAACTACACCGTCCATTGTCACAAGTAATTCCTGTAATGAATAATCTCTTAAAAAATCAATCATAGCGATTTTCAATAAATCAAAGGACACATATATTATATCCAAGCTATATTGCAAACAACCAATATCTTTATCACTTTCTTCCATCTTCATGTGTTCATTGTAAAAAGAAGTTAAAAGATCCGAGATATGTTCCACGTTATTCTCAAGAGGTTTCCATAATGAAGTCTCTAAATTTTTATTTTTCTGCTTTATTACTAAAGTATTTGCAATAATATTAGAATATAATAAAGAAGTAATAATCGTCAAAATATCCTGCACATAAAACTTTGCGATATTATCATTCATGTAATATTTAGATGTATATATAGAGACATCTTTTGTTGTTTTCTGTTGTAACTGAATAATAACATCATATAATCCCATCATAATCCTTTGAATTGATTTCTCGGATTTAGTCACTTTATTGGGAATATTATCCTTTATTACTGTATTGAATTTTATAGTACTTTGTAAGCAATTTATACAAATTTCTTTCATATTAGTTTCAAAATGTTCCTTATACTTCTTTATATTATTTGCATGCATACCAAATACACTAAATCCTATACTATATGGAATGATACAATATATTGGTAAATAAATTAATATCTTCAAATTAATTGAACTATACATAAATTATCACTACTAAAATGTTATGGTGAATATTCTTTGAAATATATAAACAACGTATATACTTCGTGAAATTTAACTGTTGCAATTTCATATTTCTTATCTCTCATACAGTTAGCCAAATAATTGTTATTTAAATCAAAAAAATTCACATATATCAAACAATTTTAAAACTTGACAAGAAAAATATAAGCACCTGTCTTCATAGTTATTCTAGTCTAGAAAGCAGAGTGATAAAATGAGCAGTCATTGATATTGTTTTCTAAATAATTTACGGTAATTTCGTAGCTCTAGAGATAGCCGATCCTAGACATGAAAACATTCTTTCTACAACCCATCTAGCAAGAACTTTGTGTGTAGCACGAGAAGAAATCGTCATTGTTGATTTAGTGAATTTATCTGATTTTGAAGAAAATTTTGGAAAGTTATCCCCCTTATATCCAGCATCCGCACATACCACCAGGATATTTTCTTTGTGCTTCTTGAAATACATTACATCCTGCTATAGGAACAATACATATTCGTAACATGCACACTAAACATGCAAAATATGTCTATCTGTTACAATTTTCATGATCCCCTAGCTCTAAAAAATATATGAGTCATGTCAAAAGATACTAAAATTATAACTAAAATAGAACCACCAAAAGTAAATAGTGTCTCACTATACAAGTAAATAGTGTCTCACTATACAATTTGAAACTTCAAATTTATATTCCCTGAATTGATTATTATTTTTTATACACAATTTTATTTATCTTTCTTCGTGTAATAATTATTATACAATTTTTTAATACTTCAGTCTCTTGAATATAGTGAGACATCTCCAAGATTTATCACCATAATACTTAACATATTAAATATATCAAACAAGACCAGATACTCTTTATACATATCCACAAGTATACTTTTATCTTTTATTTACTATTACTATTTATAATTCAAGGTTATACTGTTCTTAGTATTAAAAATGTTGTTGATCCTACCAAAGTTCGATCAATGATTTGAGTGTAATCTTTATGAAATAAATCATGAGATTTCTATCCCTCTAGATGCATTAAATTAATTACCTATGAATGACTTTCCATACCCAGCAAAAAAAGTTGATGCTGATAATTCATCTCAAACATGTTTAGATCCCACAATCTTTAATATGCTCAAACAGAAAAAATATGATGAAAAGTTCAAACAATTTGTCGCTAGCTTTTATATATCCTATTCCAACAAGAAATTTTATAATATCAAGGTTTTGCACGATGTATCCACTGTGTTATATGAATTTATTCAAAGAAAAGATACAGAAAACATACAATTAAAAATTGATCACTTAACAACCGACATAGATGGTAAACGTTTCTCCTATACGATACTTGCATCTCTGAATGATGATTCTCCTTTCCTAGTAGACTCTTTAACTAACGTGGTAAAATCTAATGATTTCGTTGTAATACAACAAAGAATCAATGCAATATTACAAGTGACTAGAGATCAAAATAACCATATAACAAATGTATATTCAATCCAAGATAACCAAGATACCAAGAATAACTCACGTGAGTCTTTAATATGCTTTATCATCCCCCATATATCCGAGCAGGAAATACAAAGACTTAGAACAGAGATCACCCATGTTCTTTGTTTAACTAAAAAAGCATATCAAGATTGGAACCCTATGTTATCTGAATTACAGAATTCCTGTAATGCATTAACAAAGTGTATCAAAAATTCTTCTTGTGAAGATCTGGAAGAACAAAAATCATTTTTAGAGTGGTTACAGAAAAATAGCTTTGTCTTTCTAGGGTATGAACAATATACCTATAAACAAGATAAAGTATATCTAGAAAAATCATTAGGAATCAGCACTATCTCCCCTACAACATATGAAGAAGGTATTGTTTTTAAATACTCTGGTATGGTGCATATAATGGAACTTAAAGAAGTATCAAAAGTGCATCGTTCCTCAAATATGGACTGTATAAGAGTCAAAATACTAGACAAAAAATGCCAAGTCATTGGCGAAAGACTGTTTATTGGATTATTCACCTCAATAGTATACTACCAAAGCGTATACATGATACCTATTATCAGAAAAAAAGTACAATATATTGAAGAACAAACATGTTTTTTAAAAGGAGGGCACAATAATAAATTTATCGTAAACTTATTACAAGAGTTACCTAGAGCAGATTTGCTGTATATTTCTAGTGACGAATTACTAGATACTTGCAGAGGAATGTTATCATTATCAGTTAAACCGCGTCTTAAAATATTTATTTACAAAGATATGACAGGATCTTTTATAAGATGTATCATCTATGTCCCTACTGACACCTTTACTATGGAAATGTGGCCTCTTATTCAAAAAAAAGTTTCTGAAGTCCTGGATGCAGTTATAGATAGTGCAAATATTCTACTTGGCAATACTGAACTTGTACGTATGAGAATTGTGGTAAAAATTCATACTCAAAGTAACGCAGACCACCCTGTATTAGAGAATGATTATTTATCAGGAATAGTTGTTAAACTAGAAGAAGCTCTGTATATCATAGTAAGTAGCTGGTATGATTCCTTAAGAGAAATTATTATAGATTACTCATCTGGAACTACCGTCAACCAATTATTATCCTATGCTACTACTGGTGTATTTCCTTTGCCTTACCAGAGTAATTTCTCAGTTGAAACCGGATATCAAGATATATTAAAAATTCACTCCGTAATAAACACCCGAAATATGAGTGTGGAATTATCTATTTACGAGGATAATCATTATTCCCTTAAAGTGTATACTCTCAATAAATTAGATCTATCAAATGTGTTATCTGTATTGGAAAATATGGTCATGAATGTGATGGATAACTACTCTTATATGATATCATCCCCAACAGGTGAAAGAGTATGGATCCATCATTTTGTACTTAAAACAGCACAATATACATATCTACATATACAGGAAATAAAAGTTAAATTTGAAATATTATTTGAGAAAATAATATCTTCAGAAGCTGAAAACGATTATTATAATAGCTTAGTATTACTTGCAGCGTTAGATTATCGTGAAATAACCTTAATACGTGCATGGGGACATTATTTAAAACAAATCAACTTCTTATACTCACAAGATTATATACAAAAATCTCTTGCAAACTATGCTGAATTTGTCTCCACTTTAGTAATTTTATTCCATGCCAGATTCCAGTATAATAGCGATGAAACCCCAGAACATGAAAAAGCTAGAGCTGAAAAGACAACACGTTTATTAAGAAAATTAGATTCAATTATTGAAAAAGTCTCTAATGCTGCCGATGATCAAATCGTTAGAGCATTCTTTGAAGTTAGTAATGCAATTTTACGTACAAATTTTTACTTGAATAATAATTACATTTCTTTCAAAATATCTTCCAAAAAAATCTCATTCCTACCTCTACCAAGACCTCATGTTGAAGTATTCGTATATAGCATGCATTTTGAAGCAGTACATTTACGTGGAGGAGATGTTGCACGAGGTGGAATACGCTGGTCAGATAGAACAGAAGATTTTCGCAGTGAAATCCTAGGATTAATGAAAGCACAAATGACGAAAAATGTTGCAATCGTTCCATTGGGATCAAAAGGTGGCTTTGTGATTAAAAAATATGATACCAATGATGAAACAAATAATGTTAACAAAAGCTATGAGGTTGCATTATCTTGTTACAAGCAATTTCTATCCGGTTTACTAGATATTACAGACAATATAATAAATTCTGAAATAGTCCGTCCTAAGTCTATAGTATGTTATGATGGTTATGATCCCTATCTAGTAGTTGCTGCAGATAAAGGTACTGCAACATTCTCAGATACAGCCAATGAGATATCACAACAGTATAACTATTGGTTGATGGATGCTTTTGCTTCCGGTGGATCTGTAGGATACGATCATAAAAAAATTGCTATTACTTCCAGGGGTGCCTGGGTTTCAACCATATTACATTTCTGGGAACAGGGAATAAATATTAAAACTAGAACCTTTACTGTTGTAGGTATCGGTGATATGTCGGGAGATGTATTTGGAAATGGCATGATATTTACTGATAAAATCAAGTTAATTGCTGCATTTAATAATAAATACATCTTTATAGACCCAACACCTGACCCAGAGGTATCCTATGCAGAGCGTGCGAGACTATTCAATAATCCTAGACATGAAGCAAATTGGGATAGTTACAACCAAGAATTGATATCTAAGGGTGGAGGAATATTTTCTGTATTTGATAAAAGAATCACATTAACAACAGAAATTAAAAAAGCTCTCTCAATCAACGATTATTCTGAAAGTCATATAGCTCCATATCAATTACAGAAATATATCCTAAAATCCAAAGTAGACTTGTTATGGAATGGAGGCATTGGAACTTTCGTTAAAGCGCAAACAGAATCTCATTCTAACATTGCTGATAAACAGAATGATTTAATACGTATTAACGGTCATGAAGTTAGAGCTAAAATTATATCTGAAGGAGGAAACCTTGGAGTTACGCAACTTGGAAGAATTGAATATACAAATAATGGTGGTGCTATTAATACAGACTTTATAGATAATTCAGCAGGTGTATGTTGTTCAGATATAGAGGTAAATTTAAAAATATGTTTATCTACTGCATTAGAAAGTAATAAGATAAATATGGAACAACGCGAAAAAATTCTATTATCCATGGTTGAAGATGTTGTGCAAATGATACTATCAAGTGTTAACGCTGAACAATCTTTAGTAATTTTACGTGAGGTACATCAATCAACCCGTTATCTGGAACAATCACAAAATTTATTAATAAAACTGTCAAGAGAAAAAGTTCTCGATACAAAACTTGAATTCCTACCTGACGAAAATGAAATTAATAAAATGCATGCTGAACAACGATCATTTAACCGTCCTCAAATAGCTGTAATCATTGCTTATGCAAAAATGTTTTACTATGATAAAATGCTTGCCTCATCATTACCGGATAATGAGTTTCTATCCAAGTATTTATATCATTATTTCCCAAAAACTATGGTAAATGATTTTCGCGATGAGATATTACAGCATAGATTACGTAGAGAAATTATATCAACTATTGTCATTAATTTCATAGTAAACAAACTCGGGGCTAACTTTATTAATAACCTAGTTGAAAATTATGGAATATCTGAAGAATTGGTAATTAAAATAATTATTGTTGTATGCGAAATCTTTTCAATTAGATCTCTGTTAAAAGATGAAATTGATCCGATTATTCTAGATATTCCTGTCGCAGTATACCTTGATATGGAAAATGAAATATCAGTTTTCTTTAATAGTACAGTGGTATGGTTTATACGTAATTACTATCAGTTTAATAATATAGAACTTACAATTGATGAGTTTAAGACAGATGTTGAGGTTCTCAAAGGAAATATACTAGACATTCTTGATATAGAATCCAAGGAGAAATATAACGATATACATAACCGTCTTATAAAACATGGAATTTCAGAGTGCTTGGCTCAGAATATCTCTCAACTACGTGTTATGAGTTCTGTATTATCAATTATCAAAGTAACTAATGATCTTCGGTATCATGTCAAAATACAAATACCTGTTATCGATAATGGAAAAATATACTTTGCATTAGGTGAAATATTAAAGTTAAATTGGTTGCGTGAATTAATGTCTACCACAGATTCAGGTTCTTATTGGCAAAAACTCTCTTTTCGTGTACTCTCTAATGATATACATGATAAACAAATGGCTTTTACTGCAGAAGTTGCAAAATATTTGGATGGAGAGTCCAACTATAAAAAGGCAATTGATATATGGAAAAAGAAGAATGAGCGAGATCTATTATCATACGAGGTGTTTGTGAGAGACCTAAATATTAGCGAAGAATTTGATTTAGGAAAGTTGGTATTGGTTATTCGTAGATTGGGGATTATTATACAAAATAATGTTTAATATAGGTTTATCAGAGATATTCGTTGTAGTTGTTATATTCATCTTGGTAACGGATCCTAAAAAAGCTCCTGATGCTGTTCGTTCAATACGAGGAATGTATAAACGTTTTATGTCTATGAAATCAGAAATAATAGATTGTATATATGAAGATCATAATAAGATTTTAGGACAAGATGGCAAGTATCACAGAACATATATGAAAAAAACTGATATCATACCCGTAAACCAAGAAATAGATAAAGAAGATCCTGACAAAATTATAGATAAAAATGACTGCTAGAGTTCTTATAGTAGATGATATAGCAACAAATTTGAAGTTACTAGAAATAAAGTTGCGTCATGAGTACTATGATGTATTAAGCGCTCCTGATGGAGGAACTGCCCTTGATATTGCAAAAAAAGAACAACCAGATGTAATTCTTTTGGATGTCATGATGCCTGGCATTAATGGTTTTGAAGTATGTCGTATACTCAAAAATAATTATTGCACAATCAGCATTCCAGTAATCATGATAACAGCTCTTAATGATGTAGAAGATCGCAGAAAAGGTTTAGAAAGCGGTGCAGATGATTTCATCACAAAACCTATTAACGATTCAATGTTATACAGCAGAATACGCTCTTTGCTATTATTTAAGGGGATCTTAGAAGACCTTAAAGGTAGATATGATCAAATAATAGGCACATCCAACAAAAGCAAAGAGGTTGCTCTAAATAATATGATCAATAGCATTGATCATATTGATAATATGGTAATTGATATCCTATCAGAGGATATGATGAATTGTGCTTACTTGCGGTTCGTTTTAGAGTCTATATCTAAATCAATTGATATAAAAGAAGATCCTTACAAATTTTTAGCTCATATTTCTGAACATAAAGTAGATCTCGTGATCTTGGACGGAAAAGTATCTAAAAGTAAAATTATGAAATTATGTTCTCAAATACGTGCTACCGAACAAACTAGGTTCACTCCTATTATAGTAATGATTGAAGATGATTTAGAATCTATTAACAATTTTTTAGCAATCGGAGTCAATGACTTTATTATCATACCAATTGACCCATATGAAACCAGATCACGTGTTAGAACCCAATTACGACAAAAAAGACTGCAAGATATTTTTCGTAGCAGTATGGATAATACCTTATTGCTATCTTCACTAGATTCATTAACAGGAATATATAACAGACGTTATCTTGACCTACATCTTAAAAATTATTTCGATGGTCTAAAAGAAAATACAGATATAAATATAGTTTCATCCGCCTTACTTATGATCGATATTGATTTCTTTAAAGATGTTAATGATCAACATGGTCATCTAGTTGGTGATGAACTTTTAAGACAAATGACAAATATCTTGAACATAAATCTCCGTGAAACAGATATTCTAGCACGGTTTGGAGGAGAAGAATTTATAGTATTTCTATATAATGCAAAACCTAAATATGTACATATGATTGCTGAAAGACTAGTCAAAGTAGTTGCAAATCATGTATTTAAAATTAATAATCAGTTAAATTTACATAAAACTATCAGTATTGGTGTTTATACAATAGAAGATAATGTATATGATGCAAATTTTGCATTAGAAAAAGCAGATCAAGCACTTTATTATGCTAAAAAAACTCGTAATACTTTATGTATATATTCTGACTTAAAAAAACAAGAAAAAATATAAATCTAAAAAAATCTTGGGACATAATACGATGATTAGAAAATAAAAACCTGAACATACAATAATTTTTTGCATGTATCCTGGTACATCAGCATCTTTCCCTTCCTTTACTACACAAACAGTAAAAGCTTGTTTATAACGAGGGTTGTTATATATAACTTATATTAACACAAATAAATTACATATATCCTACTTTTCACTTCCATATTACATATTGATTTACGTTTCTAGCACCAAACACCTGTCAAAAATCACTCCTCCTACCTTTATGTATTGCAATTTTACACTAAATCCCATTTACTCTCCAAAAGCCAAATATACATCTTCTGCACAGAATATCCTAAAACAAACTTCAAAAAATATTCGTATTCCCTAAATTAATCCTCAGATATAAACATTATAGGATACTTCATTGACAACACCTAATCCTACAATATCAGAAACTTGATATACTCTAAATACCAATAACCCTGTCCCTATCGTATCATTCTTCTGCATTTCTTGTGTATATATAAATTGATTACTATTATGTATATATTCTCCACGTTTTATAATATCTTTAAATATTATTTCCAGATAATATTTCTCATATTGCTCATCCAACGGTATATCCGTATAGTCGCTCCATACATAATGTATTCTTGATCTACGTACCCATGATACAATATACTCATCATTAAAACTATTATATATTACTTTTAAATGTGCTACCGAAAATGGTCTTCTGGAATAGTTCGTATATAAAATATTAAAATGTAACATATTATCTGAACCTATAGACTGAGTACTGTATTGTTGAACAGTCTCAATATCAGATTTCTGAGTCTCCAATTTTATAACATTTGCATCTAAGAGAATAAAATCTTCATTCTCCTCATGTGTATCCATATAGTGTTCAGTACCACAACAACCACGTAAAATATTTTTCAATTTATATTGATTATTAGAAATCTGCTCTGCATATTGAAATTGTATAATTTCTTTACCTATCATTGATAAATTACCAAAATTTAAAAAATCTTCATCCGTAAGACTAGTGAGCGTACCATAAATAAGAGTAATAATAATCTCTGATACAGTATCTATACATTCTGAAAATCCTTTTCGTAAAACATAATTAGATTTTCCAATTACAGATAATTGTTTTGTATCACATAAAAATAAACCATTATTATATAAAGTCATTCCTCTCCAATCATTATCTTGTGCGATGATTACAAAATATAAAATATCCTGTGATGATGTTGGTAAACTTGGTATATCAAGTATATTTAAGAAAGTATCCCCTGGTTTCACATTAACAGTTGTTTCTTGCGATATATCTATAGAATATCTACTGAAGAAATAACTATATATTTCCGGAATGTATAAAACACCAAATACCTCCCGTACTTTTCCTTGTCGTGTTTTTTCAACTTTTATATGAACTATTTTAGATAACAATTCATCATATAAACTAATTATATCCCCTGGAATTATCTCGACATCACTATAAGTAGAAAAATTATATGATATACGTTCATAACATAACTTATTGAATAAAATATTTGCAATAGCACTTGCTTGTTCTTCATACATTACAACTGGTATATTTATGGTATTCTTCTTACCATTATTATTTTTACATATATATTCAATATCCCATTCGCAATGACGCTCATAATTCAGAAATAATAACTCTATAGAGGGTGGTAAATGATTCATATGCTGGGTTTCTCTTCTTATACTATCCCCTACAATACATTCTGTATGCAGTGAAATAACACTCTCTTGATCATATAATGCACATATTTTTTTATCTTTTTCTAAAATATTAAAAAAATACACATTTTGCAAATTTTGTAATGCTTGACGAGAATTTATTGGTTTATCAATAATGTATCCCATTACTATATCAGATAATGCAGTAGATAAAATCTGTTCTTCCAATAACCCTGCTCTCAAGCAAATATCATATACTATATATGATAAACTTACACCATATACTTTTCCTTGTACCCAATGTCCATACTTCCAGTCCGAACCATCCATCCACACATTATGCAACTGTGGAAATGATGGAAATGGTCTAGCATCCCAACACCATAAGAAAAAGTTGGTCACAACATCAGATTCCAACCATCTTCTCAAAGTTGCAATAATTGCATTTCGTTGAGCTAAAACATCAACCTTTCCAACTGAATAATATGGAAACTCAGGTTTATTTGCTGTAAAAAAGACATGTGGTTGACTAGTACAATTATCAACACTTGCAAAACCATACTCTGTAAACCAAATATTTTTTGATTTAGGTACCCATGAAGTTTCCTGTTTTTTATCATCATAGTGTAAATTATTCCACCAATATTCTATGTTTTTGACAGCATATATTGGTGATTCATAAAATATTTTATCTTTTTTATCATTGGAATTAATATAAAAATAATCATATCCCTCGCCTTTATCCCACCATTCTATTAATTCATCCACTGTAAAACCATGTAATGGTTGCGGAATATCAGTTAGCGGAAAATATGCATCAATAGATACTATATTAATATTTTCATTACTCCATAAAATATCCATTTGAGGTTTATTATATTCTGTCCAATTAGCAGCATAGCTAATGAGTATGTCATCTCCAATAATTTCTCGTACCAAACCTGCCAGATATACTAGATTAGTTATACCATGATATACCCCGTTATGATCTCTAAGGTTAGTATATGCCTCCAGCTCTGATCCAATAATAAATGCTTCAACCCTTTGACCAATCAAATTAGCATAATGTAATATGAAGTTATTATACTGATTATTAAAATTTTCAATTCCATTAATATCACCTTCTATATGACCACGCCATGGTTTATCAATATCATCAACTAGCAAAAAGAATGTTACCAATACCTTATAACCTTTCATATGCAATAAATCTATATATTCCACCAGAGATAAATCATTAATCGTGCCACCATAAATTACCCTGCCCTGAGAATTTTTAGTTACGACTTTAGCATTTTCCCGTGTGTATTGTGCAACTTGCCAATATTTAGGATGTGTAACAGCATCCTTGTACTCCACAGCTGGATAAATATTGCATGTAGATACATCCAAAGAATCAATAAACCAAGATACCACCACAGATACCCATTGAATATTTGGAAATGTATCCTGCATTTGCTGTAAAGACACAACAATATCAGTATCTTCATAGTTACAATGCTGATTTACTTTTTCTGATATACCAGAATTAATCCATGCATCATGATCATAATACCCTGGAGTTTTTCTTATAATGGAAGTATCATAAACAAATTCTCCTGTACCAGGAATAATATTAATACCATTCACCATTCTTTCTAAATCATCAACTGGTCCAGCATTAACAATAAATGAAAATTTTGGAATAGTATTATTAAATTCTGCAAGAGGAAGTTTTTCAAACACAATATACACTAGCCCTCTAAACGCTGGTGTCATAGGTTCATAAGATGCAATCAGAGAATCTACTTCTTGTATCTCATCACCATAGTATATAGTATGTGTGTATTTCTCTATATCAAATACAAGATCATTTGCCCATATTTTTAATACCGACTTAACAGGCCCCTGCGCAATCGCTATAGCACACGTAACATAGTAATTATATTGAGACTTCTCATTAAGTTCCTTGTCTATCGGTAAACTCCATATAACATATCCTTGTACCTTTGCAGTACCATAGACTAAAGGAATAATATGACCACAAGCATCACTTTGAACATCAATTGAAGTATCAAGAGAAACAATTTGAGACTTTGCCTTGAAAGAATTAAATACACTATCCTGCAATAAAGTTATACCTTGAAAAAAAGCAGATATAAATAATGTTGTCATAACATTGAACATATACTTGATATTACAACATGTTACATGTAAAACAAAAAAGAATAAGCAAATAGTATGTTGTAATGCAAATTAATCATATATCACCCTCCCTTAATTTCTTCATTATCTATCGTAATATTTTACTACACATATCATCTTGCTATGTGTAGTAAAATATTCTATAATTAACAGAATAATATATAATTATTGTAACAATTAATGATAGAAATACTTGATAATCCTGATTACATGGGAGTAGTAGAATATGCAAATAATATTGATCTACATGATTTCTCATCGGAAATATATTCGCAAAATAATTTGAATAATATAGGAAGAAGCACTAATGATGACACATTAAATATAAATCATTCACATGAAAGTCCTAATTTTCGTTCTCGTATTAGATTTCTTATTTTACATAATACTGTAGAGTCTTTTGAGGTAGCATTGAATGATTATTTCCTGAATCCAGGTTCAGTTTCTGCTCATTATATAATCGATACAGATGGAGAAATATATCAGTTAGTACCAACTGAAAAATCCGCATTTCATGCTGGAGTCAGCAAATGGAAGGACTTTGAAGGTTTAGGCCTTAATGATGTTAGTGTTGGTATAGAACTAGTAAATAGTGGTTTTGAGCCATTCACTGAAGAACAATATATCTCTGTAGGAAAATTAAGTAAAAACATTGTACAAACACATGAAATCCATCAAAATCGTGTTTTATCTCACTGTGATATAGCTCCAGATAGAAAACAAGATGTAAGTGGTTATTTTGATTGGCATCGTTTTTACCTAGATATAAATTCTGACCTAGCAGAAGTATTTGAAGTTTCATCTGAATATGAAATATTGTATACAGATCAAGAGTATGATAGTCAAAAGATAAAAAACTTACAACAAAATTTATGTGATTTTGGATATGTATTAGATATTGATGGGGAGTATGGAGAACAGACGCTGAATACTATGATGGCATTCAACCAACATTTCTGCCCTGAAGTTATCAATTTGGATGATCCGAAGAGTATTGAAAATGGTTATTGTTATAAGTTATCTTGTGATAGACTTGAAAAAGCTCTAGCTTTACTCAACAAATAATATTCTGCAATTGGCATCATGTTTCTATTAGACTTTCTGTAAAATTACCTAAATATTAATAATAATTATAAATTTATCTCACCATATTCTCACGCTTTAAACACTGAGCAACTATATGAGTGGTTAACATTGACTTATCACTGTTAGAGTGGTTAATGCATCTTCTAACCTTCTCTGCAAGCTGAATAAATTGTTGCTCTTCCGTAGAATTTAACAATGCAACATATACCACCTGTTGATAATGTCGTTTCAATATATTTTTATTTGCAGCAGTCATTAACCAATCCATAGTAGTGGCCAATTGACTATCATGAGAAGCATTTAACCACTCTTTATATGTGGAAGAATATAATTTCTCCGCTTGATAATACCATTCGTCTATCGAATAAGAGAATTTCGCATTAAACAAAAACATCAAAAATAAAATTCTAGATATAATACTATAAATGGTTATCATAATCGATCACAATCGTAATACATGATCTCGATAGGGTTCGAACCTATGACCTACGGATTAGGAATCCATCGCTCTATCCAACTGAGCTACGAGATCCATCACTATTATTATATAAGCATCTTCCTGAATATCAAGGATTATATATATATTTTTAAAAGTATAATATTAAAAAAACATAATTGGTATACTGAATAATACTATTCTATAATAAACCCAATATAAAATTATAATATCTCTATATATTTTAATAATCACTCAAAATACACTTTTATTAATATATATATTGCGTATTTGATATCATACTGATATAATATTACTTTACTAGATAAAAATCCCTTATAAAGAGTTGAAGAATCACTTAGAATACAATCTACAAAACTTCAAAATAAATAATTTAAGCTCCCTGAAAGCTTTTCTAAAATCACCTGGGCATATAATATTATTATCATCTTGCTATGTAGTGCTTTCTTGTACCATTTTCTTACCTCTGACAATTATATGTGCGTTAACAAATATTTTATTTCCTAGTTTTTTCCCAAATATAATAAGAAAATCAAAAATATTAGGAAATATAAACGCTCATAATTTATCACAAATAAAATCTATCCATAAAGATAGTAACAATATAACCTCTTTATATAACATCACCTCTGAAAAGAAAGAAGACATATATTATATGTTAAAACATCCAGAAAACGCATCTGATGAAATAATCATATTGTATATCCCTGGTTTATCAGGACAAGCAAATCAGAATAAATATCATCATGATTATAAATACTCTAAAATGCTAAGTCAGAAAACATGCCATCCTATAGCATTTCTCCTTGGGATAAATAACAATCACAATGGATTATATATACCAGAATATAATAATGCATATGTTCAACTATTCCAAGATCTACAAAAAAGGTATTCCAATAAACCAATAGTAATACTTGGCCATTCTCTTGGTGGTGCAGTTTCAACAAAAGTCGCAAAAGAGCTCTTGATACACAATAATCAAACTCCCATTAAGTTATTATTATATAATTCTTATGCAAATATAAAGTATGCTTATATTGAATTAACTTATCATATAATAATGATACCCGTTCATGCAAGCATCAAACAATATAGAAATAATATCCGAAAACAACCGTGGATAATAATTTTTGCACTACCCTTATTATTTCTTGTACCTTTGATCATAGTACTTGAAATATTATCTATATCAATAGGATTTATATTAATATCAACCATCAACAACAAACTACACAGGTTTTTAGATTACGATACTCGCAAAAACTTGCAATATATACAAGATAATTTTCCTAATAGTAATGTACAAGTTATATCCTATAACAGGACAAATGATATCTTTGCAAAAAATAATCAACCAATACAAGATATAATAGAAAATCACCCCTGTATTATACATGACCTTAAACCACCTTCAGCAGATATAAGTTCTACTGAATTACATACTATGAAACATATTACTCCTTTAATTAATGATAGCATCACAAAAATATGCAACGACCCAGAAAATATTATTCCCTCAACTATCTAAAATATCTTTCTGTCAGTAATTCGATAAAAATAATGCTACAATATTATCCTTTAGCTACCTAACTTAAATACGTTCTACAGTACAGTAAAGATGTAAAAACTTTTCATATTTGTTTAATATCCCTTTCAATGGCTTGATATATATATATAATAATGACATATTTAGCATGTTATATTATAATATGTGTAATGTTGAAAAATATTGTGATTTTTATGACTATTATTGTTGCTACTTGGATAGGTCATAAATATACTGTTTATATGTATACTCAGAGACCAGTCATGACTGTTGCAGGGCTTGTATACGTTATACCAGAAAAACGCTTCGTATTAATAGAAAGAAACAAACCTCCGACAGGACTGGCAATGTTTGGAGGACATGTAGAAGCTAAAGAATCTCCTGAAGAAGCATTAAATAGAGAGGCTATGGAGGAACTACATATACAACTCCTAGATATTCAGCTTATTGAACTACATGGTAGATACGGTAGAGATCCTCGTCAGCACAGCATAGAAGGCACTTATTTTGCCACTACTTACGATATACCGTATCCTGGAAGTGATGCGAAAATAGTAAAAATGTACACATTTGAAGAACTTGAAAATGTGCTAGAACAAGATATTAAATTTGCGTTTGACCACATGGTTATTTTACAATCACTCGTGAATGATATTCATGCTTGTGGACTGATAAACTGTTCATGGAAAAGTGATTTCCTAACATTAAGATAAGACATCATTTCTTGAAAATCTTGCAAAAATATTACCGAGAATTTTCTAATAAAAGCGTTTTGAAATTTTTGAGTAGTCCAATTATAGGTAATGATGCTGCATCCCCTAAAGCACAAATGGTGTTACCGAGAATTTTATCCGTGATTTCTAGCAACATTTCTACATCCCGTGAAGTATACTGTTTCTCTGAAATTCTATGTAAAATACGCCATAACCAACCGGTTCCTTCACGACATGGAGTACACTGACCACAAGATTCATGCATATAAAAATATGATATTTTTTCTATTGCTTTCACTATATTAGTACTTTTATTCATCACAATAATCCCTCCAGTCCCTAATGAAGAACCTACTCTTTTTAAAGAGTCGAAATCCATATTAATAGAATTGCAAACACTTTTTGGAATTAAAGGAGATGATGATCCTCCTGGGATTACTGCTAACAAGTTACTCCAACCCCCTATCACTCCTCCAGCATACTTTTCAATCAATAATTTTAGCGAGATTCCTAATTCCTCTTCAACAACACATGGTTGATTGACATGACCAGAAATACAAAATAACTTTGTTCCTTCAGCTCCTTTCACACCGAGTGTATTAAACCAAGTTGAACCATTTCTCACTATTGCAGGAACCGATGCAATTGTCTCAATATTATTGACTATAGTAGGAGAAGAATAAAGACCTGCCACTGCTGGAAATGGAGGTTTTAATCTTGGCATACCTCTATTTCCTTCTAGTGAAGATAATAAAGCAGTTTCTTCCCCACAAATATATGCACCAGCACCTCTATGTATAGCAATATCTATATTAATAAATTTTTGTGCTTCCTCAATAGCATTTTGTAATATAAGATATTCTTTATAAAATTCCCCCCTAATATAAATGTACACGGACTTAACTTGCAAAGCATACGCGCTAATTACAATACCTTCAATAATCTTATGAGGTTCATAATGAATAATTTCACGATCTTTACAAGTACCTGGTTCTGATTCATCAGCATTAATTACAAGGTATGCATCCTGTCCTTTCTCTTTCTTTAAAAAACTCCACTTCATACCAGTTGGAAAGCCTGCCCCACCTCTACCTTTCAACCCAGAATCTTTGATCAACTCTACAATATTCTGTGGTGGCATACTCAAGATTTGATCTATATTTTCCCAATCACCCCTAACACATGCAGAAGCAAAGTCTATAGAATCCTTATAAATAATATTGTGGAATATTCTATTTTCAATCATGTAACATAGAACCTAAAAAGCTATACTAACATGGTCAGTATAACATTTTCTTAAATTGAATCATATTATTTTCCAGAATTAGGTATAAATTATACCTTTCAATACCTATATATTCAGGTATTATAGCATCAAAAACTTTGGTATAATACATAGTTATCAAATGATATATTTATAAATCTGTCTAATTTAGATATTTTTTATAAAAATCAATTAAATATATTTATTGGATTAGTATATTTGGCAAATCAATATAATACATTTAAAATTTAAACATTATTCTATTATTAAAGTTTGTATATCATGACAGATTCTAATCCTAGTTATAAATTGCGAGACGTAAAAATCAATAACCCAAGTTTTGCTAAATCATTTTTCAAGTCTCCTCGTTACGTGCTGTTATCATCTTTGCATATGGTACTATCCTTCACAGTATTATTACCTTTTACTGCTATTGGGTTATTGGTGACCTTTATCCGACCTAAAGTACTTGAAAAGATATATAGAAGCTTATCAGTAATAAGTAATACCTCCAAAATAGATATCGATCATCTTGAAGAAAAACTCAGCAAATCAGCAAACGAACAGTCAATAGATCAGAAAGATAATAATAAAAAATTAGTACATGCAATAGAACCTAAAGAAGAATCAATACACACCAAATCAGCAGAGACAGATTCTACAGAAAAAGATAAAGAAAAAACAAAAAACAAATCGAACACCTATGATGAATTATATGATACACAATATAAAACTTCTCTTCACCATATAGAGTATGATAAAATAGGGAACATAAGTTATATCATTGATACACCAACTACAGATGCATCAGAAGAGGATAATAACATACTTGTATTGCATATACCACGTTTTCATCCTGTTAACCATAAAAAGTATCTAGATACTGTATCTAAATCAATATTTTACACTAGAAATTATCAAATAGCACATTTACTTGGAGTACATAATAGCAATACTCATACACCAGGACTGCTACCTGAAGAGAGCAAAAATGCTCATATAGAAATAATTAAAGATCTCAGAAAAAAATATCCTGATAAAAAAATATTGATCATGGGAGATCAATTGGGTGGTGCTATTGCAACAAAAGTTGCACGTGACCTACTTGTGAATCATGATAATAAGACACCTGTTAATCTACTGTTATACAATAGTTATGCAAAATATAATTACTATCTTATTGATGATACAATGAATGAGATAGATCTTAGTATAATGAACGCCCCTATACCCTCCTTACTTGCAACACCGTTTATATTAGTATGGTACTCGTTATTATTCATAGTTGATATATTTTTATTTAAAGCCTTTGTATTTTGCATGATAGTCGTAAATAAAAATACAAGCATATTTAAAGACTATGAAATTCATGAAAATCTGGAATATTTGCAAAATAATTTTCCTGATAAAGTTAATATATTATGTAGTAACAACGACAACGATCCAATTTCAGAATATAATTACCCACTGGAACACGGAAAAACCGATCATGCTATTGTAATCCTTCCCCCTGCATTTGTAACCTATGGGGTCAGGATTGCAGACGCAGTTCATAAAAATATTGTCGCAATCTAGATATATATTATTGATTTTTGACTCATCGATACCCTTCTTCTGTTAACAACTCTTAAAACATAATCAATAACGAAAATTATGGATATAGTTCTGTAGAAGCCCATTTATCTCCTTCTATATTTTTAAATAAAATTCTGTAATTTCTTCTGTGACATTTTCTCTCTAGGAACTCCATTTGATATGCTATCACATCATAACCTGACCAATGTTCGGGTCGTATTATAGACCCTTTAAAGGATTCTATCTCATTAATAAAATCCTTATAACTACTCAATGAGTTAGATTGCTTAGACACAATAGCAGAAATTTGTTTTTCTTGACTACGAGAATAAAAATACTCATCAGCCCTTTTATCAGATACTTGTTCCGCTTTCCCTAAAATACTAATCTGTTTATCCTTCCATACAAATAAAAGATGTACTGTATTATTACATAATATATCTTGGGATTTCCTACTATGAAGATTAGTATAAAACGTAAAAATATTTTCGTGAAATTCCTTTAACAAAACAGTCCTTGACAACGGCCTATCGTTACAACACGTCGTCAGTACCATACAGTGCTCTTGATTATCCCTTTCTTCCTCCGCAAACCACCTAGAAAATATTTCAATTGGTCCCAACTCTCTCATTAATTTTATTCATATAATACTCTATAATTTTCTCTGATGCATGTATAAATTGCGCTCGCTTTAGTGAAGTTAATGCAAATTTCCCATATGATACTCTTTTTATTTTGGCAACTTTCAAATCTAAATGCGACATAATTTTCCTGATTTCACGATTTTTACCTTCACGCATGGTAAGTAATAACCTATGATTATTCTTTGTACTTGACATAATCTTCGTATATATTGGTAGATATTTGAAGTTATTAATTATAACGCCCTTTTGTAGTATTTCAGAAATCCTTTTTATTTCAGTCCTACCAAACAATTTAACTTCATATCTACGTACTATTTGATTCTTTGGCAATGTCATATAATGCACAAATTCACGACTATTCGATAATAATAACAAACCCTCAGTATTATAGTCCAATCTTCCTACAAAATGATATGAATGATATTTCTTCGGTAATAATTCAAATATTGAACGATGTTTCTCTTCCCAATTATGAGAAGTAATATAACCAACTGGTTTATAAAACAATACCACTTGAGGGATAGACATAAGTAGACAAAATTTCATATACATGAGTTATTAATAATAGCATATAAATTTTTATATAAAACATATTGTCACCAGTTCTATAATACTTGTGTAGAAAGTAAAAAAATAGCATTTTATAGTTATCATGCATGATACTATACCTCTTGATTACAATAATCAATTCACTAAATCAGTATATATGGAAAAAACGGTTACTATACCTCCTGTGAAATTGCTAAATAAGGTGATACTTATAACCTTTAACTTACAAAATATCATTCAAAATATTATTTCCATCTTGTATCTTATAATTACAAATTGCTAATAATTCATCCTGCGTAAATATCTCAAAAATCCTATCTAGATCTTGATCATTATTAATAAGTTTCTTATATAATATACCCCGTACTTCATATCTAAGAAAATTTAAAAAACCTTTTTCATTAGTACTCATTATGTTTAATACCTGATTTAGAGGCTCATCATCATTTTCCTTGTTCTCCAATAAGTAAAAACTTTCTTAGATAATTTATTGATTTTGGTGATACGTAAGATATTATCTATAATGGGTTCTAGTTTTCTAATGAATCTACAGACTTGAGAATCGTGAATACCAAACAGATATCCTATGAATTCTTGCGTAATATAACTACGGTAGTATAGCAATAATGCTAATAACATATCCCCTAGACTTAACTTATACGGTCTTCTTATTCCTTTCAGTACCTTGCTTCCAAATAAGCTGTACTTTTCTGAGTATTCTACTAAATCTTTCTACCTTAATACCAAATAGCCTTACAAATACTTGAGGTTTTTTTGATATCTTCTTATAGCTTATTTTCATTTCTTCCTTTTCTTCCTTTTCGGTTCTTCTCATATCTTACGCTTACACTCTTTTTCCTACAATTTCACAGGAGGTCTAATAGGAAGTTTAGGAATAAGGTTGTTGTACCTATGATATAAAAGGTCACAGTATGAATATTGCATACATAAGAATAAATACAAAGACCATCAGTAAAAATTACCCATTAGAGCACCTATACATGAGTTCTTCCTTTAGCGCCCCAATCGTGTGTTCCATAACATCTTTTGCCTTTCAGTGATGATAGCTCTTTTCGTACCGATAATAATCTGGATACTTTTTTACATTTATTTCCAAATTACCCATATTTATCTTGCTAGATTTCTGCTCTCTAAAGTCCTTTTGTTCTAACTTTTTTCTCCAATTATAAATCGTCTGTATTCCAAAATGCTTTTCTACCTTTTCAATACTCAAACCATGTTCTTCTTTGCACGGAACCATAGATTTTCAAAATTTTATATCATAACTCTCATAATGATTATAACAAATTTATTTTGATTTAACGATATGACCTGTCTTTTTACTAGAATAATATGTTTTCTGTTGCTTTTTAGAACGTTTAATCATTTGTTATATAGCATCTATAATCAGCATTCTTTCAATATGTTATATAGCATCTATAAATTCCTTTTTTCACTATCATATTGAATGTACCGGATCTTTATATCAAATAGTCTTGCGAATACTCGTGTCTTATTCGCAACTCTCTTATAGCTTAGTTTCATCAGGGTATTTATATGTAGACAATACTTATCTATCATGTACCCTTTGCCCTATATTTCACAGGAAGTCTAATTTCAACCTTGCTCATTTCCCATATTTATAATTATATATCTTGAAGCACAATTATTGATCAATTGTGCTTTCATATATAGATGAATTTAGTTGATAATACAATATACAGATAAAAACCCATTTTCAGGATTGAATTTTTACTATTTACGATGTATCCTTTACACTGGATGGCGGAATAGCTCAGCGGTAGAGCAGTGGGATCATAATCCACGTGTCGGGGGTTCGACACCCTCTTCCGCTATTGTTGTATGTATCTATCACTTCTCTCGTTTTTCTGCACAGTATTTCTTGAGTTTCCAGCCTCTTCCGTGTCGTGAAATCTTACAAGAATCAACTAAGGGTGCTATTTCTGCTCATACGTTCACTTTGAAGAATTTTAAAATCCTCATCGGCATGATACGAAGATCTGGTTAATGGACTTGACGATACCATAAGAAATCCTCTCTTTAAAGCTTCACTCTTAAAAAAATTAAACTCTTCTGGAGAATAATATTTTTCCACAGATGCATGCTTGGGTGTTGGCTGTAAGTATTGCCCAATAGTTACAAAATCGATCTTCGCATTTTTCAAATCATCAAGAAGCTGTTTAACTTCTGTTTCTGTTTCCCCTAGGCCTAACATAAATCCTGATTTTGTAAAAATATTCTGATTCCTCAATTTGACTTTATGCAATAAAGAAAGACTATTAAAATAATTGGCCTTTGGCCTTACATACCGATATAATCTTGGAACGGTTTCAACATTATGATTAAAAACATCGGGAAATGCATCAATGACAATACTCTCAGCACCTCCTTTATTCAAAAAATCAGGAGTCAAAACTTCAATAGTAGTGTCTGGTGTTATTCTACGAATCTCTTTTATACACTTTGCAAAGTGCTCTGCACCCCCATCAACCAAATCATCACGGTCAACAGATGTAATCACAACATGCTTAAGATTCATTTCTTGAACAGTAAATGCCAACCTTTTAGGCTCATCACCATCTACCTCTCCTGGAACACCTGTAGCAACATTACAAAAACGACAAGCTCTGGTACATATATTACCAAGTATCATAACAGTAGCATGGCTCTTACCCCAACACTCTCCGATATTAGGGCACGCAGCCTCCTGACAAACTGTATGAAGACCATACCTCCTTACTATGTCAAGGGTACTATTATATAACTGACCTTGAGGTGCTTTTACTCGTAACCAACTCGGTTTATCAGGCTTGATTGACATCTTGTGTTTGGGAGAGTTTTTTCCTAATTTGCCTTTTTAGGGATAACGCTTTATCAGTTAACTTACTAGCCCGTGTATTCAGTAAAAAGTTATCAAGACCATGTTTATGATATATAGTACGTAAAGTTCTAGTGGCAACATTCAATTTTATCACTTTATTTAACACCTTACTTTCAAAAGATAATCTCCTGATATTCGGACGAAACCAGCGACCAGTTTTAATATTGGAATGAGACACCTTATTTCCGGTTCTAGGTTTTATACACTTATATATATCACATTTGGAAGACATAAAAAAGAAGCCATTTAACATATCATAACGTGCTGAATGTTAACATATATTAACCTCACATACAAGGTTTATCATATATCTCTCATTCAAACCAGTATACTCTCTTCTTTCCTTTTAAAAGTTAAGATATCCAAAGCACAATGAATAAAAATCAGGATATTTGCTAATAATAAAAACAGCATTTTATCCAACCTATGCTTCTTAGTAGTCTCTCATACAAATAATATGCATATTTAATGTATATATTATATTCTATAGTATTATATACATCATCATATTTATAATAAATTATCATAATATAATAAATTATCACAATATAACAAATTATCACAATATAATAAATATTTAATAATATCTATGTATACTATGATAAATAATTATTTAATTTGATTGTGCAATGGCTACAGAAAAAAAATCGATAATGTCCAGAATTACAAGTGCATTTAAAAATGTATTTGAACGTTTTCAAAATTTCTTTCGATCTTCATCCGAAAACAACATGAGCAACCCATCTCCTATGGATGAACCAACACAAAAAGAAATGCAGGATAATATCCTATATCAATCACTTGAAGAGATGCAAAATAAAGCACACAGTCCATCAGAGGTAGAAGACATATATGCAACAGTTAAAAAACCTCATAAATCATCACAAGAAGACATATACGCAACAGTTGTCAAACCAACAAAAAACTCTACTCCTACTCCTCACCCAAGAAATAGTAACTTGACAGTCAATATAACAGGATTACAAGAGACGACTCCTCCTACTCCTCTTAAGAGAACTAGCTTGACAGCCGATGTATCAGGCTTACAGAATACTCCTCCTACTATTCCTCCTAAACCCGACATGTATAAGAATCAAGAGACTCCTCTTATTCCTCCTGGAAGAACTACTAGCTTGACAGCCGATGTATCAGGCTTACAGAATACTCCTCCTACTATTCCTCCTAAACCCGACATGTATAAGAATCAAGAGACTCCTCCTACTCCTCCTGAGAGAACTACTAGCTTGACAGCCGATGTATCAGGCTTACAAAATACTCCTCCTACTATTCCTCCTAAACCCGACATGTATAAGAACCAAGATGCTTCTCCTACTACTCCTGAGAGAACAACAGTAGACCCTACTACTCTATCAAACAATAGCTCTACTACACAAAATATTCAAAGATAGATGATAACAACAGAAATTAATCATCCATCAAATGGGGGAATGGTATTATCATGCAATTATAGATACTGCTTACTGGTCAAAATATCTCTGAATGATGATCTTAATATAGACAATAAATTAGATAACGTCCATAAAGTTTTAGAGTCAGTAGTATGCTAACAAAAGTAATACCTGTAAGGTATATCCTATAAGTTTTATCAAAGCGAATATCAATGTCACTAAATCTTTTTATCTTTTGAAAGAAACGTTCTACTATATTACGTGATTTATAAAGATTAGTATTATGAATAATTTTGCGCA
>AXCJ01000008.1:83601-206597 GCA_000512675.1 Candidatus Xenolissoclinum pacificiensis L6
GATTTTCCAGAGATTACTGTTTCAATATTGCTACTTTGTAACTTATCTGTCAGTAAATTAGTATCTAATCTCTAGCTGCCAGAAAATATTTACATTTTTCATTTGCAAATAAATGATTTACTAATTGACTATCATGAGTTTGACTAGGACT
Organism: Candidatus Xenolissoclinum pacificiensis L6; assembly: GCA_000512675.1. Taxonomy (GTDB): domain Bacteria; phylum Pseudomonadota; class Alphaproteobacteria; order Rickettsiales; family Anaplasmataceae; genus Xenolissoclinum; species Xenolissoclinum pacificum. Next base: position 83,753 of record AXCJ01000008.1, read on the forward strand.
TAAAACTGTCCGTAAGAATTGACTTTAACATGAATATTTGAAGTTACACCACCTGCTGATATAACAATATATTCAGATTCTTTTGACAAGGTACTACGCATTGCATCTTGATACACTTTCGCTATAGATGCATCAACTATGTGTAAGTATTGATCTCCATCTTTTTTTAACTCCATAAGTATTTTATCTAAATGTCCTTTCTTCGACCAATTGTGATATCTAATATATACCCGTCTTCCAACTACCATATTCCTTAGGTAGATCCCTCCATGACACTCCAGTTAGCAAACTCTACTCCTGCCAGAGGAAATACATTATTCCCTTTTCTTTCTACTGGAAGCAATATTTTGCTTCCACCTTACCATACCTTCGTTAACCCTTATGTACACAAAACCTAACAATATGACAAAACATGCAATTCCTCCAAAATAAGTTTCAATATCATAAATACAAGTGTCTCCTCTACTTATAGAAACAGTGGTAATAGATATCAAAACTCAATGCAAATACTATAACAATACTAACATGCAAACTTGAACCACTGTATAAATTGTTATCTGATTGTCTGCCACAAAAAACATTCAATATCAATTACATATAAAACACACAACTTGAAATAAGTTCAACATATGCATTTCCTACTCCTATCGCGATCAATTATCCTGCTTTTGCACTAGACCAAATTCTTAAGAATCACCCACCACGTGCATCATTCTTTTTCTTCTGTGGTGTTTCATATGCAATATTATTATTAAATACACACACATAATCATCTCCATGCCTTAATGTAAACTTTGGCACTACTGACTCAACTATTACATAATCCCCATTCACATGATAGTTGATTAATTCTTCATTCCCATATACGTCTACCGCAAAAATAGCTGGTATAGTAGCATTATTGGGACGGAATTTAAAATATGTTGCCAAACCATCATCAAAGATACGCAAAGGACTAATATACTGCATTCCATATATTTCATATTCAAAATTTAAACTGATAATTTGATCAAATGGTAATATACCATCTAATACATTTACTGTTTCACTTAACGCATTTTTATTACTATTCTTTGTTATTAAATCCTCGTACCTTGAAGATTCAGCTCCTTGATGATTATTATATATGAACCTTATTTCATATGGTACCTTAGGATCCTCAATATCATCAACATCGCTAGCGCTTAATATGATATGATAGGTACGACGAATAGTTTCATTGTATACCTGTTTCTGAGTCAATAAGATCGCGTTGGTATTTGCAATGTCTTCATCTAGGATCGGTTTCAGTAAAAGACGATCTCCAAGATTATGTATATCCCAACCAGTAGTATTCCCCATTATAAGACTTACAATTTGCTCATCCTTATCAAATGACACGGTAGTTGCTATACCGTAGTAACCTACATAATGATATATAACATCTTCCTTATAAGGTATAACTTTAATATGAGACGTAGTTGCAATATCACGAAAATCAACTACATTATTTTGAGTCGAAATTTGTACTGTATAACCTACGAATGGAGCAAATAACAATGCTGATATAAGTAGGTAAAAAATTTGTATATTATAAAATATCTTTTTTATCATAACTAATTACTGTAAATTCCAATGGAAAAAATTTCTTATATGAAGACATTACATCAGACAGCTGATAATCAATGTACACCTTTTGGCTATCTACCATTTTATCATCTAAGTATGAGTTGAAAACCACTTCTGCTCTTGCGTTAAGTTCAAAATTCTCAATTATATCAATCGACACAATCTCTATTCTCTTTACCACAACATCCTTATAAATACGGATCGGGCTGTCACTATTAGCAAAATCATTCTTCTGTCTATACTTTTTATATATATCATAAATTGAATTACTTTTTATATAGGCCATCTTATATTGCAACAAATTGTAGTCATATCCTTCATATGATCTGACATATTCTGACAAGAGATATTTTGCAACATTATTATTTAACACCTTATCATATGACAAACGATTCAATATTGATCTCTTATCGTAAGAATCATGTTCTACATACATTATAAAGGGCACCCTTACAGAAAGTGGGAATAAAGAAAATATTTTACCAAATAATACTGCCGTGCAAATCATTAATAATCCTATCATACACCATAGATATATTGTACTGGTTATGGGTAATACATACTTTTGCATGTACCATTCAAAAGATTCAATAAAATAACAATCTTTCTCGATCAAACTATGCACTAATTTCTCATCCTTCAGTTTTTCATATTTCAACATAAACAACAATATTCTATCTTACTTGTAGTATACTACACAAGAACCATCCGTATCACAACGTTATATTTACAATAATAATATTGTATATAAATTAACAACATTTGTTTACATTATGATGAGTATATATGAATATACCATGGTCCAATACTTGAACAAATGCTCTTTATAGGGTATAGTTGATTGTCTTAATTCATTTTTCAATATAACTATGACAAGTGCTAAAGATTCTAAAAAAGTTAATTTTACAGATAGAATAAGCAAAAAATCTGCTACTCGTACCACTAATGATGATGCAGAATCTCAGACAAAAAGTACCAAAACAAAAAAAAATCAAGAAAAAGATGAGGATCCTGTTATTGCAGAGTTAAAACATACTCTTGTAAACAAGGAAGAAGAATGTGCGGAGTTATCTTCCCAGATCTCAGATCTAAAGGGAAAACTACAATACTGTAAACAGCAGTATACAACTCTGACCAGAAATATGGAAACCATACAAAATACGCACAAGCAAGATATGATAGAAGCTAAGGAATATGCCTTTTCCTCTATTGTAAAAAATTTGTTAGATTCCGTAGAAGTACTGGAAAAAATACTTCAAAATAACTCAAATAGCAATTATGAAGATCTGAAAAAAGTCGTTGAGATCACATATAACAATATTTTGAGAGTGTTTACCCAATACAACATAGAACAAATTATTCCAAAAAAAGGAGATATGTTTAATCCCGATTTACAAATGGCAGTTTCTGTATCTCAAGATAAAGAATCTGATGATGGAACTATATTTAACGTAGAAAGAAAAGGTTATAAAATAGGTTCAAAAGTCCTGAAACCAGCCTTAGTAATAGTAGTAAAAAATGATATAGAAGAAGAAACTAAAAATGACAAATAAAATAGTTTTCTCAGGTATACAACCAACAGGTTCCTTACATGTAGGAAATTACTTTGGATCCATCAAAAACTGGTTATCCTTCCAAGATGATGATGCATGTGATTTAATCGTATCTGTTGTAGATTGGCATGCAATTAGTGTGTTACCCTTCCCTAGTGTTGATGATTCATTATTTACAGTAGCTTCCTATATAGCGTCTGGTATATCTCCTGAACAATCATCAATAATCTTACAGTCTTCTATTCAAGAACATACAGAATTACAATGGGTATTAAGTATCATCACAAAATTAGGATGGTTGAATCGTATGACACAGTACAAAGATAAATCTTCAAAGCATGACAACAATGCATTAGGTTTATATGCCTATCCTGTACTGATGGCATCTGATGTCTTATTGTATGATACAGATATCGTTCCAGTTGGAATGGATCAGGTGCAACACGTAGAATTAATTAGAACAATAGCAAAATCTTTCAACCAAACAGTTAATAAACAAATATTCAAAATACCTGAATTATCTCTCAATGAACAAACAATGAAAATCAAGAGTCTGTCTGACGCTACAAAAAAAATGAGTAAATCAGATGCATCAGATAAAGGAAGAATCAACCTTACTGACTCCAATGATCTCATTTCAAGTAAAATAATGTCTGCTAAAACGTTATCTGTTCCTAACACTACAGTTTTTGATTATCACGTGATAAAATCCAACCCTGAGCTAAATAATTTAGTGGTTCTGTATTCTGCTTGTACTGGTTTATCAACAGAGGAAGCATCATCGCTATTTAAATCTTGTTCACAATTCAAAAAGTTGCTTGTTGAAGTGCTAGTGGATTTGATTTCCCCAATAAGAGAAAAAATCAATCACCTTATGAATGACAAAAAGTATTTAATTTCTGTATTACAAAACGGTAAAGCAAAAGTATTACCTCAAGTGCAAAAGAAAATGGATGATATTAAAGAATTAATCGGTATCATGAAATTATACCAAACTCTTGATAATTAATTAGAATCGGTTTATACTACAAATGTTTGTTTTATATCTATATATGTGTTGTTATGCTCATTAGGTTGTTTTTCTTGTGTGTATTCATGTTAATTCAATCATGTACCCCCGAAGATAGAACTCCTTTATATGTAGTAAGTGTAAATTGTCAATATGACCCTAGTGTAGTAAATTCTCAGTGTATTTTTGGTACCATATCAACACGCAATAAGTGTATCAGTGTATTACCAGTCGATGAAAAAATCACCATCATTGACTTAGATGTAACACAAGGATTGAAGATACTATATGATATTGGTCAGTCATTGGATGAAGAACAAAGTAAAGTATATAGAAAATGCAACGATAATTTTGAAATCTCCTTTAAACGTTGTGGAGGACAAATAAAAAAATCCATTACATGCATAAATAACTGTCAATATTCATAAAGTTATTCACCGTGTTTCGGAGCATTTACGGATATACTGTAAGAATTTTATGTTTTGTCCAGATTCTTTTTCTTTGTGTCTCCTGTTCTTCTGTCTATGAAACTTATATTGTATGTTACTTTCCAGAAAATGATTTAACAACACAAAAGGTCATGAAATGTGCTGATAGATGCTTATCACAATCGGAAAATTGTTTGCGTTCATGCAGTGCAGATGGCTTGCTATTTTTCTATAATAATAATGATATAGTTTTCTATAGTAATATCATCACTTATTATCACAGGCAACATGGTTATCATTATGTTGTCCCAATGAATCCATTATTTTTTGATACAATTGATAAGGAAATATCTGCATGTTATAACGTGTGTCTTGTAAATTTAGTCTCTTGTCATCAAAAATGTGGTGGTATAACCGAAGAAAAACATTCCTGTGTAAAAAATTGTCCAGTATAAGTCTCATGTTCTTCTAGATTATTATTTATGAATGAATCAATCTCTGTTCCAATGATCAATCTTACTAATCAAAAGACCTATGCTTAATATATATATATTAAGCACAAATAAAGAGATGGATTGTCCAAAATATAGACGTAATAAGGCACACAGAGATATTATCGCGACATGCTACAAAGATTCATCATCTATTGAGAGCAAAGAAAACCTTGTATCTGTTAAGGTTTAAGATCTATAACTATTGGAAAAAATTTTAGGTTTTAGTAATATATCAGTATTGAATTGAATAAGATCTTTTTAAGAAATAACCCAAAACAGAGTGAAATTTTATCAACACAAGTCCAAAGAATTCGAAATGGATGAAATTCACGTCGAAAAAAAGATATTGATGTAAAAAAGGAAAATTCTGTATTAACTTTACAATAGGGGCTAGAAGCTTTTCACAGGTATGAGATTATGAAAAAAATGTGCTGATTGTTATGACAAATTATTGGCATGCATATTGCAAATTTATCCCTAATAATCATCATATTCAATCTAAATCTGAACCTATATTGTTGAAGTTATAAATTCAAATCTTGCTAAAATACATAGGCAAACTAAATATTAGTAGTGTAAATCTTTTTTCATGCTTAAATAATCTGTTTATTCATAAAAATAATAATACAGATATATTCAATGAGCAATACCTAATGATCTTAATAAAAAAATAAATATACAGAAAAATCATAATACATATTAATATAGATAGCGTATACTAAGATCATTTATAAAATGTTAAAATACAATCTCTTTTTAATAAAATATGAATATTTTATATAATTTTTATTATATATTAAACGATATACTAATTAAATAATTATTCTTCATCTATAAAACTATTGACATAACAAGATTTTTAGTATAGCATATAAGGTAATGGTAGATTGAAAAAGTATTACAATATGATTAGTGATCAAAATAATAGTGATAATAATCCAAAATTGCTTGATGATGATTTGTCACATAAAAATTCTCAAAAAGAATCCATTGAGGCAAAACCATTATATGATAACTCTCAGTTATCATCCCAAACAACCAGTTACCTCAAGAGGGTTGGAATTGCTTTTACATTATCCATATCAACCTTAGTATCTTCAATACTAAATATATTAATCAGTGTATCTTCATTCATTGTTAATTGTGCGGCATCTGGATATATAAATGATCAAAAACACAGACATGACTGCTCAAGAGCATTGATACAAAATCCTAAAAACACTCAAGATTCTGATATCTCTACTGGAACGAACCTAAAAAATGGTATCACATCTGACTATAAAGCTGTGTTCAAGAGAGCCACCACTTTATTTAATCCTGCAAACTCTATAGTAGATCGTGGTCAAAAACCCATCACTGCAAAATCTGTAATGATGTCTGTCTTTCTTGCATTAGCAATTCCGTTTTCTGCAATTGCAATAGGAATTTCGGGTTTTTTCTTCATTGCAGCTATAGCTGGTGGTTTGCCATTAGCGGTGACCGGTATTATGTTAGGTGTTTCAGTTGGACTAATGGCGGTTTGTACAGTATGTGTTGGCATGCAAAATAAAAAAGAAAATGGGTTGGGATTCTTTGGTAATTTAAAACATAATTTAACAAACATTGGGATAAGTATAAAAGCAATGTTAGTTGATATAGTAAAATTGCCCGTTCAGATATTGTTGATACCTTTATCGCTATTCACTGGTATTAAGATAGTTGATAAATTGTATAATAAAGCATCAGATTTTGCTTATGGACGTGCAATAAATCATGCTATCGAGTCACAAAATCTAGGAAAAAATTCACAACAGACTGCAGAAAAAATAGCAAAGTCATTATCCAACCTCCAAGACATAAACCCTGATATACACAAATCAACATCTGTGGATCTCAGTAAAGAAAAAATGACAAAATCATTCTCCAACCCCAAAAACATGAACCCTGATATACACAAATCAACATCTGTGGATCTCAGTAAAGAAAAAATGACAAAATCATTCTCCAACCCCAGAAACATGAACCCTGATATACAAAAATCAATATCTGTGAACCCAAATGAAGAAAAAAAACCAAGCACCCCAAAAACTCAACAAACCTCAGAGCTATCTTACAATTCAACACCAGATGTATCAAAAGTAGAATTGGAAAAAGAAAAATCCAGAGAAAAAAGTACAAATGATACACTGTCAACTGATCACAAAACAAAACATGTTAATAAATTAGAGAAAACTAGAAATACTATACAGCCTCAACAAGAAAGGCACGCAAAATAAGAATTTGATGAATGAATTTTGTATTTTTTGTCGTTTTAACCTATACCATCTCATAATTTATTTCTTGTAATCAAATACATCTTAAAAATGTTATGTAATCGTTTCCAAAAAATAATCTAGTTTTGATTTTTTCATAATCACTCCTGGATATTCCTTAATTCAACATCTTTTTTAATAATCAACTAAGATTTCTTGATACTGAAACAAAAAAATCATTAGATAAAAAGTATGATAACTATGACCTACTAACATAATAAAAAACAACAGAAAAATTATTAATCATTTTACCCAAAACATATAATCAAATCACTATATTCATCTAAAAGCATAAATATATGACTGGAATATTTAGGCAGTATCCCTAATTAGCGAATATGAAAGAAGGTGTTATAATTAGTATCAAGATAAACCAAAAAACCATGGGACGCATGGTAATAGATGATATGTGTTGGGATAAACTAAAATCATTGCTTCCAGTAGGAAGAACAAGGAATAATGTGTTCCTTGAAAGTAGTGTTTGCAAGCTGGAGCGCCATGGGGGGAGTGACCTAAATAATATGGTAGTTGGAAGACAGGTATACTAAATATAACACTTGGTCTAAGAAAGGACATTTAGATAAAATACTGATCGAATTAAAAAAAGATGGAAATCAAGAATTAAACATAGTTAATGCGTTTATCGTGAAAGTGTATCAAGATGCCATGCGTAGTATCTTGTAAAAGAATCTGAATATATTGGTAGATAAGCAGGTGGCTTAGTTTCAAAGATTCATGTTAAAGTCAATTCTTACGGACATAAGTCCTGGTTAAACTCATGATAGTCAATTAGTAAATCATTTATTCGCAAATGAAAAATGTAAATATTTTCTGGCAGATATAGATTATGATACTAGGTTCTGTTGACATAAGATCAGCGTAAACATATTAAGGTGGAATCACAGTCAATAAAGGCCTGATAGTATTATTTAGTCTTATCAAAATGATACCCACCTAAAATGCTTAAGTTTACCGAAAAAACATTCTATCAAGTGCCTCTCTATATAGATATGTTTGTCGTCATATTCATACTGAATCTTGCTATTTCTACGAGGAGGAATAACTATTTCACATTGTTTCCAAATGGTCACGAAATATCTTACTATTATACCCTTTGTCTGTAATAACTGTTGTTCCTTTGATATCTTCCGTTAAATCTTCTGCCTTGATAATAAACTTCAAAGGATTTCCCAATGCATCTATTAAAGCATGTATCTTGGAAGTAAATCCTCCTTTAGATCCTCCTAAACCTTATTCTTCCTTGCCATAACCTGTTGCACAAGCATGTGTTCTAACTATAATACTGTCTATCATTACTTCTTGCAAATCTGCAGTACTTTTAAAAAATTTCATCCAGATTCCTTTGTTCTTTCATCTGATAAAGCACTTATATACTCTTTCCCATTTACCATACACCTCTGGCAACAATCTCCATTGGCATCCTCCTTTTAATATAAACAATATTCCTTCTGAATGGTCTTATATCCTCTGTCTTTCTGATACACTTCACTTCTTTCAGATATGTTTTGATAAATTCCCATTCTATTTCTTTCAGGTGATAATGCTTCATAGGGGGTTTAACACAAGTTTTGGCAAGAAAGTTATTGTGATCTCTTTCAGCGGAAGTGATATTACTACCTTTACCATTTTTATTAGGATAATGAACCTATTTTTGGTGATATATACAATACTGGGGGATATCCTGATGAATCTACATATTTGTGCATTATGAATACCAAATAGATATGCAATAAATTCCTGAGTAACATAGCTATATCGCAATAAATGGGAGACATCATAAAGATATGGTCTTATTGCGATTTTCAGTACTGTATTTTCCCATATAACCTGCACCTTTTTATTTACCTATCTTGATATCAAAAATTTCATAACGATTTCTTGGATATCTTCTGATAGCCTATTTTCCTGGTCTAATATAAAAAATTAGAGTTATATATTACTTTCTGTCCAATCTAAGTCGTTAAATATCGTTAAAACAACTGTATATAATTAAATTCATCTCCCATAGTAAAAGAATTTTTCTCCATACAAATTATACTGATTTACAGAATAGTTAAATATACCAAAATACGTAACAACATACTTTGTAAATTCATAAAGAGTAAAAATTTTAAGAACTCCAAGAAGGATCAGATGCACCATACGGAGTCTTAATCTCCATTTCATTATGGCCTGTTATATCTACAGTATATATTTTATTTATAAAGCGATCATTACGTTGTTTTATTTTACGAGAAAACAATAGTAACCTACCATTCGTTGACCAACTCGGAGTATCCAATACATATGGACTATTTGTCAGTAACCTTTCTGACGATCCATCTGGTTTAATAATTCCAATATAGAATTTACGTTTATGTACTTTAGTAAATGCTATCCAATCACCTCTAGGAGACCATGTAGTATTAAAATAACTTCCAGGACCCTTCGTAATTCTTTTCTGTCTCTTACCATTTGCATCCATTACATATATATTTGGAGTACCATCCCTATCAGATATAAACGCTATTTGTTGCATATCCGGAGAATAGGCCGGAGATGTATTAATTGCAACAGTATTACTAGTAAGCTTTTGATGCTCAAAAGTCTCAAGATTGATTTTATATATATCAGTACTCACCCCATACGACCTAGCAAAAAGTAGAAATTTATTATCAGGAGAAAATCTTGGAGATGATAAAACCCCTTCTTGAAAAGTTACCAAAAGATCATTTTTAGATGGTTTACCATTTAATACATCATTAAGATCAAGAATATATATGTTGGCAATATCATCCTTATAGGCCATAAACGCTACTTTTTGACTATCATAGGAAATTCTAGGAGATAAAGGAGATATATCAGATTCAGTAATAAAAATTGGGTTTTCACCATCTTGATCAGATATAGTTACCAACTTTTCAACTTTTTTGTTATTCATTTTTTCTGTTATATACACTATTTTAGTATTAAAGTATCCGGTATCACCTGTAAGTCGAGAATAAATAACATCCGAAGCCATATGAGCAAGATCTCTATATGACTTCTCATCTGATGACAAGTGCTTATCTATAAGTAATTTCTTTGCATATACATCCCAAAGTTTTACTACTAAATTAATTCCATATTTATTATGAGAAATATCTAGAGTATATAGGTAATCAACATTTTCTGTATTCAAGCGTATATCTGTTATACATTGGGAGGCATTTGATGTCATCACAGAATAAAATCCAGTACGTTTTAAATCACTCTTAATTATGTTGGATATGTTACTTGAATATTTTGTATCACCATTACATACCTGATAGGTTATTCCAACAGGACGTACATTCCCTTGAGTAATATCAACCTTCAAAATAGCATGCGCCTTATTATATGAAAGTAAAGAAAAAATTAAGACATTTAATATGATACAAAAATATTTCATGGATATACTATTTAGTTAATTACAACAAACATCTTTCATATAGACAGTACCTATTATAGAATAATACATATAACATGTATATTATTTATTGATGGTTATAGAAAGTCGATGACTGTAAAATCTAAAAATAGCTTTCTGTCTATGGTGAAATCCTTTACTATAGCATTGATACTTGCAATATTATTTCGTAGCCTGTTCTTCGAGCCATATAGAATACCCTCTGGATCTATGAACAATACTCTTATCCAAGGGGACTACGTATTTGTCTCAAAGTATTCTTATGGGTACACCAAGTATTCATTTCCTTTTTCTCCAAATATATTTGGGGGAAAAAGAATATTTGGCTCAGTTCCTAATAGAGGTGATGTTGTTGTATTTCGTCCTACACAAACTCCTAGTATTAATTATGTGAAGCGGGTTATTGCTATTGGAGGAGATACCATACAAATTCGTGATAGTATTGTTTATGTGAATGGCCAACCATTGAAAAGAGAATTAGTAAATATAATTTACAATGTAAATTCTCCTGATTATGAAGTATACAGAGAGTTTATATCGGAAGATAAATATTACGAAATTTTATTAAATAAGAAAACAAATCTGGTCAATCTATTGGATTTATACAGATTAGATAACACACAAGCTATTACGATACCTGAAGGTTATATATTTGTTATGGGAGATAATCGACATAACTCTTTTGACAGTCGTAAAATAGGTATTATTCCAATAGAAAACGTTGTCGGCCAAGTAAAATTGGTTGCATTATCTGTAAAAAAAGGAGATATCATACCAATAACATTGCGTTATGATAGAATTCTTAAAGGGGTATATTAATTTGACATCGCTATGCTTAGTCCCCCTCTTAATTACATATGAATTATTATCTATGAGTTATTTTGAGGCAACTCCCTTTGCAAGAGTTTCCTCAAAGTTTGATTGTACATATTTATCTAATATCTCCAAAAATTGTTCTTTGATTTTTTCACCTTTAAGAGTTACAAGATATTCTCCATTAGCAAAAACCGCAGCACTTGTCTTCTCGCCATATCCAGGTAAAGAAATTCCTATATGTGCACTTCTACTTTCACCTGGACCATTTACTATACACCCCATAACTGCCACAATTAATGTTTCTATGTTCTTATAATGTTTCCAGTCTGTCTTACATTTTAAATCAATATATTTCTTTACATCAGTAGCAAGTTCTTGAAAGTATCTGCTATTTGTCCGACCACAACCTGGACAAGAAATCACCTCTGGGTGAAATTGTCTAAGCTCTAAAGACTGTAATATTTGTTTACATACTTGAATCTCAGATTCCCTGGTCCCTGTTGTCACATCAGGAGTAATTGAGCATCTAATAGTATCTCCTATTTTTTGATGAAGCAAAACACCAAGCGCTGTTGATGTTGCTACATGCCCTCTTATCCCCATTCCTGCCTCTGTTAAACCTAAATGTAATGGATAAGGAAGTATTTTATCTAATAATTCATATACTATTATCAATTGCCTTACGTTACTTGTTTTACAAGACAAAACGATTTTATCTCTAGGTAATCCTATTATTTCTGCTTGACGAGTGCTATATATTGAAGAAACAAGCATACATGTTGTTTCTAATTTAAGAGTTTCAGAGACAGGGTTTTGATTTCTTGCTGATAAATCCGTAATATATGATATCATTTTTTTATCTATACTACCTCCATTGACACCAATCCTTACTGGCTTATTATATTGTATCGCCTTTTCTATAGTATTAACAAAATTAATGTTTTCCTTGGTATCTATGTTTCCAGGATTGATTCTAATCTTATCTAATTTATTTGCACATTCTGGATAATCATGTACTAATTTTGCAATCTCATATTGACCACATCCCACTAAGGGTATATGGGCATATCCTGCATTATCTAGCCTGTCTCGTATATACGGAACTGCTTGCATAGCTACTCGAGAATTAATAGCTATTCTTACCATCTCTGCACCATATTTTATTAAATCAATAGCTTCCGTCACTTCATCTATCCCAACTTGCTTAATGTCTTTAGGATTAGACCTTAAGCCAGAAGTCATGGATTGTATGACTACTGGGTAATCTGATCCAATATATAGATTTCTTACTTTAACATTTACCTTACTGATTCTCTTAGATTTAGTATGTACTTCATATATTTCATGAAGAATATCATCAATTTTTGTATACATTCAACGATAATAACAAATATACCATATTATCATAATATAACAGTCAAAGAAATAAGATTGGTACTATTTACAATAAAAAAATTCTTGCATATATCCCTATCAGAAACATAAAGTCATTATTAGTATTGTGACTCTTTGTGTATAAGAAGTATGAACCATTCATCTAACTAATACTCACCAATAATTTTAAATTACTATAGAACTCCCGTGACAGTGTCAAAGTAAGCGAGACACAGAAAGGAGTATCTCAAACCATGATTGAAATTAATAATACCAGCAAGAATTTTATATTACACCTTTTTCTATTATTGCGATTAGCATACTACTGTTGTTTGTTCCGATCATATTAACAACTCCTTCCGACAATTATTTCCTGATTATTTGAGAATGATTGTCCATTAAGTCTTCAAAACTGTGTAAGCCTACCATTGTATAAGGAACTTGAAGTAACATTTCTGTATCTTCCTTTACAAATTCTAATGACATATTATCACCCTCACCTATCTTCAGTTCTCCCGTTATCTTCTCACACAACATACCATGCTTATATTGTGCTGCCTTTTCTGCCTGGGAACATCTCGCAACTTGATCCTGGGGTTTAAGATGAAGTGGGTCTCTTACAATTTTTTGTGCAAAGTATTTGTAAATTATTGGAAACAGATACAAGTGCAACATCATATTACTAAACCGTGCTTTATCCACTCCACATTGATCGATTTGTGTTTTTATAAAATCTACACACGTTTCCCCTCGTTTCAAATATCCTTTTGTCAAAAACATTACATCCAGAATTGCGAATGATTGTTGAGGAAGATGATGACACAGTTTTGTATATATTTCATTTAGTTTCTGTATCTGTATAGAAAAAGATTCTATACCTTTCTGCATCTTTTTCATATCTTCCATTATGTTCTCTAATATTGATGTTTTGTTATCCCGTGCAAAAAAACATACTTCTTCATGTGAAAAAGCAGTAACATTATATCGACTTATGCATTGATATACCTCCTGATCTTCAGGAAGGCAAAGTGAATAAACAGTATCTTGGCCTGTATTTTCTTTCTTTTGCCACACATGTAAATGTGGTACAATATTTTTGCTTTTAACTAGAGAAATTACTTGATCTACATCTACATATTCATCAATTTTTGCACGTATACACTGTATATATCTAGAACTATTATTTAACTCTTGGAAAGCCGTATCGAAACATTTTACATATTCTAGCATCATAGAGAGAAATTCCGCAGGCGATGAATATTTTTCATTATCATCCAATTCCTGTTCTAGTGTTTTGGATGTCAAAGGTTCTAGATCTTGTGTTGTATCTTGAACATAGGTTTTGGAGTTCGAACTCTTGGATTGCATGCCTTTTTTCACCTGCTTACCCTTTTTGCTCTTCTTTAATTGCATGCCTTTTTTTAGTTGCTTACCCTTTTTGTTCTTCTTGACTTTCTGTGGGATATATTCTGATCCATTAATATATTCTAATAACTCTTCTATAGGTTTATCTGCTCTCTTTGAAGCCAATGAACTATGTTCAGTGTCATTATTTTTCAAATCTGTTGCAAATGGTGCAACTATAGTAACATCATCTATAAAAAAATCATATGCCGGGAAAAATACACCACCACTTAAAGGGTCTTGAATAGATTGTTTAAGAGAAACATATAGATTATCAGGCAACAATGTTGTACTTGCATTCATATCAAACCATTGTTGAAACAAACACGCTTCATCCCCACGCTCAATATTCGAAATTCTTTTAGTAAAAAAACCAAGTTTTTCCGGTTCATCTGATGGAGTAATGTCTTTACAGTACTCAACTACCTGTCGTGATGTACGGTCCGGCATTACCGATCTACAATTCTTAAGATATTTTAAATACCCTGTACGTATTGATAGAAAGAGTTGATATTCTTCATGTGTAATCAACCCAAGTAAGGCATCGCATATTGTTTTACATATATGTTCAATATAGCAATGATACCCTTTTGGTAGGTCATGATATAACGCTGATATTTGATTTTGACCAATTATGGCATGAAAGATCACTTTGTCTTTCTTGATCGTATCACCACACACTTTGTCTTCGTCGAGCATATCAACATGATTATACATTCTATTATATATCTTGCCAATTCGTTTTTCTATCGCAGATCGATTTTCAAATTCTCTCTCCAATATTTGTTCCTCACTGTATAAAAGCATTAAATGAGTCTCTTTTATATCTCCTATCTTCCTCTCTTTTACATGATAAGTTAATTTCCCATGCGTGTTCTCGTGCAAAATAATACTCATAATTAGTGAATATATGGATTCTTGTACCTTAATCATAGACTCCTTAGGATCTATATTTTGAGTAAATAAATCATAGGCTTTACATGCCTGCACAATAAGATCTGTATAAAATAACATCCTAAAATGGTCATTTATAATTTCCATATCGTGAACAACTAAAGATACATTATACAAACACGATGTCATTGCAACATCGTATATAACGAAATACGATGGATCTCCCGTTCGCTCTGTAATATCTATCGATATTCCATATTTCATGGAATATTTCTGAGAGAAAGCCTGATACAACTTAAAAAAATGCTTGACTAATTTCCTACGTTCATATACATATTCGATGCTATATTCCATGTCATCCTGCATGTTATCTTTCAAATATTTATTAATTATTCCGTCTAATATATCTATTAGGTATTCAGATTTAAATGTTATATCAAATATCATTGAATTTAAGGTAAAATATTTTGCTAAATACTGACAATAATCAGTCACTGAATATTTACCATTTTCCATATCTAAATAGAATTCATATAGAGTGGTTAGTAAATATAGATTAATAATTAATTCTTGTACTACTAATATAACCGAGAATAAATTACCCGTATCTAAACCATAATAAACTGTGGCAACATACATCTCAATCAAGTCTCTTGAAAAATATTTAGCAAAATTATCTATTTTGCCAAATTTTTTTTGATCTAATGGAAGACTCCCAATGAAATTATATAACCTCTCTATATTATGTACCGAGAGTCCTGTCGTAGACATGCCTACCCATATTATGTTTGATTTTGAGTTGTTCATTTTCCTTATATGTTGTACGACCTGTAATTCGGATAGTACCTGCATTATCCACCCTTGTTCTTCATCTTCACGGCATTCACGGCAGTTAAGCTTGTTAGGCTTGCTAACTGCGCAAAATGCCTCTTCAACCGTCATACTGAGATGGTTAATGAATGATCTCATGTCAGGAATTATCCTATGCAAACGCTTGTGATCACTATATTCTACTGTTATGGAGTTATATATACATTGCAAGACATGCTGTCTTTCTGGTATTGTTCCTTTTATTTTTTGATCTATTATATTCTGTATCCTTTTGTTAGGCATAGTTTTTAATTTAACCAATACTTATTAACTTATAATATCATTACTATTATCTACTGTCAAATTCACAAAAAGATCAACATAAATAAAATATGTTATTCTCTGTTAAGATAATGCAGGCGAAAGCAATGAAAAATAGAAAAGATAAGTCTGATTTTTCAAATCGTAAAGCTAAATGTCTATTTTACTTAATTTTAGCAAAGGAATTTTCTATTTTAGACTGGAATTTGAATATATGTTTGTGATATATAATGGGTTTAATACGATTTTTTCGATATAACAGTAATATTGCATAGTTCTTGGAGTTTTTTTATCACTATCATACCCTTTATATTCTGCTACATTTTTTGTCAGTTCACTGGCAAAACTAATATCTACCTTATTCCCACCAATTAGAAAACCCTCTATGATTTTACAGTCTAGTGTTATAGCTAAATGTAGTTTTAATCCTGATATGCTTCTTCCTTGTGACTTTGACTTCCTCCATGTCTGTGGTTTAAATGCACTAGATGATCACTATATTGACTTTTACATCCTCGTTATTTTGTAAAATAGATACTATCTTCCACCTCCTTTGATTTTGGAATCTCATATATATACTGTGCCAATTACCATAGCATACAGACAAGTATCTCCATGGTAGTTCCGTAATACGTATAATATTGCACAGAATACTTGATAATGACTAATGATCGGTGGTCGTCCTTTCCAGATCTCACTCTTTTCGATGATTGGTAATATCATCTCATCACCTTTTTATAAACTCCGTAATTATCTGTAGATAAACATTTTATCTGATACCTTTTCTGTAGTCTGAATGACAATTTACTATAGGTATACCTACTCCTATCTACTACTTCGAAATCAATAACTTTACTTGACTATCGATTCACAGTAATCCATATGTATACTGTCTGTCCTCCATTCTTTGGTCTTTTTTATATATTATATAATTCATCAATTTCTCAAATCTCTATATCCTGCATTCCCCCTGATTCTATTTTTGGCTCTTTCTAGGTCTAACTTGATTTGCTCTGCTTGTTTTTTCAATCCAGATAGATATCAGTATATTATGTATCCCTGTAAATCTTTCTATTGTCCTAATTCCACAATTCTCTAAATATAACTTGATTACTTTCAATCTATCTGATCCACTATACTTTGTTCTTGCGTCTCCTTCTATATAATAGTATTTGCATACTTTACATTTGTATCTTTGTTTGTCTCGTGCCAATACATTCTTGATGCTTTTTTTACTTCCGTAACGCTTGCAATTTTCTTTCATATCGCATCTGCGCATATCTGTTGTTTCCTTTCTAACAACTTCATCTGTCCTTGTCTATCTTTAGTCGTCAATGCTCCAAATAATATCTCTTACCTAATTTCACAGAAATACTATGATCTCAAAACTGGATAAAACCAAATTCTAAATTCATACACTAGTTGTTATATATCCTACTATATGTCATAATTGGACTTTATGGCGGACGTAGTTCAGTTGGTAGAACCCTGGTTTGTGGTACCAGATGTCGCCAGTTCGAATCTGGTCGTTCGCCTTGCTAATTTAGTACAAATGAAACCATTTCTTTTGTACTATGGTCTTAATACTATTTAAATTTTCTAAACGCTCATATATGAAATTAATACTTGTATGTATGTTCTCTGTATGCCTCTTTCCATATCTTTCTTTTGCTTCGTATAGTAATGCTTTTTATGTCATGATATCTCGCCAAAAAACTCTACAAACATTAAGTGAAGTTAATGCAAATAATATCGCTAACAATAATACCATTGGTTATCATCAAGATAATCTAATAATGTCTGAAGTAATTGCTGGAAATTCCTCAAAAACATCTTTTAACAATGATATAGGGATATATGTAAACCATACTGTTGGCCCATTGAAACATACTAATAATACTTTTGATCTAGCTATAACTAAGCCTCATCTGTACTTTGGTCTTTTAACTGAAGCGGGCATTAGATATACCCGTAATGGCCAGTTCAGACTGAATAACAATGGTGTAATTGTCAGTTATAGTGGATATCCTCTCTCTTCCGCTGAAGGAGCTCCTATATATATACCAGATGATAATGGTTATGGAGTGAGTATTAACAGTTTTGGTCGAGTATATTCAAGGCTTGCAGAAGAAATCGAAGAAAATGAGATTAGTCAAATTGGAATATATTATTTTCCTAATCAGCTAGAAAAAACTGGTGATAATCTACTATATACAGACAACAATCCACAAATTCCTGACATGTTTTTTGAAGTATTACAAGGATTCTTAGAAGAATCCAATGTATCATCACTTGATGCTACACAAAATTTAGTAGAAATTGCCAGAAATTTCGAATCCACAACAGCAATAGTCAAATCCTATCATAAGAACATCAATGAAGTCACAAATACAATGCTAAAACTATGAAATTATTTCATAAGATACCTGTATATTAAGCACTGTATTCACATTTAACCCCTCCAATCATCAGGGTGTTATGATGAGATTGAATATAATCATTCCTGATTTTTAATAAAGCACTCGTATTTGCTAAATATATGCATTCACCATCTAACCCCAAATGATTTAATGACATACCTTCACTCATAGATACACTATCTGATATTCCTTTAATAGACACAATTCTATATCTCCTGATATCTTTTACTAGAATACGCATAATCACTTCTTGACCAATATAACAACCTTTACTTTGAGAAAAAGCGCAATACAAATTATAGTCTAAAGGGAAAGATTTTTCCGATAATAAAATATCCGAATCTACAATCTTATTATCAATTAAAAGTCCCTTATAATCCTCATAGATATCTAAAGATTCACTATTAGTGTGATAACCAATACATATATATCCAAGATCAGCTCTTGGATCTTTAAAGACAACATCTGCTAATACATTATCAGACAAAGTATAAAATACAGGTAAATCAATAGGGAAAAAAGAAACATCAGAATTCAAACGCAATCTCAACAACCTCTCCTTTAATACCTGAAAACTATCCTCATAATATATGATGGCATATTCTCCCTCATACATTATGATGAAAACATCCACAACAAACCTTCCTTTATGATTCAAAATCATAGAGTAAATAATGTCCTGAGTATTCAATAAGCACAGATCATTTGAAAAGACACTACTAAGAAAAGAATATACCCCTCCTCCTCGAAGACCTATAATTCCTTGCTTTCGACGCATATTTACTCTTTATTTTCCCTAGTAGCAGACATCATCCGCCTACGAGACTTCTTTAAAATCTGATATTCTACAAAACCTGTTCCCATAGGAAGAAGTCTTCCAACAATAACATTCTCCTTTAAACCCAATAAATAATCTGTACGTCCAGCAATAGAAGCGTCTTTCAATATACGAGAACCATCCTGAAAAGATACCTCAGACATGAAAGACCCAGTCTGTAAGCTTGCCCTAGTTATACCCAACAAAATCCGAGTATACTTAGCGCTTTCCTTCCCTTCTCTAGAGATAGCAAAATTAGTACTCATAACTTCATAAAGGTCGACTTTTTGTCCTGAAATAAAATTAGTATCACCAGAATCTATTATTTCAACTTTAGATAACATTTTTCTGAGTATTACTTCAAAATGCTTGGAATTAATACGCACACCTTGCGCCCTATAAATCCTTTGAATTGATGAAATCATATAATCAGAAAACTCTGAAACACCTAGTATACGCAATATATCATGCGGGTCAGGATCTCCTTCTGTTAAATAATCCCCTTTCCTCACATAATCCCCTTCATTAACCGTGATATACCTTCCTTTTAATACCAGATACTCTCTTGTAATCCCTGAATCATCATCATTTCTAACGATAATACGTCTCTTAGTTTTATAATAATCTCCACCAAATTCAACATACCCATTAATTTCACTAATAATAGCATTTTCCTTTGGTTTACGAGCCTCAAATAATTCAGCGACCTTAGGCAGACCACCAGTAATATCACGCGTAGTTGAAGAACCCTTAGAAATCTTCACAATAATATCAGCAACATGCACCTTCTGACCATCAGAAACATTAATAAAAGATTTGATTGGCAACATATAACTAGCATCTGCACCATTAGAAAGTTTTAATACATTTCCTTTGTCATCAACAATTTCTATTCTAGGTCTAAGCTGAGATGTTTCAGCTCCTTGCTTCCACTCAGTAACAATTTTATTAATGATACCTGAATCCTCATCGAGAACCTCAGAATAAGAAATATTTTCTATCAAGTCTCGATAAGCAACATAACCAGATACTTCACTAATGATAGGTCTTGTATACGGATCCCAATCCGCAATTTTATCCCCTATTTTAACCTTATCATCTTCGATAAAATATAACCTCGCACCATAAGGGATCCTGCCTTGAGCATGTTTCCCTCCTATATTATCTACAATGACAGCTTCTAAAGTACGACTATTTACTATATAATGACCTTCCTTATTCAATATATAGGCAAGATTCTCAAAATGGATACTACCAGAACAAAAAGCATTCAGTCCTGATTTTTCAACTCTACGGGTAGCAGCACCGCCAACGTGGAAGGTTCGCATTGTTAACTGAGTACCAGGTTCACCAATAGATTGGGCCGCAATAACTCCAACAGCCTCCCCAGTAGAAATAACATCACCTGTAGATAAATCATATCCATAACACTTAGCACATAATCCATATCTTGAACTACATGTCAATATAGAACGTATCTTAATTGCATCTATACCCAATGATTCTATGACATCAGCTTGTTGATTTGTAATAAAATCCCCCTTCTCAACAATTACTTCTTGGGTAGAAGGATCTATAATTTGCACCGCAGAACTCCTACCAACAATATATTCTTTTAGAGAAGCAATCACATTACTTCCATCAACCAACGCACGTGCAATCATCGAGTTTTCTGTTCCACAATCATCAATATTAATAATAGTATCCTGAGCAACATCCACTAATCTTCTTGTTAAATAACCAGAATTTGCTGTTTTCAATGCAATATCTGCCAACCCTTTTCTAGCTCCATGAGTCGATAAAAAATACTCCATCCCATTTTGACCTTCTCGTAAATTAGAAACAATAGGATTAGGAATAATCTCACCAGATGGAGTCGCCATCAATCCCCTCATACCAGCCAACTGCCTAATCTGCGCCACAGAACCACGTGCTCCAGAATCAGCCATCATATATATGGATGTCATATCAGAGACCTTAGTACACTTCGAAAGCCCTTTTTGCATCGCAATCCCAACTTTCTCTGTACAATCCTGCCAAGCATCAACTGTCTTATGATGTAACTCATTCTTCGTGATAAATCCCTCCTGATACTGCTGTTCATAACTAGCCACCTTTTGTTTAGCGGTATTTACCAGAGATCCTTTTTCATCAGGTATCACCATATCATCCTTACCAAAAGATATACCAGATAACATGGCATATTTGAAACCTAGTCTCATTAATTTATCACAAAAATAAACCGTCTCTCTTCTACCAAACTGTTTATATATCGCATCAACCAAATCACTAATATCCTTTACTGTCAATGTCTTATTAAAATAACTGAGATCCAAACCTCTTGGAACAATTTCAAATATCTTCAAACGACCAGGAGTAGTGTCTATAATACTAAAATGATTAGCATTTTCTTTATATAAATCCACAGCACAACGTATTTTATCATGCAACCTTAAACATCCAACATCTACAGCATGTTGAACCTCTTCTAGAGAAGAAAACAATTTTTCATGTCCTACGTCCTCATCCTTATCAACAATAGTTAAATAGTATATACCCAACACTATATCCTTGGATGGGGTAATAATTGGTTTCCCATTAGCTGGATTTAATATATTACGATCAGACATCATTAAAACTCTAGCCTCTATCTGCGCCTCTAAAGATAGTGGAAGATGAACCGCCATCTGATCTCCATCAAAATCAGCATTAAATGCCGTACATACCAAAGGATGCAATTGTATTGCCTTACCCTCTATAAGTAACGGTTCAAAAGCCTGTATACTCATTCTATGCAGGGTAGGTGCTCTATTCAACAGCACAGGATGTTGATGAATAACCTCTTCCAAAATATCCCATACCTCAGGCCTCTCATTCTGCAACATACGCTTAGCGGTCTTTACCGTTAAAGCAATACCATACATAATTAACTTAGAATATATAAATGGTTTAAACATTTCTAAAGCTATACGCTTAGGTAACCCACATTGATGTAATTTAAGATTAGGACCAACAATAATCACAGAACGTCCGGAGTAATCAACACGCTTACCCAACAGGTTCTGTCTAAAACGACCCTGTTTCCCCTTTAACATATCACTCAATGACTTATATGGCCTCTTGTTCGAAGTATTTTTAACGACCTTATTACGTCTACCATTATCAAACAACGCGTCAACTGCTTCCTGTAACATGCGTTTCTCATTCCTAATAATTAGCTCAGGAGAACATATCATCATTAAATTTCTTAAACGATTACTACGGTTAATAACCAATCTATAAAGGGCATTCATATCGGACGTTGCAAGCCGACCTCCTTCTAATAAAACTAACGGTCTTAGATCAGGAGGCGTTACAGGTATAACATTAAGAATCATGTTAGATGGATCATTTCCTGAAGATAAAAAATCAACAACTAACTTCAAGCGTTTTCTATACTTTTTAACTCTAAGAGATGAAGTGGTACTCGCAATAAGATCCTGCAATTCCACTTTTAATTTTTCCAAATCCAAATCTTTTAAAAGTTTTTGTATAGCCTCAGCCCCGATCATGGCTGTAAAGGATCCTTCTCCATACTCTGCAATGGCCTTATCATATTGAGACTGCGTTAATAAGTCATAACATGCCATATCCGTCAAACCCGGATCAATCACGATATGTGCATCAAAATACAACACCTTCTCGACATTTTTAACTGTCATATCCAGTAATTGACAAATACGAGAAGGCAAAGATTTCAGAAACCATATATGTGCGACAGGACTAGCAAGTTCAATATAACCCATCCTGCGCCTTCGCACCTTTGAAGAGGTAATTTCTACATTACACTTCTCACATACAATCCCACGATATTTTATACCCCTGTACTTCCCACATAAGCACTCATAATCCTTAACACAACCAAATATCTTAGCACAAAACAGTCCATTTACCTCCGGCAACCCCGTCCTGTAATTAATTGTTTCACCATTCAAAACTTCACCATACGCAACTTCTCTTATCTCTTCAGGAGAAAATATTTTAATTCTAATTGCATTAAATGATTCAGAACCACCACCAAAAAAAGAACTATTACCCGAAATATCTGCCACCTATTTATCCTCTTCACCTAAATCAAAAACCAACCCATTATCGCTCACCGCATCCTTATTAGGAACTACATGACCTGCATTAGAATTCTCCAGTATCTCATCATGTTCAACATTAATAAGCTCAACATTCAAACACAAAGCCTTTAACTCATTAATCATCACATGGAAAGATTCCGGTATTCCATAACAAAAATTATTCTCACCTCTTACAATAGATTCATACATTTTAACACGCCCAACCACATCATCAGACCTTACAGTCAATGTTTCATGCAATAAATAAGATGCTCCATATGCCTGAAAAGCCCATCCTTCCATCTCTCCACATCTCTGCCCTCCAAAATGGGATTTACCACCCAATGGCTGTTGTGTAATCAAACTATATGGACCCACAGAACGTGCATGCATTTTATCACTAACTAAGTGATTCAACTTCAATAAATACATATTACCAACAGTAACCTTTCTATCAAAAGGTTCTCCTGTAATTCCACTATATAAAACTTCCTGTCCTGTAGGATCAGCATCTGATAATTGCAAGAGCCGTATAATTTCCTCCTCAGATGGAGATTCAAAAACAGGAGCAGCCATAGGAATACCATCACACAAAGTAAAGGCATAATCTAAAATCTGTTGATCTGTCATATCAGACAACTTTGCTACTATACTATGAGTTTTATATATTTCAAGTAATAAAGAACGAATCTCATCAGTTTTATTCTTGGATAAAAGATCTTGTATCTTCTTACCTAATCTGAAAGATGCCCATCCCAAATGCGCTTCCATAGTTTGACCAATATTCATACGAGATGGCACACCCAACGGATTGAGCAACACATCCACCACCGTACCATCACTCAAATACGGCATATCTTCAACTGGAACAACTTTAGAAATCACTCCTTTATTCCCATGACGACCAGACATCTTATCACCAGGTTCAAGTTTATTCTTCACAGCCACAAAAACCTTAACAATACACAAGATACCCTGAGACAATGTGTCACTAGTTTTAATCTTTTCAATCCTTGCCTCTGATTTCTTTCTAATTAAATCAATCTCTTGCTTTATTCCCTCAAGAAAAGATTTACACTCCTGACTATTTGTGACTGGCAAATCCCACCAGTAATCTGACCCAATCTGATACAAAACCTCCTCAGTAATCAAAGTTCCAGAAACAAACCCATACACATCCTTTAACAAGGCATGCCCCAAAAGCTTTGATTTCAAAACAGATAAAGTATAATCATTAACAATCTTTACTTCCCTATTACAGCGATTAACCTCTTGCTCTACTTCCTGATTTTCAATTATTAATGCACGACCATCCTTCTCTATACCTTTCCTAGATAAAATTCTAACGTCAATAATAGTCCCTGCAACTCCTGAAGGAAGAGTTAATGAAGTATCTGTCGATTCAGTCATATTTCCACCAAAAACCGCTTTAAGAAGTTTTTCCTCAGGAGTCATAGGAGACTCACCTTTTGGAGTTACTTTACCTACCAGCACATCACCTGCTGTCACTTCAGCACCCACATGCACTATTCCATATTCATCCAGATGATATAACAACTCCTCACTAATATTAGGTATATCCCTAGTTAAAACCTCAGGACCAAGCTTTGTTTCACGACGAACACATTCGTACTCCTCTACATGTATCGAAGTAAACACATCTTTATGTAATAAATTTTCTCCGACAACAATCGAATCTTCAAAATTATATCCATCTGCCCCCAGAAACGCCACAACAACATTATTCCCAAGAGCTAATTCACTATTGTGGGTAGCAGATCCATCAGCAATAGTCTGACCTTCTACAACACAATCACCAACTTTAACAATAGCGACCTGATTAATACATGTATTATGATTAGAGCGACCAAATTTCTTCAACGAATATGAATCAACCCAAAAACCTTCTTCTTCCTTCTCTATAGAGGCTATCATAATATTCGATGCATCAACGTACCTTACTATACCAGATCGTTTTGCTACAACCACCGATTCGGAACCTCTAGCAACACAATACTCCATCCCTGTCCCAACCAATGGTTTTCTTGGCGATAAAAGTGGGACTGCTTGTCTCTGCATATTAGATCCCATCAAAGCTCTATTGGCATCATCTTTCTCAAGAAACGGAATCAAAGAAGCAGCAATAGAAACTATCTGCTTAGGAGCTACATCAATAAAATCAACATCCATTCTATTAACCATCACTATATCATTACCTTTATGACAATATAAAGAATCATCCGGCAACACATCCCCTGTTTTAACTTTTACAACAGACTGAGCAACATTATATTTACCTTCCTCAATAGCAGACAAGTATTGAATATCCTCAGTAACAACACCATCTCTAACTCGTCTATAAGGAGATTCAATAAAGCCATAAGAATTAATACGAGCGTACGTAGCTAAACTATTAATAAGCCCAATATTCTGACCTTCTGGGGTTTCAATAGGACAAATTCGTCCATAATGACTTGGATGTACATCTCGAACCTCAAACCCTGCTCTTTCCCTAGTTAGACCTCCAGGACCTAATGCAGATAATCTTCTTTTATGAGTAATCTCAGATAAAGGGTTAGTCTGATCCATAAACTGTGACAATTGAGATGACACAAAAAACTCTCTTATCACAGTAACGACAATCTTTGAGTTAACCAAATCACAAGGAACAACAGTATTAAAATCGGAAGTCGTCACCATATATTCCTTAACTAGTTTTTCCATACGCAACAATCCGACCCTGAACTGATTTTCAATAAATTCACCAACAGATCGTATACGTCGGTTACCAAGATGATCAATATCATCAACTTCACCAGACTTATTTTGTAAATTAATTAATTCCTTCGATGTCTCTAGAATATCCTCCACGGTCAATATCGTTACAGATTCATCCACATGTAATTTTAATCTAGCATTTAACCTAACTCTCCCAACATTAAGTAAATCATACCGTGCACTATCAAAAAACAAAGAATTAAAATACGAAACCGCGGTAGAAAAAGTCGAAACTTCGCCAGGCTTCATAACTTTATATATTTCTAAGATCGCCTCTTCATACGTACAGGGATGTAGAAATATTGTATCCCTGATTTGAGAAAAAACAGAAATATTATCTATATCAAAAAAGGATAACTTAGTAACTCCCTTATCAATCAAGATATCAATCTGATCTAGGGTAATTTGTCCCCCTACAGAAAGATCAGAACTTGCAACAACCCCAGAAGACATTCTCGGAACAGCTGATAGATAACGACCAGCAAGATTACTAGAAGCTAAAGAATACTTTTTGAGAGATGCAGAAAGTTTATTAGCCAAAGAATTACTAATCTTCACACCTGACTTCAATACAACTTCACCAGTTTCAACATTTACTAGATCATAAGACAAGCGCGTATTTGCAAAAAAGACGGGATCATACTGCACTTCCCACCTACTCGTATCAACATTATAATGACAATCATAGTTTCTATAAAAGAAATCTAATATATCCTCGTCAGACATCTTTAAAGCCTTCAACAGATAAGAAAAAGGTAACTTCCTTTTCTTATCAATACGAAAGAACAAGACATCTCTTCCATCAAATTCAATATCCAACCAAGAGCCCCTATAAGGTATCACCCTTGCAAAATATAACAATTTATTGGAAGAATACGTTTTCCCATCATCATTGTCAAAAAAGATACCAGGAGCTCTATGCATCTGCGACACTACGACTCGTTCAGTCCCATTGATAACAAAAGTACCTTTACAAGTCATAATAGGCATCTCTCCCATATGTATCAATTGCTCCTTGACCTCTTTAACCTTTTTACCCTTATGGGACTTATCTAACTTATCCTTCTCAGTCACAGAGTCTAGATCCCATACAGTTAACCGAAGCACTGCTGAAAAAGGACACGAATACGTTACCCCCTTAATAAGAGACTCCTCCTCATTATACCTCGGATCATCCAATTTACAGCTCACTAGATCCAAAGTCAACCTTCCATAACCGTCATGTATGGGAAAAATAGACTTAAAGATACCAAATATACCATTAGGGTTATCCTTATCAGTAATAAAAGCATTATAAGAATCTCTCTGTATTTTGATCAAATCTCCAAAAAGATTTTGCTCAGAAAAAAAATCATTTTCTGATTCAAACAACCTAACTATGGAACTATTAAAACTGCTCATCTATAATCTCGATACTAAAAAACTATAAATCTCTAATCTTCAAACTCACACTCTAAACCAAACTCCACCAGAGAAACCTTAATCTCTTCTGCACGCTTAATATTACATGGTTTATCAATAATTTGAACCTTTTCACCAGGAGATTTCACAAGCCCTTCCAACATATCTTTACTATCCTTTAACGTAGTATGCACTCCATTAGCATCCCTGACTTCTTTTATACGTTTGATCGCTTGTACTCTCTTCAACTTAGACTGATCCTCAGGAACCTTAATCAAGATCATCACTTCACGATCAGGATTATCAGCAACCTTAACATCCTTTGTACCTTCCGCACCAGACTCATTTTGTTGGGATGCAACCGGCATAACTGCTTGCATATCTGATATACCCAACTCCTTTGCTAACCTATCAGATAATTCAGCAACTTCTGAAACACGCAGTTCTAATATCTGCTTCATTAAATCATCGATAACATTACTCATAACCATAACCTCTTTTATTATAAAAAAAATAAAATATTAATCATCTCCTCTAACCTGAGAAGAGACCTTCAATATATTAATAAGCTTCACTATTGGCGAGCGCAATAAACACAACATACGATTAGCACTCCCAATACCTGCTGAAAATACAATATGATACTTCCAAGCATCAATTCCACCATACCTTACAATAGATTTACAAACATCAATAGATACAATCTGCCCATCATGATATATACCCTTTATAACAAGCCCTTCATGATCAGAAACATAATCATATATTACAGGAAACATCATTGCAAGATCATTCCCATAAACAAGAAAATTAGCATTCTTCCATGCATCGTCATCAATACTAATATTAATATCATCACACACAATCTTCATCAATCTATTCTTAACAACCATAAAATTCGAATTAATGGACCACAAAGATTTGTGTAATTCAAACGACTGCTGAACAGTCAGCGAGCTAAACCCCACAACCACCAATGAAGAATTCTCCCGTAACACTCTACCAATCAACTGAACAGATTTTTGCTTTTTGACATTCATATTTCACTCAACAATTACACTAATTTTAAAAATTTAATCGGGATTTTCACAACACCTCCCATAGTAGTAGATAATGCAACACTTTTCAAAATATCTCTACTCCCTTTCTTATCCACACTATCCAAATAATCATCTCTTATTTTAGTAAATGCGGACAAAAAGTTATCAGATAAATTCTCAACAGTATCATTCTCCATACCTAACTTACAGTGTACAATTCCATATTTATCCATTCTAAAGAATATACGCCCATTTTCCTTAATATCCTTAGCAACCGATATTATATCATCACACACAGTTCCATAGGACAAATTAGGCATTAACCCCCTAGAAGACAACCGTCTAGCAACAGGAAAGAGACTTTCCACCAGACTAGATGAAGTTAATACAGCGTAACAACCTCGCAAACGAGCAACTGACAAACTTGTAATATCCGTAATAGAGCATACATCATCAATCAGAGAAGATTGAGAAAAATATTCAACATGCTCATCTGACACAACCGCAAGAATACGCAAGCGAGCACCATAACCATGAGGTAAATTCAAATACCCTTTAAAAGGCTTATTTTTTTTAGAATGATCCACCAAAAAACGAATACTAACATCAAAAGACTGAACAAACTTCCGATTTTTCGATCGCTCACAACAATCACTTATATAAGATACAACTTTTCCTTTATCAAACATAACACCCTCTCACAATACATCAAGATCAATCCATAACCTTAATACCTATAGACTTAGCTGTTCCTATCAACATTTTTACCGCCCCTTCAATATCCTTAGCATTCGTATAAGAAATTTTCTTCTGAGCCAAATTAACAATATCATCTTTACATATAGTCTTGACAAACTCTTTACCAACGTTTGCAACCCCCTTTTGAATAGAAAATGCATCCTTCAAAATCGATACAGTTGAGACAGAATTCACTTTGATATCAAAACTCTTATCTGAATAAAGAAACATTTTAACCCCTATTTCATCTCCTACGGAGTAAGGAGCTCCATTCTTAATCTCAGCATTTACAATCTCATTACAATCTTTGCAAAAACGCATTATATTGACACCACGCTGTCCAAGAACAGATGCAATATTGGGAGCCGGACCTGCCTTTCCCGCTGGTATTCTTAACTTGACTGAAGAAACAAGCTCCTTCTTTTTTTTACCGGACACATCAAACCTCCAACATTAATCATCCTCTTTTAACAATTGATCAGGATTCAGTAACACCTCAGTCATCTTCCCTAATATACTAATTGCAACGACAACTTTATCCTCATCCTTTATTTCTTTCACAAAACCATATAATCCATGAAAAGCCCCCCCCTCAACTCTAACTCTATGTCCTTTATCAAGAACTGCAGACCTTTCACTCATATCTTCCACCTCGCGTATACCGGATCTCAACTTTTCAATCTGAGATTCAGGAATTTCCTCCGGTTTACCCTCTTTACGACTAATAAAAAATATCTTCGGCACCAAAGCGATCTTCTTCAAAAAATCTTCGGTCATCCTCATCCTGATAAACACATAACCTGGTAACATTTTTTTCAACTTACCAGCACTACCAGCAACTATAGACCTGGGAATATAAACCTCGGAAAAGTCTTCATGATCAGAATAGTTCTCCTTAAGATACTTTTCAACATACCCTTCCTTACCAGACGTAACACGAAATAAGTACCACTTAAACTCCATAAACCACTAGAACAAAAACCAACTAACCAAAACCATCCAGAACCAGTCAACACATACAAAAAAACAAGCACATACAACGGCTATCATCATCACCACCACTGAGAACTGAGTAGCACTTTTGACATCACACCAACTAATATCTCTCAAAGCATCAAAACCTAACATACATCCCTACTAAAAGTAATCAGGAATGACAGGACTTGAACCTGCAATCTCTGGTTTTGGAGACCAGCACTTTACCAATTAAGCTACACTCCTACAATATTCTTATCCGTATCTCAACCTACTCAGAAAGGACTTCAATAATACTACCAGACCCAACAGTACGACCACCTTCTCGCAAAGAAATCTTCATACCTGTGTGCAGAGGCAAAGACTTCTCCATGCTTAACGTTAAAAACAGGTCATCCCCAGGAAGAGCAACATCTCTTTCTCCAGAAGAACTCCCACCTTCCTCAACTCCTTCAATCTTCAAAACAGAAACAGTCACATCAGCAGTACGTATAAAAGCTTGTGGTCGATAATTCTTCACAAACGCAGTATTCCTTCCTCCTTCCGCAGCTGTCAATAGATATACACGAACTTTGAATTTCTTATAACACTTCAAATTATCTAATATACTGATAATCTGGCCTCTCTGCAATTCATCTCTCTTCATTCCTCGCAATAAAATACCAACACTATCTCCAGCTTTAATTTCCCCCATCGACTTTTTAAAAGCCTCCAAACCAATAGCTGTTGTCTTGATAGGTTTTTCCCCATCAGGCCTCAATCCATATATATATACATCCGTGCCTTTCAGTAACTTTCCACACTCGACATTACCAGTAGCAACAGTACCTTGACCTTTAATTGACTGCAACTTCTCTATAGGCATCAAAAAGTCAGAATCTTCATCTCTCTCCGGCATATCGATATTATCAACAGCATCAAGAAGTCTTCTTATTGATAGAGCACCAACTTCTGTATATTCCTTCCCAGAACCGATTTCTTCCAGTGCTTGAAACGCAGATCCTACAACAACAGACACATCTTCATATCCAACAGTATCACAAACATCACGTATATCCAGTTCTGACAATTCAATCATCTCTTGATCTGCCACATCAGCTTTGTTAATATAAACAACAATATCACGAATACCCATTTGCTTGATCAACAAAAGATGTTCCCTGGTCTGTGGCATAGACCCATCAGTCGCAGAAACCACTAAAACAGCAACATCAAGGGGAGCAGCACCTGTTATCATATTTTTTATAAAATCGGCATGACCAGGGCAATCAGTATGACCATAATGTCTATTCGCCGTCAAAAAATCACAATGCCCTATATTAATAGTAATACCACGCGCCCTTTCTTCTGGAGCAGTATCAATATCTGCATAAGATTTAGCTACACCACCAAATTCCTTCGCAGAATACTGGCTAATCGCTGCTGTTAAAGTAGTCTTTCCATGATCAACATGTCCAATAGTACCAATATTCATATGCTCTTTGCCCTGATAAACATCAGTTTCTAAGCTAACTATAAAATAATTCTTAGGGTTTACATCCATATAATTTTCTCAAAGATTAAACAACAAACCATTCACAAATAATGTTAACTTTTTCTTGATGAAAAAACAACACAAAAATCCATCATTTATGAATTTCTCTTAATAATTTCTAATGACTCATAATCTGGCACTTTCTCATAGGCCTTAAAACTCATAGTGAAGTTCGCACGCCCCTGAGTCATAGAACGTAACGGATTACTATATCCCATCATTTTTGATAATGGAACTTCTGCTTGTATAACTTTCATACCTCGCTCATCACGCATATCAATAATTTTACCAGAACGAGCCCCATTAAGATCTCCAACCACATCCCCTAAATAATCTTCAGGCACCATAACCTCCAGATTCATAATAGGCTCAAGCAAAATCATCTTATCAAGAATTTTACGAAAACACCCTTTGACCGCTGCTTCAAAAGCATATGAGCTAGAATCAACATCATGCGCACTTCCATCATACAAAGTAACCTTAAAGTTGATCACGGGATACCCCGCAAGAACACCAGTATCCTTCATATACTCTATACCTTTAACAACTCCTGGAATATACTCCTTTGGAACTGCACCACCAACAATTTTATTCTCAAAAACATAACCACTGCTATCATCCTCACCAAGCACATAAGGTTCAAATATCATTTTTACCTCAGCATATTGGCCAGCTCCCCCAGTTTGCTTTTTATGCAAATATTCAACATCAACTCTCTCTTTTATAGTCTCACGATAAGCAACCTTAGGCTCTCCACAGTTCACTTCAACCTGAAAATCACGTAACAACCTATCAACAATAATCTCCAAATGCAATTCACCCATACCTTTGATAATAGTCTGCCCTGTCTCCTCATCTACTTTCACTTGCAACGATGGATCCTCTCGAGATAACCTAGATAAAGCAACAGACATCTTTTCCTGATCTACCTTAGTTTTAGGTTCAAGAGCAGTTTCAATAACCCCCATTGGGAAATCCATAGACTCTAACAGGAAATCAGCATCTTTGCTATCACTCAAAGTATCACCAGTAGTAGTATATTTTAAACCAGGTACAGCCACAATATTACCAGCCTTAATCCGCTTAATATCCTCACGACTATTAGAGTGCATTAAAACCATTCTACCAACACGCTCCTTCTTCCCCTTGGTTAAATTATACAGATTAGAAGAGGAATTCAGAGTACCTGAATAAATACGCATATAGGTCAAAGTCCCCACAAAAGGATCGTTCGCTACCTTAAAGGCCAGTGCTGATAACATCCCATCTGACGAAGGTTTCAATACAAACCCATCTTCTTGAGATACCAAATTAACATCACCCATATCTACCGGAGAAGGCAAATAGTCGACGATCGCATCAAGCAAAGTTTGCACCCCTTTGTTTTTAAAAGCAGAACCACACAATACAGGATAAAAACTACCATCTCTCACCCCTGCACGGATGGCAGATTTTAATATCTCTTCAGACACCTCCTCACCTTCTAGATATTTATTCATAATATCTTCATCAATCAATGACAATTCATCCATCATCATCTCCCTGTACCTCTTTGCAGACTCCAACATGTCACCAGGGAT
This sequence comes from Candidatus Xenolissoclinum pacificiensis L6, assembly GCA_000512675.1. Lineage (GTDB taxonomy): Bacteria > Pseudomonadota > Alphaproteobacteria > Rickettsiales > Anaplasmataceae > Xenolissoclinum > Xenolissoclinum pacificum. The sequence continues at coordinate 117,592 of AXCJ01000008.1, forward strand.
ATCCTGATAAGAATACTTAGCTCCCATCTTTTCATCTTTCCAAACAACAGCTTGCATTCTGATCAAATCCACAACTCCTACAAAATCCTTCTCAGAACCAATAGGCAGATTAATAACCAGTGCTTTAGCAACCAAACGCTCACCTATCATATCGACACAACGAAAGAAATCCACTCCCATCCGATCCATCTTATTCACAAAGCATATCCTAGGCACATTATACTTGTCTGCTTGCCTCCAAACTGTTTCTGTCTGAGGCTCAACACCAGCGACTCCATCAAAGACTGCCACTGCTCCATCAAGAACACGCAAAGAACGCTCCACCTCTACCGTAAAATCAACATGTCCTGGTGTATCTATAATATTTATACGAACCTTTCCCATAAGAGCAGTAGACCAGAAACAAGTAGTAGCAGCAGAAGTGATCGTAATTCCCCTTTCTCTTTCTTGAGGCATCCAATCCATTACAGCATTTCCATCATGCACCTCACCGATTCTATCTTCCACACCGGTATAATGTAATATCCTCTCGGTTGTAGTAGTTTTTCCAGCATCAATGTGCGCCATAATCCCTATATTCCTGATGACTTTCATTTCTATATCTGAGACACTCTCTCCAATGGCAGACATATATTTCCCTCCTTACCGTCTTCCTAGCGCAAGAACAAATTATTATTTGTTCTCTTAACTTTATTTTTATTTTTATTACCGAACCAGCGAAAATGAGCAAAAGCTCTATTAGCTTCAGCCATCCTTTGAGCATTCTCCTTTATCTTTATCGCTTCCCCTCTTCCATTCAAAGCATCTCGTATCTCACGATATAACCCTTCCGAAAACGAAACCGTAGCTTTTTTTGCCACCTTACTAGAAGATTGTTTCAACCACTTTAGCGCAAGAGCAACCCCTCTTGCATTTTGAACCGGAATCGGTACCTGATACGTCACACCACCAACCCTACAAGGTTTCAGCTCAATTGTGGGCAATAAGTTAGTAAATACATCCCGCATAATATCATCAGGAGTACTAGAAACCTCCTCGGACAACCGGTCAAAACAACTATACACTATCTTCTCTGCAACCCGTTTTTTTCCATCTATCATTAAAACGTTTATAAACTGAGCAATAAGGGCACTTTGGTACTTATTATCGTAGAATCTCCTTTCTCTTGCCTTAGCAACAACACCTCTAGACATTACTATAAACCTCTATTTCTTCTTGACACCATATTTTGACCGAGCTTTCGACCTATTTTCAACACCCTGACAATCTAAGTAACCTCTCACGATGTGATATCTGACACCCGGCAAGTCCGGAACACGACCACCTCTTACTCCTACAACAGAATGCTCTTGCAAAGAATGACCTTCCCCTCCAATATAAGCTATAATCTCATTCCCACTAGATAACCTGACACGAGCTACTTTCCTTAAAGCTGAGTTGGGTTTCTTAGGAGTAGTAGTGTATACCTTAATACACACCCCTCTCAACATAGGATTACCAGCCAAAGCCTTACTATTCACTACCTTAGATTTTTGTTTTCTTCCGTATCTAACTAACTGTTGTATAGTGGACATATATCAATTCATCCATCGTTAAATTAATTGAATGCAAACCAGAATGCTTAACTAGAGCAAACAGGACGTGTTTGATTGTATCAAAAATTTACTGGAATTAATAGGGTACTAGACGTATTTTATTGAAAAAAAATAGAAGAATTAATCATATATAAAGCATTTCAGATACTAAATAGAGATTCAATTGCTTTTATAAAAATACATGTGGTATACTTATCGTTGTTTTTTGCAAATTTTAAGAGCACTTTATATGACAGTATTACATGATCAATGGATTATTCATCAAGCAACAATACATGATATGATAAATCCGTTCGTATCACAAAAGTCAAAACCAGGAGTGTTATCATATGGTGTGTCATCATATGGATATGATGCTCGGCTATCAACCGAGTTTAAAGTATTCACTAATATCCACACATCTCATGTCGATCCTAAGCGATTCGACAAAAACACCTTCGTTACAAAAAATGGATCTCACCTATTAATCCCACCCAATGGATTTGCATTAGGCAAAACATTAGAATATTTCAAAATCCCAAGAGAAGTGCTTGTTTTATGTGTTGGAAAATCTACTTATGCAAGATGTGGTGTAATCATTAATGTTACTCCGTTAGAACCGGAATGGGAAGGATATGTCACATTGGAATTTTCAAATACCTCTCCTGTGCCTGTGAAGATATATGCAAATGAAGGAATATGTCAATTTATTTTCCTAAAATCAGAGAAAGTATGTGAAAATTCTTATGCGGATCTTAAAGGAAAATATATGTTTCAAAATGAAATAACATTGCCAAGATGATAAATTAAAATTATCTAATGAAAACATTATTAGTACAAGAGAGTCAGAAAATAAGTGGCACAATTAATATTTCTGGTTCTAAAAATGCATCTCTTGCCATAATTGCATCAGCAATTATAATAGAACACCCAGTAAAAATTTCTAATGTACCAAATATATTAGATGTCAAGAATCTACTATTGATACTAAAGCATATAGGCTTTAAATTTCATTTCTCAAAAAATGAACTCCTTATATATCCACTAGATAAGGTGCAGTCTTACTTAATTCCTAGGCATTTAACTTCAAGACTCCGTGCTTCTAACCTCATTATATCACCTCTTATCAGCAAATATGGTAAAATTAAAATATCACAGGATAGCGGTGGATGTAATATAGGGGCTCGACCAATTGATTTGCATATATATGCAATCCGGAAGCTTGGTTACCACATTACATTATCGGATCAGAACTATTTATCCATATATAAAAATACAAAACTATTCCCCCAAAAAATACACTTAAAGAAAATTAGCGTTGGGGCAACACAGAATGCCATACTTGCTACAGTGTATATCAAGGGCACCACTATAATCAAAAATATTGCAATAGAACCAGAGATAATAGATTTAATATCCTTCTTATGCAAATTAGGATTTAAAATATATCTCAATAAAAAATCCAGAACTATTACTGTCCGCGGTATCACTAGAGAACATATTAAGGCACAGAAACATACTATAGTACATCAGGTTATACCCGACAGAATAGAAGCCGCAACATTTATAATTTCTACTGCAATTAATGGTGATAAGATAACTTTAAATAATATCAATCATTGTCATTTACAGAATATCTTAATTCCTCTCACAAAGTCTCAAATTATCAGATACACTAAACTCTCAAAAGATTCAGTCCAAATTTCAAAAACCGAATTTCAATTTCAACCTAGCATGACAATCAGTACAAAACCATATCCTGCATTTCCGAGTGATGTACAACCCCAGATTATGGTATTGATGTGTTACTTAAATGGAACTTCTAAAATTACAGAAAATGTCTTTGAACAACGGTTTCAACATGTATATGAACTACAAAAAATGGGAGCCAATATAAGAATAAAAAACAAAAAAGCTATAATATATGGCAAAAAAACTTTAACCCCTACAAAAATACAGTGTAGTAACCTTCGCTCTGCGGCTGCAATGTTATTAGCTGGTATATCGTCAAAATCAGCTAATAAATTGTACACCATAATAGAAAATGCTGATCACATCACACGAGGATATGAAAATATCACTGAAAAACTTAGAAAATGCAGTATTCACATACAAGTACTACAGGAAAAATACCCTTCTACAGTAATTCAAGATAATCAATATCTTATAAAGTAATCATTACTCCTTAACTGAAAACAATATACTTTTTGCATACTCTGCCACAGAAAGACGAAAGTATTTAGTATAAATCATATCAAACTTTTTTCGCTACTATTCTATAATAAACTTCAAAGGATTTCCCAATGCATCTACTAAGACATGTGGGTCTTTGGAAGTAAATCCTCCTTTAGATCTTCCCAAACCTTCTTCTTCCTTGCCATACCCTGCTGTCCAAGCATGTGCTATAACTAATTTACCATACACCTCTGGCAACAATCTCCATTGGCATACTCCTTTAATATAAATAATATTACTTCTATAAATGGTCTTATATCCTCTGTATTTCTAATCCATTTTATTCCTTCAACTTTCTGGTAATAAATTACCATTCTTTTGATTTTGGTGATAATCTGTCATAGAGATTTTGTTTTTGATAATTTCATTATCCCTTTTTTTTTATTCCTACTTTATCACCTAAAACTCTCTTTTCCTTATGTAAACGGAACCTAGATTATATTGGGGATACTGAAAATAAAAATGTAAATTAAGAAGTGGTTCTGTAAAAGAAAAGCAGAAGTAAACCAAAAGTTCTGGAAGTTTATCTCTAAATGCGATCGCAAAACTCCTGCATATCTCTACACAGCGATAGATTGGATACGCGATTTTGCAAAAAAACATTATGCAACTCTTGAACCATAAGAAAGTGATATTGGTGTTAGACAAGATAAGTTCTTGATTCTATCATAAACCAACTACTTGAATGAGAGTCAGACAACAAAAACACTGAAAAAGCTTTCTTGATGTATCAAGCACTGGGGATGTTCGGTTTTTCCACACAGATCATGTATCTACATAGGCTAAAGTACTTAACAAACATAAGCAAACACCTTGTACTATTGATCTTGAACGGGATAACATTAGGCAAAGATACTGGTTTACTAGGTTTAGACATAAAGCCATAGTTTCGGAATCTCTCCTCATATCAGATTTATCGATCTCTTTATTTGCTAGTTATTACATCAAGAAAACGATATCTCTTTGATCTTTATTTACTTAATATCCTCATATTTTGAGCATTTCTTATACAATACCAATGATAATAAAATTACTGATAAAAGTATCATATATATATGTCCACATCGATCAACATTTAGAACCCATACTGAATACAACATACTGCAAAGTACATTTAACACAATCTGCTCAATGCATAATTCATTATCCCACCAGATCTCAAATATTCTATCTCTCTATCTGTATTAACATCAATAATCAGAGTAAATTCTTTATATATACTCTGATCATCAATATTTTTTATAATACACTGCACTCGCCCATTAGGAGATAAATTATCAATATAGTCTATATACACTCTTTCAGCACCAGTGATCCCTAAACTACTTATATTATCACCATCACTAAAAACCAATGGTATCACACCCATACCAATTAAATTAGATTTATGGATTCTCTCAAAGCTATTTGCAACTACAGCTTTTACACCAAGCAAAGAGGTTCCTTTTGCTGCCCAATCTCGACTGGATCCAGTCCCATACTCCTTACCAGCAAATATTACAACATCATGTCCTGAATCCTTATACTTCATTGCTGCGTCATATATCGTCATTAATCTGTTATTATCAATAAAGCTCTTTGTATACCCTCCTTCCTTACCATCTGCCAGTAGATTCTTGATTCTGATATTAGCAAATGTTCCTCTAATCATCACATTAAAATTTCCTCTTCTGGATCCATAAGAATTGAAAAGATGCTCAGGGACATTGCGTGATTGTAAATATTTTCCTGCTGGACTATTGCTCGGTATATTACCTGCTGGTGATATATGATCAGTCGTGATACTATCTCCAAATAAACATAATATATAAGCACCATCCACATTTTGGATTTTAAAATTCTCAATTCCATCAAAAAACGGTGGTTTTGCAATATAAGTGCTTGCTTCATCCCATTCATAACATATATTATCTACAGATTGCATCTGATTCCATTCTCGCCCCCCATTAAATATCTTGGAATATACATCCCTAAACATATCACGCTTAATATATTCATGTGATATATTATCCACTGCATCGTTATCAGGCCAAAGATCTTGTATATATACAGGATCTCCTTTTTTATTATATCCTATAGGATCTGTCTCCAAGTTAATGCTTACCGTTCCCACAAGAGCAAATAATACTACTAGAGGAGGAGAAGCTAGATAATTTGCTTTGACCAAAGGATGAATTCTCCCTTCAAAATTTCTATTTCCTGATAACACTGCTGAAACTATTAAATTATCCTGGTTTATCAAATGTTCTATATCATCCTGTAAAGGTCCTGAATTACCAATACACGTAGTACATCCATATCCTATTATATTAAACCCTAAAATATCAAGATACCGTTGCAAACCCGATTTTCGCAAATATTCCGTTACTACCTTAGATCCAGGGGCAAAAGAAGTTTTTACCCAAGGCTTAGTTTCCAAACCAAGCTCCACAGCTTTTTTAGCAATTAATGCAGCAGTAATGATAACACTCGGATTTGAAGTATTGGTACAGCTAGTAATTGCAGCAATTACAACAGACCCGTTGGTAATACGATCTACCACATCAAACGAATTATCAGGAAAATTTTCTTTCATAGATAATTGCAAGTCTGACAATAAGATCTTATCTTGTGGCCTAGAAGGTCCTGCAACAATCGCCTTAACTTCAGAAAGATCTATTTCCATAGTATCATGAAACTTTGCAACATTATTACTACCCCAAGTACCCTGAAGCATGCTATAACGGCGAATCAGATCAATTTGTTCACGCGTTTTACCAGTAAGATATAAGTATTCCAAAGTACTTTCATCAACAGGAAATAAATTACATGTTGAACCACATTCAGGAGCCATATTACCAATTGTTGCACGAGTTGGAACATCTATACTTGCTAAGCTGTCACCAAAAAACTCTACAAATTTACCAACAACATTTTTCTTTCTTAACTCATGTGTTATATGCAATACTAAATCGGTTGCGTTTATGTGTTTGCTTAAGACACCGGTCAACTTTACTCCGATAACCTGTGGAACAAGCATTGTAATTGGTTGCTTTAACATAGAAACTTCTGCCTCTATTCCTCCTACCCCCCAACCTAATACAGATAACGCATTCACCATAGTCGTATGACTATCTGTTCCTATCACAGTATCAAACATAGCGACATTATCTTCATTTACACTTACTACCTGAGAAAGATATTCTATATTAATCTGATGGCATATACCAACACCACTTGGTACTACGGTAAAATTCTTCAAATTACTCATACCCCAATTTAGAAACTTATATCTTTCTCCATTTCTCTCAAACTCTAACTCCTGATTTATCGATAAAGAATCCATAGTTCCTGCAGAATCTACCTGTACAGAATGATCCACAATAAGACTAGACGGTATACATGGATTAATTAAGTAAGGATCCTTACCAATACTCTTTAAATAATCTCTCATTGCAGCAAAATCAACAATTGCTGGCACACCTGTGAAATCTTGCATCAACACTCTTGCTGGATAGTAGAAAATAGAATTTTTCGTACCCGTATTGTACTGAAAAACCGACTCTATATCCTTTCGTGTCACAATATTATCATCAAAATTACGTAATAAATTCTCTAATATAATCTTCAACGTAATCGGTAACGATTCAATACTTGTATTATGATCTTCCGCACACATCTTCAAATCATAATACTGATATTCTTTATTATTAATTACAAATTCACTTTTATACATCTGCCTTATCTATTGAGTGGTATAATCTCGCAACCAGAGACTATCAAAGTATCTCCAGATCCGGTTACATTGTAAACTATAAATCATAAATAATGTTTAAACTAGCATTACAATGTGATTAATAAAGCCTTCAGTATCAGATTGATCAACATATTTACTATTAGAATAAACTACAACAATTATTCCCTCAAATAGAACTACTTGTAGCTCACAATAAATTAATACAATTAATACCAATATTAAATATCATAAAATTACCTGATATTAATATGAAACATCATAAAGTTATCTGATATTAATATAAATTTTAATAAAATACCTTACAATCAACCTCCTAGGTATTAGCAAAAAATATCCATCGATCTTGTTTATTTAGTTTGTTGTATGAACTTATACCTAGGAAACATATTAAAAATAACATACTTATGCAAAATTCTGATATATCAAAATATATAACCAGTCTAAACTATGATTTACGAAAATTGATAGCCGTAGACGCACCTGATGAACCACAAATCATACCAGAAGATCTAACTAATCCTAATGATCAAGGATTAACTATCTGTAATGTTAAAGAAGTAAACTTCAATAGTGAATTCAAAGACCAAGTTATTACATCTGTTGCCGGGGCATCTCTATGGGCAGGAAACTTGGTACACATAGATAAAAGTCTGGTCAATGGATCTCCAACAGATGTAAAATTGGATCGAGGACCAGTAACTCTTCATATTGATTTACCTGGACTTGGAGATAAATCCTCAATCACAGTTGAAAATCCATCCTTTCCTAACGTATCTAAGGAAATAGATAAAACAGTAGATCACTGGATTAATAACGTTTCTAAAGATAATGGCTACCATAATAAATCTGTATCATCACTTACAAAATCCGTCTCATATAGTAATTTTCAATTATTTTCTGAATTGGGAATAAACTATAAAAGTCTCGCTACATCATTATCATCTAGTGTAGGTACTAGAATCTCTTCTGAAAAAAAATCAGCTGTTGCATTTTTTCAACAAATATTTTTCTCAGTTAATTATGAAACACCAAATAATCTATCATCTGTTTTCTCCGATCAGGTATCGCTTGAGAAAGTAAAACAAACCATCACCAATGAAAGACCAGCAGGGTATATTAGTACAGTAAACTACGGACGTCTTCTTTTCTTATGTATGGAAACTGATATTTCATCTACAGATACAGACATAAAATTTACGTTAGAGAGAGCTGTGATAGGAGGATCAATCGCGACAGAGAATCAAAATAAAATTAATAACATGATCAAGAATTCTTCATTCTCTATGATCGTTATGGGTGGAGATGTAGTAAATAATTCTAAGTCAGTTAACGTACAGTCAATAGATGAACTGTCTAAATTTATTGAAGGAGAACGTCTAAATGTTTTATCTAAAACAAATATTCCTGTCCCTATTTCTTATAATGTTAAAGATTTAAGAGATTCCGCCTTGGCTGTACTACATACAGCCGGTAATTATAAAGTACTGGAATGTGTAAGACATCAACATGGATGGATTGCTGTCAGACATAAAGGAGCGTATGTCGCTCATTTTGCTATAACATGGCAAGAACACGGAAAATCAGAAAGAACACGGTGGGATTCAGGTAATCAAACCTCTGGATATTCACATAAAATCGATATTCCTCCTGGGAGTAAAGATGTGAGAATAGATTCTTTCGCACATACAGGTCTTGTTTGGAATCCTGTTGCACTTATCAGTGGAGATGTATTTGATGGAGCACCAAATAAAACATTAATTGTTTGGGGAACAACTCTAAATCGTGGTTCAAATTATGAAGACAAGTATTAAAAGAAGAATATTTCGAACTCAGTGATGAAATTGCAAATACGTAACAGTATAAGCACTTTTCATCACTACCAGATATTCTTGTTCATTTAATAACAGTGTTATTTGAATAACCCAGAAAGAACAAATCCTCATAAATCATTCCCCATACTAATTTAGCAAACCAACCATGAACCAAGTCCTCATCTTATAAAAATCATTGTAACCTTTTATCACTTGTCTGTATATCTACCATGATCTTTTGTACCAAAATATGATGTAAGTTTAATAATTTTATATTGTAAATCCTTCTTTTTAAATCATAACTACCATCTATCCTATTCAAAACAGGTTTCAATATTCGACAAAATTACCAGGTTTCTAATTATTTAACAATATCAATATTATGCAGTAATTACACATGACAATAAATCATAAATTATATATTCCCTTATTTACTATAAGACTGTTTTGACAATTATTCTTGCCTTACCAAACATCATACAACAATAGACGCCCTGTGAAATTATAGGAAACGAGTGTACACTTCAAGTATGAAAAAATCAGAGATATGTTATTAGACCTCCTGTGAAAGGATTCGTAAAGCCTTCACACGGATAGATTGTGATAGGATTAGCTAAAATCCATTATTGAGGTTAACAATACCGGCAATGATATTGAATTTGAGATTATATCTCTTCCTCTTGTTACGATATTTATGTGAAAGGATATAAAAAGTCTTAAGATTACGAATAACATGTTCAACCTTAATACGAGTTTTTGCAAATAAGGTATTATGATCTTTTGCTGTAGAAGTGATCTTCTGACATTTAGTGTTTTTATGAGGGTATAGTGATCTTTTATGATATTTATATGAATATCATAAAAAGTCCGTATATCACTAGAACTCATATTATGACCCAATTTAAATTTCACAGGAGATATATTAATACCTCTCTCTTTATTTTCAGTATTGCCTAGACAATTATTTTAGAACCTTGATTCTAGAAACTCACGATTTTGTGACTGTGTCATTAGTATAATTTGAAGAATAATATTCTTATATGTATTAAATCCAGAGTACTGATAATTCTGCACAAACAATGATTCCACTGCTGTAATTTTATTTGATGGCAACCCATATTTCATCATATGATTTGAAACATTACTTGCCCTGTCTACAACAAACCTCCATTTCTCCAAATCTGTATGTGTTTCTACAAAACCACTAGTAAATAGTGGATAATTTACAGATACAACAATAGAATAATTATCTAACGCATTAATTAGTTTTGCTGTGTAACTTAAAGCATCCTGTCCAAATTGTGAAAGTTCAGTCCCATCAGTTTGAAATATATTATTCCTATCACTTACTTGAAATGAAAGTATTAGATACCCCTCTTTTGAAATCCTAACCAAAATGTTCTCAGAAAAATTCGTCCTATTAAAAGCCTCTCTAAGTTTATTGAGATTCTTATCTGTCTGTATAGTAACTGATTCACTTCTACTTTCTGTCAATGAAATATCCTGAGGAGATGCATATGTAGGTACCTTCGATCTATTTGTTGAAAAATATTCAACTACTTGTTCTATGTCTTCCTTAGGTATAATACTAATTATCCACATTACCAAAAAAAATACCATCATGGCCGTCACAAAATCAGCATATGCAACCTTCCACATACCGCCATGATGCTTATGCCCTGTCTTTTTGGTTCTACGAACTATTACTTCGCCTGCAGAATTGCTAACTTTATCCTTTTTACCCCTTTTACCCATAATCAATTCCCGCTATTATTCTGTAGACTTGATTCTAATGATTGGAAAGAAGGACGAATCCTTTTGGGTAATGACTTTCTTGCCATCTCAACCGCAGTATAGGCTGAATTTCCACCTAAAAAAGATACTAAAGCGTTTTTAATACATGACATATAATGTGCCTCTTCCATATGCCTTCTTTCTATTAATTTTGCCACAGGACCTACTAATCCATACGCAAAAAATATTCCTAGAAATGTCCCAACTAATGCCCCAGCGAGTAACTTACCTAATATAGCTGGTGGTTGATCAATACTGGCCATTGTAATAATCACTCCCAATACAGCTGCAACAATCCCAAAAGCTGGAAAACCATCAGCCATGTTGGTAAGAGCACTGTTCACTGCTTCACAATCTCTTTCATATGTTTCTATTTCTTCATGAATCAAATTCTCAATTTCATGAGAAGAACCCAATCCCATAATCACCACTCTAAGATGGTCACATAAAAATGTCATAACATGTTCGTTTCCTGACACCAACTTATGATTTTGGAAGATTTCATTTTCATGAGGATTTTCTACTAATGGCTCAAGCTTTTCAAGCCCCTGCCTCATGATCTTCAGGATTTGAAACATTGTTACAAGAAGCTCAGTATAGAATATCTCAGGATACTGATCTTTCTGAAATACTTTCTTAAGATCATTCAGTATAGCTGGGAATATGGAGAAAGGAGTACTAATCACCAACGCCCCTATTGCAGTACCTAAGATGATACCAATTTCTCCAAACTGTAACAGTGATAATAAATTTCCTCCCATAAGGTAAAAACTTATTAATATGCTACCCATCACTATTGAAAAACCCAGAATGAAACTCATTTCTTTTTGATATTTATTACAACACTTAATTGTTATGGAGGAATATTAATTTTTTACTATACTTGGTACTATTTAGAATATTATACAAAATATCATCAATTACTATGATCACATCAAAAGATATCTTACGTATGAAATATCGTAAATTACGTAAAAATAAGAGCTTTGAAGATAGCTCTCATATTATGATGGCAAATAATATACATAAAATTATCTCTCAGTATAAAAAAAATGATAACTTGAAAATAGGTGGTTATATTAGTATGGATGGTGAAGTAGATATTAGTATAATATTACGTATTTACCATAATATGTATAATTATATTACCTTGCTTCCTGAAATATCAGAGAACAAAGAATTAGTATTTCGTAGTTGGAATGGTTGTATAAACCAACTAATCCAACACAAACAATACAGATTTTACTATTCTTACCATGGTATTCCATTGGTTCCAAATATTGTTCTCACACCTCTAGTGTGTTTTGACTTGGCTCGTAATCGTATTGGTATGGGAGGAGGATTTTATGACAGATTAATTAGTAGGTACAAGAACGATAATAATCAGACTCTTTTTATTGGGGTAGCTTATGAGATACAATATACAAATTATATACAACCAGAGACACATGATCACAGAGTACATTGTATATGTACAGAAAAGTATATATATATATAGTAATGCTCCATCAAAATAATTCTTTCAGCATGTTCAACACATAATATTCTTCAACAAACAAAAACAACAGAAATAGTTCTGGACATAGTATACAACCAAAAATTTATCTCAATTAATTTTTTATAGTGTAAAAGTTAGATTATATAATATAAATATTTTAACCTCAATTGTAATATTGTATAAATATGTTATAGAGATCGTCTGTATCTGTATTATGTAAATTCAATTTAATAAATTAAGAAGAGAATAAAAAAACACTATAGTTATAAAATATTTTGAAACATTATCAAAAGGAGGATAACAGCAACAAGGACCAAAATATTAAAATATTTGTTAATTAGCATAAAATTATCTAGTAAATTACAGATCAAAAATGCACATATATATAATTTTCCTTGAAAAAGAGCATTATCGCTGATACACCCTAGTTGAACAAACCCCAACTAAGTGATCATCTCTATCCTGAAAACCATTTGGCAATCTTTTAAAGAGATCTCATTGTCAACATTATTTATATTTAAAATAGAACTGGAATTTATTGATTTCTACACGCAAAAATTATAAAACATGCATTATATAAGCTGTGAAAAAACAAAAAAATTATCTCAGAAATGGTAAATAATACAGACAGGTTCAAGAAATAATCCACCTCCAAACATAAAATTCTACTCAAGTTTCTAGGTACTGCAAAATTATAATTAGTATTATCAAAATAATAACATATACCTTATATAACAATATCTCTTCTTCTTCAAGATTCACTCCCTTTTCGTCAGTTCTAACATTAAACTATACTCCCATGTTAATAATATACAAAGGAGGATGTATCTGTATGTCAAAGATAGAATCAACATGAAAAGTATATAAACAAGATATAAAATTAATTATCCATATATCATGACTTTATATAGACAAAAACTCAATTTTATCCACCTTATGGGAAAATCTTCTCAATAATTACTTGTTATTAAGATATATTAGATATGAAAATTAATATATAGTTCACCATATACATGTAAGCTATAACAATGATATAATCATGAAAGAAGAGATTTCGTGTTTTATATCGATCAAAACATTTATTGATTATCGTCACATATTATGAAAATTCATACTGATTTATCTAGTCCTAATTTCCGTGCTCGCACTTCTGAAGTTCCTTTTATAATTCTGCATCACACCGTTATTGATCTGAATCAAACATTGCAAGCGTTTATGAATCCATCCTCGAAGGTATCATCTCATTACGTGATAGCAAAAGATGGTGATATACATGCAATGGTTCCTCTACAAAAGGCTGCGTTTCACGCGGGAGTGAGTACCTGGAAGAAATACAAGAATTTGAATAATTATAGTGTAGGGATTGAGTTAGTAAATAGTGGTTATGAACCTTTCACTGATAATCAGTACATCAGTGTTGTTGAAACCATCAATCTTATCAGAAAAAGTTATCCAATTCAAGATAGTTGTATTTTATCTCATAGTGATATTGCTCCTGATAGAAAAATAGATGTTAGTAGTTATTTCGAGTGGAGCAGATTGTATAAAGATCTAAAATCAGAGTTTGCATGTTTATTTTCAGAAGATATCTCAGAATTATCTAAGGATATATTATATAAAACAGGAGACAGAGGACAAGGTGTAAAAAAAATGCAGTCAGAACTCTTGAATTTTGGATATCCAATAACCGGTATAGATGGGATTTTTGGTCCTGAATCAAGTAGATACATGCGTGCCTTTAACCAACATTTCTGCCCTGAGATATTCACTCACTTAACTGAAAAAATACAATACAACGCAAAAAATGAAATGTTTCACACTATTTCAAAACACAAGCTAAAAATCATACAAAATTTAATCTAATGAATCACATGCTACTGACAACTCAAGCATTCACTTTCGTCCTGGCCAGTAATATCATCTGGCCTTGCTATAGATAAAGATCTCAGGTAATATAAACTTTTTATTTTCTTCTTCCATGCAGTATAGTGAAGATTATGTAGTTCTCTCTTAGTAACAGTCGAAGGTAGAAAGATGTTCAAGCTTTGAGATTGACAAATAAACTCAGTTCGGTCTGCAGCATGCTCTATAATCCATCTCTGATCTATCTCGTATGCTGTCTTAAAAACACTCTTCTCATAATCAGTAAGAAAACTCAAATGTTGGACAGAGCAGTAATTGGATAAAATAGATTTCCATACTTCTTTTTTATCCTGTCCTTTTGATTGCAACAAGCTGACCAAATATTTATTCTTAACAGAGAACGAACCAGTTAAGGTTTTATGAGTAAATATGTTCGCAAGTAAAGGATCTATACCAGGCGAACTACCAGTAATTATTGAAATTGAAGCAGTAGGAGCAATCGCCAATTTATGAGTAAATCGTTCCTGTAAATGTATTTCTTCTGCATCCAAACATGCTCCGCGTTCTTGCGCTAATCTCTTAGAACATTCATCGGCCTGTTGTTTAATTTGCTTAAATATTTTACGATTTAAAGTTTTTGCTGTAACTGATTCAAATGGAATCATCTTTTTTTGTAATAAAGAATAAAATCCCATCACCCCAAGCCCAATACTTCTCTCACGCATTGCAGAATATTTAGCTTTACTCATCTTAGCAGGACTTTTCACGATAAAATCCTCTAACACATTATCAAGGAAACGCATTATATCTTCTACAAACAATTCATTATCAGACCACTGATCGTAATATTCCAGATTTAGAGATGATAAACAACATACAGCAGATCTATCATAGCCAATATGATCTTTCCCTGTACTCAGAACAATTTCTGTACATAAATTAGTAGTTTTCACATCAAGCCCAAGCTTATCATAAGTTAGAGGAAGAGAATTCTTGACATTATCTATAAACAGGATATATGGTTCCCCTGTATCCATACGGGCTGTCAGAATCTTTATCCATAAGGATCTAGCTCCTAATGTTACACGCACTTTATTATCCTCGGGACTAATCAAAGACCACTGCTCACCCTTTTCTACAGCTCTCATAAAGTCATCAGATATAACAACTCCATGATGTATATTCAAGGCTTTACGATTTGGGTCTCCACCCATAGGACGGCGTATACCTATAAATTCCTCTATTTCCGGATGTGATACCGGAAGAAATACAGCACTAGATCCTCTACGCAACGATCCCTGTGATATAGCCAGAGTCAACGCATTTTGTACAACGATAAATGGTATAATTCCAGAAGTCTTCCCACTGCCTCTTACACGAGATCCAATAGAGCGCAGATTACCCCAATAACTCCCTATACCACCACCTTTCGCTGCCAACCATACATTCTCATTCCACAAATTCACGATTCCATCCAATGAATCCTCTGCTTCATTTAAGAAACACGAAATTGGTAATCCTCGGGATGTACCACCATTGCTCAATATAGGTGTCGCAGGCATAAACCACAGCTTACTCATATAGTCGTATAATCTAGCACTGTGCTCTACGTCATCCCCGTAATACTTAGCGACCCTCATAAACAACTCCTGATACGATTCATTGTTGTAAATATACCGATCCCTCAAAACACTTTTAGCAAAATCAGTCAATAGATCATCACGAGAATGATCAATATCATCACCCACATCCGATTGATATAATAGATCCATATTATTTATTTATTCAATACTCAGAACAACAACGACAGGTTTAATTCATCCTAACAAATGTCTAGTAAGATCATAACATACAAAAATATATATCTGAAGTCATGGACAAAAAATAAACATTTTGCAAGCATGTTACATACACATTTATTGCAATAATATTACAGTCTTTAATATGAGTGTACCCGACCTCTTTATTAACGTAAATCCTTACCAGTATGATCATTAAAAATGTACCAAATATTTTTTTATACCTCTATAAGTAATCTGGAAAAATCAGCAAATAATATACTCATCAAGTACACCAGAAATATTACTTAAAACATCAAAATAAGTAAAAATACACCCAATATATTAACAATAAAAAAGAATCATGTATGATAGCAAAAAAGGCTTAAGCGTAAAAATAAGAATTAAAATATCACAAAAAAACTGTCTTGATAATCTATCAAACCTTCCTGATAAAAAATATCAATTCTACAAAATCAGACAATTTCAAACATTACCGGGATACAAGTAATATATGCTAATTACATTATATCAGCAAAATACGCACATTATTCAAGTAATCTCGCCCCATCAAGAAGCTTATAACCTATCAAATACCTAAGAATGAATACTCTTTCTGCAGACAATAACCATAATCCCTATCTCACATAATAGCTTGCACTCCTGATCAATTAAATATACATCACTACCCTCTGATCTCAGATGGTTGTCATAGTTCAAATAAATCCCTTAATAATCACGTAATCTCCCCCAATAAATTAAAGATAATCAAAAGTAATATATACATTGTTACGTGTAACATCCCTAACAGTAATACATCAACAACTTTAATATTTCTCTTCCTAGGTCAGTGATATAACTCATCATCACACTTGATATATTATGTGTTAATTGTTAATGTTTAAAATGTTTTCGTACATTCAAGGTGTCAATGTAGTATAAAACTATGGATTTAATATCGTGGTTTAAACAGCGTGTGGATTAAAAACCGGTTTCACTCAAACGCACATACATATATCTGCAAATTTGTATAGAAAATTTTAATATTAAATGTAAAAACTGATCATGCTAAATGAAAAGCATATAGCTATAATAGATTTCGGATCCCAATATACAATGCTTATCGCCCGTAGAATAAGAGAAATGAAGGTTCAAACTCTTATATATAATACCGAGAATTTTGTATATCATGAAAATATGTCTGGTATTATTATATCTGGAGGACATGAAAGCACAACAGAACATAACTATCAGAAATTGGCCGAATATATCTTTGATGAATGTCATAAGTTATATAAAATACCAATATTAAGTATATGTTTTGGTATGCAATTAATGTGTGATTATTATGGAGCCGTCATCACTGATGATTCTAGCATGTCTGAGTATGGGGCAACAAAAATAACCACTCGCAAATCAAAACTCTGGGAAAATATAGATAAGGAATCTTTTACTGTATGGATGAGTCACCAAGATTCAGTCTGTAGCATACCAAAAGGGTTTTCATGTATTGCGTCTAGTCCATTATGTCCTATCATTGCTCTCGAAAATGTCAATTCTTCTATCTTCGCAATACAATTTCATCCAGAAGTGCATCATACTGATTATGGAAATACTATACTAAAAAACTTTCTAGATATCTGTAATGTACGTTTTGAATGGGATATATTACAATATGCCTATGATAAGGCGCATGATATCGCAAAATCAGTTGGTTCAAATAAAGTGCTTGCAGCCGTAAGTGGAGGAGTAGATTCTACAGTTGCGACAGTGTTAATGCATAAAATTATTGGTGATCGCCTAACATGTGTATTAGTAGACAATGGATTGTTGCGCGCTAATGAAGTTCAACATGTCAAAGATGTATTTAATAGTCTGAATATCAATCTAAAAGTTATTGATGCAACCCATCAATTTTTACAAATCTTACACGGCGTAGAAGATCCAGAACAAAAACGTTGCCTCATTGGAAAAACCTTTATTGATATATTTGAAAAACATTTAACGGATCAAAAATTCCTTTTACAAGGAACTTTGTATTCCGATGTAATAGAATCAGGATGCGGAAAAAGCCAAACAATCAAATCACATCATAATGTAGGAGGATTACCAAAAAATATGAATCTCAAATTAGTTGAACCTCTTAGGTCATTCTTTAAAGATGAAGTAAGGCAGTTAGGTTTATTACTTGGAATAAAAAAAGATTTTTTGTTTTGTCACCCCTTTCCCGGTCCTGGCTTGGCAGTACGTATACCTGGCGTAGTTACTCGTGAAAAAATTGCTATATTAAGAAAAATTGACAGCATATTTATACAAATTCTAAAATCACATCAAGTTTATCATGAAATATGGCAAGCCTTTGCTGTGTTATTACCAGTCTTATCCGTAGGGGTAGTTGGGGATAATAGAACTAGAGGAATGGTATGTGTACTACGAGCAGTCACTTCTGAAGATGCTATGACAGCTGATATATACCCCAACAATTGCGCAGTTGGTGCAGAAAAATTTTGGATTGTACTTAATGAAGCAAGCAATCGTATATTAAATCAAATCCCTGAAATAACACGAGTGCTTTATGATATCACTTCTAAGCCTCCAGGCACAATAGAGTGGGAATAAACACCATATCAATGCAAATAAATTGTATAAGCAAGAATCGTTGCTATGTATAAAACTATCCACAATATATTTTCATCTATTAATTTAAGTATATGACTCATAAGTATATTGAAAATTTACATAATATCGGGTAAGTTTAGGAGAAATTTAATTAATTTTTTTTTATGGATATACACGAGTTTCAAGCCAAACGGATGTTCAAAGAACAAAAAGTAATAGACATACCAGAACCAATAGCTCTGTTCGCTACAGGATGTTTGAAGAATAAATCATTTAACCTATTAAATGATTATCAAGGGAATGTTTGTGTCGTAAAAGCGCAAATACATGCAGGTGGACGAGGAAAAGCAGGAGGAGTAAAGGTATTAGACAAAACAAAAAATGTCATGCAAGTTGTAGATTCTATGATGGGTATGCAATTACATACAGTACAAACCGGTCCTGAAGGAAAAAAAGTCCATAACATATATATAGAAGGAGGAGTATCTTTTGACCAAGAATACTACCTAAGCGTCCTATTAGATCGTGCATCAGAAACCATATCTTTTATTGCATCCGCAGAAGGAGGTGTTGATATAGAAGAAGTATCAGAAAAACATCCGGAGAAAATATTCAAAATGTTTGTAAATATTAAGACTGGCATAATAGAGAATGAAGCTCAGAATTTTGCAAGTATGTTAGGTTTTTCTGGTCAGATTGTAGAGCAATATATCAAATTATTAGATCGATTATATCGATTTGCAAGCAATAATGATGCATTACAAATTGAAATGAATCCTCTGGTTAGTGATGGACAAAAGTTTACTGCTCTAGATGCTAAGATCAGCTTTGACGATAATGCGCTATACAGACAAAAAGAAATACGCGCTCTCAGAGATCTTGATGAAGAAGATCCAAAAGAAGTAGAAGCAACAAAGTTTGGTTTAAACTATGTAAAAATGAATGGTTCCATAGGATGTATGGTGAATGGAGCAGGATTAGCAATGGCAACAATGGATATAATTAAATATCATGGTTCTTCCCCGGCAAACTTCCTGGATGTTGGTGGTGGAGCAACCTTAGAAGCAGTATCTGAAGCATTTAGAATTGTAATGGCAGATCAAGGTGTAAAAGGTATACTGGTAAACATTTTTGGTGGTATTATGAGATGTGATATTATCGCACAAGGTGTTGTAAATACATTAAAAGACACAAAATCATTGAATATCCCAGTAGTAATGAGGTTAGTAGGTACTAACGTAGAATTAGGAAAAGAAATAATTCGCAAATCTGGACTTAATATACATTATGTCCCAGAGTTAGAAAATGCATCAAAGAAAATAGTTGAATTAGCAGGAGGAAAATAAATGTCTATATTGATTGATTCAAATACAAAATTAATTTGCCAAGGATTTACAGGAAAACAAGGTTCTTTCCACTCACAGCAAGCAATTGAATATGGTACAAATCTGGTAGGAGGAGTAACACCAAATAAAGGTGGTCAAACTCATCTAGGCAAGCCTGTGTTTAATACCGTTTTTGAAGCTGTGTCCAATACTGGAGCCAGTGCGACTATGATCTATGTTCCAGCCCCATATGCCGCAGATGCAATAATAGAAGCAATACGTGTAAAAATTCCTCTAATAGTGTGTATTACAGAAGGAATTCCTCAAATGGATATGTTAAAAGTAAAATCAGAACTATCTAAATCAGAAAGTATATTAATTGGTCCAAATTGCCCAGGCATAATTACTTCAGAAGAATGCAAAATAGGAATCATGCCTGGTTACATACATAAAAAAGGTAAGATCGGTATTGTATCTCGTTCTGGAACTTTAACTTATGAAGCAGTATGGCAAACTACTCAAGAAGGATTAGGACAAAGTACATGCGTGGGTATTGGCGGAGATCCTATACATGGCTTGCGCTTTACTGATATCGTAGAAATGTTTCTCAATGACCCAGAAACCGAAGGAATTATCATTATAGGAGAAATAGGAGGTATAGAGGAAGAACGTGTAGCAGAATTCATATCTACATACCCTATTAAAAAACCTGTTGTTGGATTTATAGCAGGAGTAACAGCCCCTCCAGGAAGGCGCATGGGTCATGCAGGAGCAATTGTCACTGGAGGACAAGGCTCTGCTGAAAGCAAAATCTCTGCTTTTAAAAAGGCTGGTATAGTTGTTGCAGAAACACCGGCATCTATCGGTAGAACTATGGCTCAGTTGATGTAATTTTAAAGAGATTCGTAATGAGGAATCTTCATCACGAATCTCTCCCAAATTCCTCTTCAAATGCTTGTCGTGATTTTTTCGGTAAACTTTAAGCATTTTAGGTGGGTATCGTTTTGATAAGACAAATCATCCTATCAGGACTTTATTCACTTCGCTTCCTCCTTAATATGCTTACGCTGACCTTATGTAAACAGAACCTAGAATCACAAGGAAATAAATTCTGTGATCTGGTGTTAGATGAAATATGACATTATAAAAAAAACGAGTAAATTATGGATATGGCAAGTCCTTGATTCTATTACAGGTCAACTACTTGAATGGGAAGTTGAACAACAAAAACACTGAAGATCTTTATAATCGCATCAGACAACTTGCTTGCAAGATTTAGACGTAAATCTATCGTAGTCTCTAATATGTATATGGTAGACTATCTATATCTTTATTCACTAATTACCGTATCAATAGAATACTATCATTCCCCCTCGTTATTTTCTTAATGCTCTCAAATAATGAACTGTTGAAAATTTCAATTTAATTTTTAATTAGTTAAAAATATGATATTATTAGTGTGATTTTACAGAAAGTATAAAAAAGAAAGTAAATTAATAATATGTGTTGTAAACAAGAATTACTGATGTCACACCGCTTCAGTAGAATCAAGATTAAAAGATAGAACCCATAACATATATATCTTGCATGCTATAGCACGCTAAAAATTTCCAGAATATCAATAAAATATGCATATTCATATGACTTAAAACATAAATAGGTATTCAGAATACAAAATAAATGTCAATAAAACCATTGTTTCGTTATGCAACGTTATCCATCATATTTCATCTAAACACATGAAATATCAACCATAGTAAACTTATCCTTCGTTAATGATCTGAACACACTATTTATCTCTTCAACAGTGGTATTATTAATACCGTTCAAAAAATCTTCAATAAAAAACGTACCCAACTTATGTTCCTGCATGAACCTTAGCAAATAAATCGTATTTTTTGGATCTTCCAAACTTGTAAGAAAAGAATTAACAATTGATATCTTCAAATCTTTCAATATTGGCACAGAAATCACAGTCTGATCTAATAATTTCAGAACATTCTCGGTAATATCAATATATTCGTATAAATTAGATAAAGTAGTAGAAAAATATAACGCCAACATATCAGAATATCGCATATTATACTGCAAGGAATATAACGTTGGTATCTCTCGGAACCCTTGAGGTAATATATTCAAAATACATGTATCAAGTACTCTAGATTTAAGTATATAATATATTATATACATTGGATAATATGAAGCATCTGTTGGTGATACTTGTTCAGTTAGTACATATACTAATGCCCTCTCGGTATTATGAGCCCCATCAACTTTAAGGGATATACGATCACTTATATTATCTACTTCATGAAACATAATATTTCTAATTTTCTTAGGACGTTTCTCTAATGCCAGTGGTAATTCCAACATATATTTATCTAATATCTTGATCAATTCTGATTTTGTAATACTACCAAAGACACTAATTATACTATTCACTCTATTTATATTGTTTGAAAAATAAGCTCTAACATCTTGAACAGAAATATTATCAATAGAATCTTGATTTTTGCCCTTCAGAACCACACCAAACGGTTTACTAGCATATGGATGTTCAGTAAAGAAACTACCAAATAGTTGTGTACTAAGCAAATATTGAGGATCGAAATTATGTAATTGCAAATTTCTAGTAGTTTTAACATGTTGTTTTGCATACTGTAGTATCTCATCAGTAACAATATGATGAAATAATTTATAATTCAATAACAATAACACTTCATTTAAGTGCTCCGACAAGCAATGAACTTGTACTGATACTCTATCAATACCTACTTCATAACTGAAATATGCTCCCAGCATAGATAGTCTTTGCTGTATTTCTAAATTTGTCATTTGCTTAGTATCACACGTTCGCAAAATATATGCTGATATATTTGCCAATCCTTGTTTGTCTACTGGATCATATGCATATCCTGCATTCAACATAGAAATATCAAAAACTGTAAATACATCATTTTTCACTTGTAAGAGCGCTGATTTTATGCCATAAGAACTAACAACTTCATGTACTGTTAAAGTTCTTGCATTATACACTGAAGAATATGCCGGTACATGTAAAAACCATAGAATAGATATGAAAAAAAAACACCTTGTCATTATAAAAGATTAAATTAATATCAAGGAATCCTCAATACTCCTTGCACCAAAGGACCTGGAGAGAATATTTGGTAAAAAACTGTGTTAATATCATCTACGGTAAGGTTATATATTATATTTCTAATTTTAGAATAATCTGTAAATTCCTTTAGACCGATATTAACCAGATGTGTATACAAGATAGCCTTATTTGTTAACCCAGTATTATCCTCAAAAAACGATAATCTCATCATGGATAAAGCTCTTGTGATATCTTGCGCATCAAATCCATTGGATATAAGTTGTTCTATAACACGTTTGTATTCCAATAACACATGCTCTAGATCAACTCCATGCTCAAGTGTTAATGTTATCATCACATATTCATCATCCAATATTGATTCCAAACTACTCTCTACACTATGCACAAGATGCTTCTGCAATCCTAAAGATCTGTATATCATACCATAATCACCATTTAACAAAGCATGATACATCACCAAACACGGCAGTAAAGTATCGGATGATAGGTTAGGTATAGGATAGAGAAACTTCAACTTTTCTAAACCATATTCCGCGTCAAGAGTAATTACTGTCTTAGTATTATAAACAATATCATCTGTCTTTTCTTCAGATATTACATCCTGAACATAATTCGGAATCGATGCATAATAATCGCGAGCCATATCAAATACCTCTTGATGTTCCATACTACTAATAACAATTATTCTTGCATTTTCAGGAGTATAATAATTTTGGTGGAAGTATATAAAGTCTTCTATCCCAATATCATCAACATCTCTCTTAACCCGTTCATGCCCCTGAAAAAGGTATCCATCGAGCATATTATTTGTCAATACTTGATCTCGTGACAGATTATGATATACATGATCTTTATAACGTTTTTTCTCATTTTTCACTTCCTCTTCCGATAACTGTATCTTCATCATTCTATCAGATTCAATACTCATAACATGATGCAAGTTATCAGATGGAGATAATGCATAGAATACGTTTGCCTTAGCAGACAAATGAGAACCATATAATACAGAAAATTTATTAAATGTAGAACTTATATTGTCATACTTTCTAGTTCGACATGATAGGATACTATATAATATTTCTGCTATTATGGGATTATGTCGTACTACATTTCTAGGAAAAGCATATACGACTATATGTACCGTTGACTCATGATGTGTATCAGTATGTATCGAAAATACTCTTAACCCATTTTCTAAAGTTAACATTTCAATATCTTTACTTATATAATCTATCGGGAATTTATTGAAAAATATCTTCTCCGATTCGGCAGAGCACAATACAAACGGCAACAAACACATCGTTACCAACAACAATATGACTTTCTTCAAAAAGGAAGGAATTACCAATTCACAGTACACAAAAACATTTATACAGAAAAGTTAATTATACTATAGATAGTTAAGAAAAAAAAGATCTTATGATAATTGAAGTATTAGCATAAATTATCACAAAAGGAATAATTCACTGCCTATACAACAATATATCGATTAGGCAGTATCTAAAAAATAGGCACGGAAATATGATATAGTGTGTATCAAGATGAAGAAGCAATAATATATTATGACATGCATGATAATAGATGGCTTTATGTTCGAATAAACTCAAAACACTACTACCAGCAAGAAGAAGAAAAAACAATGATGATTATTCCTGGAAGGAGTTGGACATAAAATCTGGAATACCTTGAAAAGATTTACCCAAAGAATATGGTAATTGGAAGATAAGATTTATAATTATACTTTTAGCTCTGAAACTTTAGGGAAGTTACCTAAATTTAATCACCTGACCAGCAAGCACACGCAAAGAAAAATCATCTGAGAGCTAGAAAAATGTTATACATAACTCTGATAAATAAAGTGCGGACTATAATATCAATACAGCACAAAAAATATGAACCCTCAAAACCTATATTAATTAAATCCTATCACCTAATATCTAGCTTCCTCATTAAAGAAGTTTAGTCATGCAGTACAAGAGATGCACTAATTATCATTACAAACAGATGTTCATATAACATTTATCAGCAAACAACACTTTATGTTTTACCTTGTAAAGGCTCCTTATGCGAGGCCAAAGAAGCAAGACGGTTGATAAATCTATATACATTGCGTCGTACTTCATCAATTGAGTGGCTTGTATCAGCAAATACAGCACCCCGACTATTCAAATTATTATGTTTATTTTTTATCGAATTGTAACGCACAAGATACGCCACTACCTCCTCCTTTATAGAATAGATTAATGATTCAGCAGGGAATCCCTCATATTTATCACATGTAGTAATCCCCTCTTGTATCATTACTCTATCCACAATTGATCCACCTTTATTAATATGTAATTTCTTTCTTATTCTTTTATTGACATTAAGTATATCTTTTTCATTATATATATCAATCACGGACATTCCATATGTACCTCTATCAGATTTCACAACAACATAAGGCGTCTCCTTAATATCATATTCCTGATATTTACTGTTTATATATTTCAGCATCTTAGATATTTTTTCAGACAACAAATCAAGATTACGTTTATCCTTATAAGAGACATTCTCAACAACATCCAAGCTTGTGGTTAATAACCAAGGATCTATGGAAATACGCTGACATAAATCACGAACTAATTGGTTATATATCATAAAATACTCATATTTACTTCTATTAAACCAACCGAAATATATAGAAGGTTGTATATTATTGGAATACTTCAACAGTATTTCTGACAATCCTTCGGAAAGATCTGCATTCAAAATGATATATTCCGGATAAAAATTATCATGTACACACAAAGCTCCGCCTTTTTCTTGCAACACAGAAATATCAAAAAGATCTCCCGTATATTGGACATCTCCAAGAGTAGCAATCTTAACCTGATTTCCTACCTGTATTAAAATATCTTGTAACACCTTAATGCTATCAAAATATTTTAGATTTTTTGAAAAATTTTCAACTATTATAACAATATTCTTGTTTTGTATTCCATTGTATCTTAAAATATCAACTGTTTTTTCTTGAGATAATGGAGATAGATTATTAAATCCCGCAGGAAACAAGTTAAAATCCACAGGAGCCATCTTAAACCCCGAATACCGGATATCCATCGATGAATATAACAACTTATCATCAGATACCCTATGAATGTGAAACCACTCCTCAATCAACTCCTTATTCTCTAATATTGCTCGATTAATTTTTTGAATACACTCTAACACAGGAAGGCAATATTAAACAAAGATAGTTTCTAGGAAATTAAGTATCCTCACACCGATCGTATCTATATCACCAGAAATACCATTAAACTGATATTCCACACCATATTGATCATAAGGTAAAAAACTTCCTTTATTTTGTATGGGTATAGCATGCTTATATAGTATATTACCCATTCTGTTATAACAGATAATATAACACATACCTGGTAGTTTTTGAATTTGATCTGAAAGATTTACAATCTTCATATTCAACCTATAATCTGCCACAGAGACACCCACTGCTGAATCGGAGTCATTATATAATGAATTTTTTACAAAAGATATATCCTCTAACGCTAAAGCATGTACATCAGATACCCTAAACAAACTATAACGTATAAAATCTCGCACATCTGCACTACATATAGAGACACCAAGCACACATAAAAGCACAAGTATCACCCATATAAACCCTGATATTTTAGACCTTGATTTCATCTCAGAAGAGTTTGGTGAAGACTTCTGTTCTACAACAAGACTACTCCCCTCTTTATTCCCTGACCTCTGATACCATACTTGGTCACAATACGAGCAACGCACAACACGACCTTCGCCAAGCTCATCCTGGTATACTATATATTTTGTACCACAATTCTTACAAACAATTATAGATTCAACTGTCATTTTTAATATTCAATACACATAAAACAGCTCTCGGGTTCACATTATAACACACATTCAGTATAACACACACTAACAAGGTGCAAATTGTGTCTGAAGATTCATCAACATGACCAATACTATAAATAAAATCTTCACCTGTATACTAACTTTATTCTCTAAAATATATCAAAAATCTCTCTTATCGTCAGGATCGTATAAAAAGCTGTGTTAGTGTTATTCAGAACTTAAATCAATATACACAACGAATTACATTATGACCTGTAAACTAAAGCAATGGTATATCTACTCTATATTTATTAATATATTATTTGATATCACATCCATATGCTGTATCTTAAGACACTGTCTTCAAAGGTATTATCATCTAAATCATAGAATAAACAATTATGATATAGTTTTCAGCATAATTTGTAGTAATTTCATAATCTTTAGATCATCTTCTTAAAGTGCCCTAACCAGGATAAAGTTCTTTCCACAACCTATCGTTTAGCAAGAACTGTCCATTTACAAGCAACACGAACAGAAATCTTTACATTTTTCTTTAGTTAAACAAAATTTTGAAAAGTTCCCCCCCTATATCCAAAATCCGAACATATACCTTTTAACCAGAATATTTTCTTTGTGCTTCTTGAAATACATTACATACTGCTATAATATCAGGCATATTCGCAACATAAACACTAATATGTGAAAGATGTATATCTGTTACAATGTACCCTTTTTTCCTTCCATCAATTTCTCGTTATATGCTGTTGTCTTGACACTTTGTTAATCTATCAGACTGCAACCCCCCTATTTTACTCAACGGCTTTGTACAAAATCTTTTTTCATCCCCTCTTGCCATGATCCCCTGTCCTTAGCGATCGTTTATACCAACTATCTACTGTCTTCCAAGGAGAGTACTCCTTCGGTAGAGAATGACATTGATCAAATAAAATACTGCAATTATTCATACTCTTTGGCTATATTTTCTACCATATTTCCCGGTGATAAAATGTGCTTTTCTCATTTCCCACTGCTTATCTGTTCTCTCACACTTCATACTTACAGGTTACTTAACTTTGTCTAATTTATGGAGATAGATTCTACACACTATTACCTATATAGTCTTTCTAACACTTTTCAGTAAATCTCTGAAAAGAATTTCACCTAAAAATATATTCTGACTTGTGAATAGAGATAAATATCCGCTTCTAGTAATCAACAAAATGCTATTATAATAATAGTTCTCTAATCAATACTTTAACCCAAAAATTCAAAATTCATTTGTGTAATAATTACCAACACAATTTAAAATTTGTATCATTTATATTTCCACAAATATATATCAATCTAGATATATTTATAATATTATTAGCTACGATATCATAATGCGTTTGAGAAAACAATTTATCAAACATATCATAGTGAAACAAAGAAAAAATCTTGTAAAAAAATCAACAACAAGAAAAAAATTTGTAATGAAATCCCCACACAATCATCTCAAGAACTCGATAATAAATCGGTAATACAAGTAATCATAAAAATCATCTACGATATTCAACTATTGAATATACCGTATTCAATACATCTAACGATCATGATAAAGAGCTTAAGGATCATAAAATATTCAGTATAGTTCTAGATAATTTGAACACATAAGAAAAAAACAAATATTTGATATTCTGGAACCATATACTAAAACATACAATAACACTACCAACGTAGCAAATAGAGCAACTAATTGGCAAGAATATTGGCCAAAATTAGAATAATATATAAATGAAAGAACTATTTTAGTACAAAACATATTCTATTGGAGGAATACCGTAACACCCTTGAATCACAAATACAATAAATATGCATATTTAAAAAGCATGCTTAAAATACTATGGTAGGATCTGCAAAATTATGAATGATCTGATATTTACAGAGCAGAGAATAATAAGTTCTCATAGGAATAGCAAGATACTTATTCTTCGAACATTTTTAAACAATGAATGCGTATTTTCCAGCATAATATTTTGTATCTCCATACGGCAACAAATATAGATACTCTCATTTGTAATCTTCTGATAACCCTACTCTTTGAAATTTCGGTTAATACACAAAAATAACCCCTCCCCCTTAACATCATTTCAAAGTATCATAAAAATTATGTATTGTATAAATTATTTCACTGATAGCATCACACATATTATATTCAACAATACACTCAAAAAAATAGTGAAAAAATTTTTCTGTTCTATACTTTCAAGCAATAGAAAATTTATATGGGCATACATGTGAGGTGATCCATAATATAAAAGCCTCATCATCATAAATTTTGACAGTAAATAATCATACACTTACGTTGTCGCACACACAGGATCTGAGAATAATATATCAGATGAAAAATCATTAATCATGAACTAATAGAACTATACCTATGAAGATATATCAATTCTAAGATATAATCTTTAGCTAATATTCTTGCACAATATTCTAATAGATCTTTATCTAACAAGACTCAAACATCCTCCAATATACAATCATCATCTAAGAACTCTGACAAATTTTCAAATACGCACCTAAAAGATGTGTTGTTTCAATAAATACAAAATATTTTCACACTGATTGTTCAACACGTATCAGTCAAAAATTATTTCCTTAAACATGTCTTGCAAAAATATAGAAGTGATAAACAAAAAATAGAAAACAATACTATTATACTGATTATCAGAACTGATACTCAGCACGATATTATAAAAACATTAGATAGTCTATAAAAAATGGAACCAAAAAGTTCCATTAGGAAATATGACAACCAATATAGATCGACATGGTATCTATATTATCTTCTCTCCACAACCACCAAAATCAACAAACATATTGGACTAGAAAAGCAATGAAAATGGTTGTATATATATTCAACACAAAATATATACATCCGTCATTAGCAAATCCTAATCCCCCACAACTGATCGCAATCATGAAAAATTATTTCCTTGATACTTTTATATCTCAATACATACATCCATAAATGCGTAACTATGTGAATGGCTTATTTTGGATATTGCCGAACAACTATAGATAAAAAAGCAACTCAAGATGATCTTGATATAAAACGATTATGAGACCGATCATCATTCTTATGGATTGACTATATCGTTTAGTTTTTTTATTTAAACGAGCAAGATAATGGCGAATGAGAGAATTTTTTAGATTCTACCAGAGAGGTTTCAGATTTTGTAATATGATGAACATTGGATACTGTATAACACTTATAAAATCCGTAATTATCTGTACATAAACATTTTATCTGATATCTTTTCTGTAGTCTGAATCCCAATTTACTATGTTCAAACCTTTGTTAACAGTGCTTAATAAATAATATTACGATCCTGAATGATCTCCAATTCACAGAATTTCCATCGACTCTTCCTGATCAATAAATAATCTCATAACTTACTCAAAACTTCACAGCCTGCGATACAAGCTCAGTAGTATTCTTCTTCAGTGAAAATAGAACTTCCACATTCCACATACTCAATAATAACTTAAAACAATTAGAAACACATCTTAATACAGTTCATAATTCTATTGTTGAAATACACAATATACTAAAATCATTATCTAAGACCACATCCTATTCTAACCGTATACAAACATCTATCATGCAACTTATACACAGTGTATCTCATCAAAAAAAAATCACGTAATCTCCAAGAATGGATTGATCAAATCAACAAACAATATATAGATTTATCATACAATATAACCTTGAAAATAGGTTATTGTAAAATCTTCATTATTATGTATAAATGTTTTGCGAAGAAGATAGTCTCCCCATCAACTCATCAAAACCTAATGATACAGACATAATACAGGCACATAATCAAGCACTGATTACCCTTAGTAAGAATTTAGATTCACTATAATCTGTCAATAAGAATGGAAAAGTGCAACAAATATTAACTGAAAAAGTAAATCAATATGCACACCAATTTACTCTTCCAGAAAACCTCATAGATCAAACAAAGCTAGAGAATATAGAAAGAACACTCTCACAAATGTCCATAAATTTTTTCTGATTTAAGGTTTAATCTTCATAATATTTTCATACAACTTTACTCAAAATCGTCAGATTTATTGATAGAGCAACAGCATCTCATACCCTGTTGAATACAGATATTATATATGACTTTTCTTAGGATATCCTAGCACTCCTAAATTCGAATAATATACTTCACAAAAAGGATTCTATTGCAAAAAATAACTATACTTTCTGTTTCGCATGAGCAATCGTATATTGAGCAACCGCAAGCTTCACCATAGGTATTTTATATGTTGAACAAGAAAGGTAATCAACGCCCCTAGTCATAAAAAACTCCACTGATCTTACATCTCCTGCATGTTCACCACATACTCCTATTTTAATCTCAGGATTAACAGATCGTGCTTTTGTTACGGAAATATCGATCATCTTTTTAACACTATCCACAATTGTTATAAAAGGATCCTGTACATAAAGACCCTTGCTCATATACTCAGGAATGAATTTGGAACTATCATCTCGCGAAATCCCAAGAGTCATCTGTGTTAAATCATTAGTCCCAAAACTTATAAAATCCACATATTGAACAATCTGATCTGTTAACAACACAGCAGCAGGAATTTCAATCATAGTACCAATCTTATACTTTACGTCTGGATAATCTCTTGCTATCAACTTGATACGATTAACCATTATTAAAATTTCTTCAACATTAGAAATAAATGGAACCATTATATGCACAACTGTACCAGGAAATTGGCTTGAGGCAAACATCATTGCTTTGATTTGCATATCATATATTTCAGGCAAGACTATACCTAACCTCACACCTCGTAACCCAAGCATAGGATTATGCTCCTTATTCATTCGCACTCTATGCAAAACCTCTTCCTCTGAGATCTCTAAAGTGGATGCAACCTTCTGTACTACCTGTGATTCTTCAGAAAGAAACTCATGCAATGGAGGATCCAATAATCTAATTGTAACAATTCTAGCACCAGCATTACGGAAGATATCAATAAAGTCATTAACTTGCATTAAATATATTTGCTCAAGCATCCTTTCCCGAGAAGCCCTAGAATCCGATATGATCATACAGCGCACAACATTTATTCTATCTTTATTAAAGAACATATGTTCCGTCCTACATAACCCTACTCCATCAGCATAAAAATTTCTAAATGCATTACACATATCTTCTGCAGTATCTGCATTAACTTGCACCCGAACAGATTGATGCTTCTCGACCCATCTTTTAAATATCTCAAACTCTGGAAATTCCTGAATAGTAGTAGTTTCTACTCTATCAAGTAAAATATTACCATTAGAACCATCAATAGTTATATACTCACCCTTCTTAATTACGATATTATTACTCATAACAGTAAAGTACGTAAGGTCATGACTAATACTAATATCACCCGCTCCACATATACACGGAACACCCATACCCCTTGCAACAACTGCGGCATGAGACGTCATTCCTCCTCTAACTGTCACAATCCCTTCTGATACACTCATACCTTCTATATCCTCAGGACTGGTATCATTACGCACCAAAATCACTTTCTTACCTTGTGAAGTCATCTCCATAGCCTGTGCCGGCGAAAACACTACCTGACCAGATACAGCACCAGTAGAAGCAGGTAATCCCTTCGCTAACAATTTTATATTCTCCGAATAATCTACAACAGGATGCAACAAATCTATTAATTCATTTGGCAACACACGTGTTATAGCTTCATTCTCACTAATTACTCCTTCATTAACAAAATCCACAACATTAACTATCGAAGCATATATCGATCTTTTCGCCCTACGTGTTTGCAAAATCCATAACTTCCCGTCCTCAATGGTAAATTCTATATCCTGTACATCTCTATAATGCCTCTCCAATATATTGGCATATTCGAGTAATTTGTTATACTGATCTAGTGAAATTCTCTTAAAATCTGATATGTTTTGTGGAGTGCAGGTACCAGATACTATATCTTCCCCTTGTGCTTTCAACATATATTCTCCAAACATGGTATTTGAACCATTTGTAGGATTTCTAGAAAACACTACTCCAGTTGCTGAGTTATTATTTAAATTACCGAATACCATAGACTGCACATTAACAGCTGTACCAACATATTCTGGTATATTATTCATCTTCCGATATATCTGCGCCCTTTCAGAATTCCAGGAATTCAAGACTGCAACTATTGCATCCTCCAACTGTTGCATAGGATTATCAGGAATAGACACACCACATCCCTGTAAAATACCTTGAAAATCATTGATGAGTTCTTTATTTACATTTACGGATAATTCTCTGGGAGCACTAAGGTTAAACTCCGAGATCTTCATGGCAATCTTATCCTCAAACATCAGAGAATCAACACACAGCACCGTGACCGCATAGGTATGAATAAAACGACGATACATATCATATGCTAACTCTTCGTTATGTTTTGCAATAGACGCCACAATCTCATCATTAATTCCCAAATTAAGTATTGTATCCATCATACCAGGCATAGACACAGCCGCACCTGAACGAACAGATACCACCAAAGGGTTATTTGGCTGACCAAAAGATTTTCCTGTGATGTTTGACAAACGCTCCATTGCACCCTTTAAGTCCAAATCTACAGGCACAGACTTTGAAGACACGAACGAACCATACAACTCCGTGGAAATAGTAAACCCAGGAGGTACTGGCAAACCCAATAACGACATTTCTGCTAAATGAGCTCCCTTATTCCCAAGAGTAGAATACATAGTAGCAGAGCCTTCTACGCTCCCAGGAGAAAAAAAGTATATGTATTTCATTTGATATAACGGTACACCACATTTGGATTGTAGCAGAAGAATACAAATAAATAAATACTTTATGGTATGGCAAGAATCTCTTACAACAACCCATAACACCATAAACCAATGATAATATCACAAACAATTTCTTCTTTCCTTCTCAAATCCTATTAAATTCAAATATTCTGTAAACTTTGAAAGCACATTCAAAAGGAAATTTGAATATAACCCATTTCTTCATTCTCTCTAAACAATTGGCACAGTATCTGTGTTATATTACATAAAAATGTTGACTTACAAACATTTCTATGGAACAATCTTCCTTGCTATGACTCCTTCGTCTAGTGGTTAGGACATCACCCTTTCACGGTGGTAACACGGGTTCGACTCCCGTAGGAGTCACGCGTTGTCTTTGGGTAAAAATGCTCTCTTATCTTAGTTATACCGCTCTGGATTTTAAAATTGTATTACAGGGGTCAAGACAAATCTGTGGTTATGCCAAGGATATACAAAAAAACTTTCCTCTCAAGATTCCACGTACATATAACAATTATAGATCTCTAGTCATAATGTTGAAACTTAATAATAGAAACACCTTCTAATGCCTGAAAAAAGCACTAGTGCTTTTTTTGATTTTGTTTTTCGCTATTTCCCCAAAGAACCTTATCCAATTTAGTATTGCTACATTACTGAAGCCTAAAATCCTTCCAACCACCCTACATCCTAGACCTTCTGGATACATCTCTAACGCTTTCGAGCATTTATCACACTATAACAACCCATAATATCTTCTTTGTTTTCCTCTTACAATACCTTTGTTAATATTCTTCTTATCATATTTTGGGCAATTCATGATCACATTTGTGCTTCTATATCCAGATTAATCCATAGAGCTTTAACAAGCAACACCGGATAAAGAATACTACAGTGAACATATGCGAAAATTCTAAACTTACTTTGACAACAATCCCACCTATCCCTTCAGACAAACAATTTTCATCATATCTGTAGCACAATTTTTTCCTCTATTGGTGCTATTAATGTTGGTTGTATAAAATGATTATTCCTCTCATTATCAATTGAACTTTGTTGCATCCCCTGTACAACTTCCTGGTTATCATGCAAGACTTCACCTTCCTGAATCTCCTCTTCTGTCGATTTCAATGGCGTATAATTTCTTTCCTCAGTACTTGAAATTTGTTCACAATCAGAATTTATTGCATAATGCTGCCGAATCTCTTGTGAGATATAACATGCAATAACCATAACACCTATATATAACATACCCTTAACAATACAACAGATAACAGGCATTGAAACCGGTATACAAAACGCAGAAACACAACAACCTGTCACCAATATTATTGCTTGCTGAAAGTAATAATACATACGATCAGAAAATATACGTAAAAAACTAGATCTTAGATTATCAACATCTGAATTAGTATACGAAATCGCAATAAATAAACACCCTTCAACAATCGTTATCAATACAGCAAACAAGATAGTCATATCAACCACAAATAAATACCATATACATAATGATATGCAAGTTGATATAATAGTTAAACTCGAAAAAATAATTAGCATTACCCTTCTCAATTTTATACGATTTTTTCTGGATAAATTTGCATTGCTAGATTCAAATAATCTAGAACCTTTCTTCCAGGCATTCTTTAGGTAATTCATAGTTTTTTTCTTAGTATTCGAGGACAGATCTATAACTTTAGTACGCATATGATATATGTTTTTCTCAAGTGCCTCACCCACTTCACGTGAAAAATTCCTAACCCCCTCACCTACTTTATGTGATATATTCTTCCCCACTTCTCCAAGAGCATATAACCTTTCTTTTATCTTACCGTCATATTCCAATGCACGCTTTCCTTTTCCTACTATAACACTTTTCTCAAGATTATATCTCCTTTGTTTAGCACACACTTGACGCTCAAAATTATTGTCTTGCCCCATCGCAAATGAGTTATCTGTCTTTAATGTACAAACTGTTTTGGAAAACAATCCTGTAAATTTCTCCAGTGCTACTTCAAAGACGAAATGTGTCCCCTCCCCAGTGGATACTTCGAGAGATGATTGATCTTGATTATGTTTAAAAGTTTGCAACACTTGATACCTAACAGAACAAAAAAACTCCCTTGCACGTGTTTTGACGTTCTTTACGGAAGTTTTTAGGCTGTCTCTCTGTCTATTATCCTTATCACTCAATTGCTGATTTTTAACAATACTTTGGTCTTCAAAAAGTCTTACTAAGGATCCTGAATTAATATGTTCTACTTGTTCAACCGCTTCATCAAAGTTTCTTCTTCGTCCTTCTAGCTCGACATTCGTAACTTGCTGTAAAAGATTAAAAGTACTTTCCTCCGTATTTTCAGAAAATGTTTTGCATCCTTGCTGAGCATTTTCTTCCAACATTCCTTGTAAAAAATTGTCAAATTCGTTACGTATTGCTTTGCAAAAACCTGGACAATCCAGAATATTTGATGCTTTTCCAAATAACATATCCGAACCCTCGTTAGATAAATGATAAGATTGCTGTGTGCACATCTTCTTAGTATCTGCTGTTTCTACAAATATCTGGTCTATCAATACAGGTTGCGAACTATTATGTACAGCATTATCGTGTACACCTTCTTCTATTACAGCACCTTGCTTCATAATTGTATTGTGTATATGTGAAATTTCACTGATCATATCATATCATCCAAAAATACACCATGTTTTTAGATGTGTTTTATGGAATAATCATGATAATAGTAATATTTTCATTACCTATTACTAGGATATATCCTTAAAAGGGATACATTATATCAGATAAATTTAATAAATATATAAATTATAAAGTACTTTTACAATAAAAACTATTATTAATAGTTGACAACCACACAAAATAAACATCACCCTTTATATCCAATAAACAGCCATATAATCCATCTACATCAAAAAACCCTTATATATATTAGGCACTGTTAACAAAGGTTTAAACTTAGTTTAGAAAGCATGTAAAAAATAACATATCAGAAATGATGGATAGAAGATTTCACCCGGATTGAGAAATTTGATGCAATGATATTACAAATCATCGAAAAGAGTTACATCTAGTAAGGACACCACCGATCATTAGTCATTATCAAGGATTCTATGCAATATTTATATATATATTCAGAACGGGAATATCATGTAGAGACTTGTCTGTATGCTATGGTAATAAGATAGTATATATAAGATTCCAAAATGAAAGTAGGTGAAGGAAGTATATATTTTATAAAATAACGAGGATTTAAAAGTAAATATAGTAATATATGATGTGCATTTAAATACCACAAACATGAAGAAGGTCAAAAGGAAGAAGCATATCGGGATTAAACTACATTTAGCTATAACACCAGACTTTAAAAGGGTTTTCTAACTGGTGGGAATAAGGCAGATTATTAGTTTTGCCAATGAAATGACAAAAAAAGTAGTAGAAGATAAAGGGTATGATAGTGATAAACATAGACAAAAACTACAAGAACTATGCAATATTCCTGTGATATAGAAAAAATCGTATTAAACCCATTATATATAACAAACATATATTCAGATTCCGGTCTAAAATAGAAAATTTCTTCGCCAAACTTAAGGAAAATAGACGTTTAGCTTTACAATTTTAAAAATCAAACTTACCTTTTCTATCTTTCATTGCTTTCGCCTGTATTAAATATCACCTTTGTTAACAGTGCCTAATCATAGAGGTTCTTGTTTATAGTATATTGATACAAAAGATGCAAGGATGTAGACAACAGCCAAAAAACTAAAATGATTTAAATTGTACAGATAAGAAAGAATATTGTACTCCAACTTCCCTATGATGCTCTCTTTGTAAGAACTGTAAAGATGATCATTTAAGTAGGTTTGTCAAATACATTACAAACACCAAAAGAAGTTACTGACCATCATATCATAATATGTATTTAATTCTAAAACACAATATAAATTGAAAAATCAAAATTATGTTATAACCTACAAAATAATGGTTCTTGCAAAGGATGTATTACTAACCCAGACTCCAATGAGTGAGTTTTTAATAATAAACGTACATCAATACTTGTAATACCCAACATCGTCATTATTCTCTTTGACGTGGTCGGCATGATACATGCTAAACATACGTATATACATTTTATACATTCTAACAATACCTTGATTTTGATCTTAAAGTTATGTTCATCATTTTTATACAATTCCCAGGGTTTATTACATTCAATGTATTGGTTCGCACGGTTAGATATATTTTGTAAATGTGATAACACAGAAAAAAAATCAAGATTTCTCATACTATCTAATATAGTAGGTATTAGATTACTATATAAATCATCATAAAAATCATCATTACTAATATCTACATCTGGAACAGTAGAAGAGGCTCCTTTTTTGAGTAACATCAAGGTTCTTTGTAAAAGGTTGCCAAAATTATTAGCTAAATCGGTATTATTACACTTTACTATATCCTCCTCAGAAAAATTAGTATCACTACCAACTTTCATTTCTTTAATCATATAGTAACGTATGATCTCAACTCCATATTTCTCAACAAGCATATGCGGATCAATCGCATTTTTTAGACTCTTAGAAATTTTTTCTTGTTTTTTTATCCACCAACCATGAACAATTAACGAGTCAGGAAGCTTCATCTCCAATGCCACTAACAAAGCCGGAAAATATACTGCATGAAATCTTAAAATATCTTTGCCCAACACATGTATTATTTGACTATTTTCCCAATAATTACGTTCATATGCATCACATACTGTAATATAATTGACCAGCGCGTCTATCCAAACATATATTACATGCTGACTGTCATCAGGCACATTAATTCCCCAGTTAAAGTTAGTACGCGATATAGATAAATCTTCCAACCCGGATTTTAGAAAGGACAATACCTCATTCTTACGAAATTCCGGATGTATCTTAACATAATCTTTCTCATATAGATCAATCAATTTGTTCTGAAATTTCGATAAGGCAAAAAAATAACTTTCTTCTTCAACCCAAGATACTTCTGCACCAGTGGGAGCTTTGCCATCTATAAGTTCCGATTCCTTAAAAAAACATTCGTCCCGTATCGAATACCATCCTTGATAATACCCCTTGTATATATAACCTTTTTTTACTAGTAAGTTCCAAACAGCAATAACTTTCTCTTTATGCCTAGTTTCTGTAGTACGTATAAAATCAGTAACATGACAACCCATATAACGAATCATTTCTCCAAAATAACGACTATTCATATCCACAAGTTGTTGGGCAGTTAAATTATTGGACTTGGCAGATTCTTCTATTTTGATTCCATGTTCATCAGTTCCCGAAGAAAACAATACACGAAAATTTGTAAATTGATAATATCGTGCAATTACATCAGATAGTACAGTAGTATAAGCATGCCCAATATGAGGCTTATCATTTACATAGTAAATTGGTGTTGAAATATATACATTATGATTCATAAATAGATGTTTTAAAGTGATACTAACATATTTTCCGAAAAAAAGATATTAGTATTTACATATCCACCCCCCTCCTAGAATCTGGCTATCATTATAGATAACACAGGCTTGCCCCGGGGAAATAGAGGTATCTGGTTTTTCTAGCAGAGATACTTTAAAAATGTTTTCATGTTTCAAAATTTCTGCCTGATACATTACAATACCAGATCTAATTTTGACTCTGGCTTGTAATCTTTCAGGCATTGCATAACCTGCAATCCAATTAACACATGAAATTTGGAAATCTCTTACATCTAAATCCTGTTTATTACCTACCCATATTGTTGATGTTTCTGTTTCAATTCTAGTAACATATAAGGGCTCATGATACGATATTCCTAAGCCTGATCTTTGACCAATGGTAAAATTGGCAGTCCCTTTATGATACCCCAAAGTTTGTCCATTGACATGCTTTATAGGACCTGGTTTTACCGTATCAGGTCTATATTTATTGACGATCTCTACGTAAGAACGATTTTTCACAAAACAAATGTCTTGACTATCAGGTTTGTTTGCAATTGCAATACCAAACTCTTTAGCCATCTTTCTTGTTTCAGTTTTATGAAAGTTACCCAATGGAAACCTTAGATATTGTAGCTGTTCCTTTGTGGTAGCAAAAAGGAAATAACTTTGATCTTTATACTGATCTACTGCAACATGTAATTCAATATTATTCTTAACATATTTATGTCGTACATAATGTCCCGTCACAAGAATATCTCCTTTCAATTTTTTTGCTACAGCAACAAGATCACGAAATTTAACTGTTTGATTACAAGTCACACAAGGTATTGGAGTATATCCGTTAGCATATTTATCAGCGAAGTTCTGTATAACTTCCTTTTCAAAAATACCTTCTTTATCAATCACATAATGAGGAAATCCAAATCTTGTCGCAACCGATCGTGCATCTTCAATATCTTGACCGGAACAACACGTTTTATGATTACTCCCTTGCATTCCTGAATAAAGTTGTAAGGTAATACCTATGACTTCGTATCCCATCTTATGCAAATATACTGCGACTGTTGTGCTATCTACCCCACCTGACATTGCTACAATCACACGAGTCTTATTAAGGGGTTTATTGAGATTAAGTTGTAATATATCTATCGACATAATAATTTATGTTTACAATTTATAATATAATTATACCACCAGAACGCTAACTTATATATGCAGTTTGATTCGATCAAAAACATTCTCTTATCTAAATTTCAGAATGGACAAGTAAAAATCTATTTTGCACGGTCTGGCAAGCTTCAATCTCTTCAACTACTTAATAGTTTAGCACTTTCCGGAACACGTTATATTTCAATCCCAAATTATATTACCATTACTTTAACTCGTATACTTATTGATAATATAGATACTATATATTAGTCTCTTGCATTAAATAAATATATTATGGTAGTGCATTCCTACTCCGTCGTATAAACATAATAGACCTACTATGGAAAAAACTACTAAATAAAGTAATGGACAAAATTGTCCTCAATTGGTTAATAAATATCAATATTATTAGGTTCTGTTTACATAAGAAAAAGAAAGTTTTAAGTGATAAAGTAGGAACAAGAAGAGACAACTAAATTATTACATATACACAACAAAATCCCTATGACAGATTACCACATAAAAGCAAGAGAATGGAAATTAATTGACAGAAAGTTGAATGGAATAAAATGGATTAGAAAGTCAGGTGATTTACGACTAGAGATAGCATATTTATATATTTAGAGGGGGATGTCAATGAAGATTTTTTTTTTCCAAAAGTATATGGAAAAGGGGGGTGCATTATATCAATGCTTTAGTAGATGTATTGGGGAATTCTCCTTTAGATCTTCCGCATCCTGCTTCTTCCTTGCCATAACCTGCTGTACAAGCATGTAACTCTTACTATCGTACTATCTATCATTACTTCTTGTAAATCTGTCCAATACGCAGTACCTTTAAACACCGGATGTCTTTGTTCTTCCATCTGATAAAGCACTTGTATACTCTTTGCCATTTATCATACACCTCTGGCAACAATCTCCATTGGCATCCTCCTTGTAATATAAACAATAATTCCTTCTATAAATGGTCTTATATCCTCTGTCTTTCTGATACACTTCACTTCTTTCAGGTGATAATGATTCATAGGGAGATATTTTATTTGTTTTTCACTTTAATTTTATCCTCTCATCCCTTCTATGGCTATTTCTTATTTCCTTATGTCAACAGAACCTAGATAGCAAAAAATGTAAAATCGTTTTCCACCGTGTAAAAACAGGAACCTACAGTATGAATATGACAAATATATCTACAAAGAAAGACATTTAGTAGAGTGTTTGTTCAGTAAAATTAAACACTTTAGACGGATATTCTCTCATTTCTACAAGTCTAAGCCCTCTTTTCAGGCTTTTATTTGATTTTGCTTCCACCTTATTAATATCCCTTGTGCTCCTTATATAAACAGAACCTAGGGTTTATTTACTCAAATGATCGTAATATTTATAAAAATATTTATATAATTCTCATATCTATAAATGTAAATCTCCTGCTAAATCAGGATATTTCAAGAATCTGTTGTACCCTAAAAGATTACCTAACCCTATAAAATTTGGATTAGATTATCCTGAAAACAATACTATGATTGCGTCTTCATAGACTCTACTTTCTGAGATATAATCACTATGAATACAGGCTTCAGAATTAATAAATATTCACAAGCAAATGCGTCAAAAACATAACATATCACTTGTATGAATAGTATTATACAATCTATACAACGACCATTTGTATAAAAAATATCTAATTATATGATCATAGGTTAACTAGGTAATATCCCTAAAGTTTCAGAACTAACAGTATACTTAAAAAAGTAATTCCTGTAAGATACATTCTAGAAGTTTGATCAAATCGAGTATCGATTCTACAGAATATTTTTATCTTTTGCAACAAATATTCTTACGTCATTTATAAAAATCAACATCATAATCAATTATTTGTAAACGGTTAATTTTGCCAGGAGCACTCTATCATTCTGTCCTATTCTTCCTTTGGGTTTCTGGTGTAATGTTCTTAACTTATTCCAACATAAATCATCTATTACCATTCATGTCATAATATGTTATTGCTCCTCTTGTTACTCACTATAGCATATTTCCTACCTCTTCCTAGTTATAGACACTTCCCATAATTATATTCACACTATTAAACATTTTATGTTTATTTTGTATTTGTCCCGTTTATTGCTTGACCCTGATTGTTCTTAGCAGTCACCAATGTCATAGTATTCTTAGGATTTTTAGAGTCATCTACAAGTACAGCGCTACTGGATGGTTCCTGCACAGTCTCAATCTCTTCTACTACAAAGCTAATTCTCTCCTTCCCTTCTCCTACTAAGCGCTGATCATCCATTTTTTGTATATCTTCATGTTTCTGCTGAGTATCAGATTTTTCCTTATCCTCAGATTTCTTGATCCCAACTATATCATGCAGTGCAGAAAGTCTCATTAACTTATCATATTCTATCTGATCTTGTGCTACAAATACATCATAAAGATCCTGAATACAAAAATTTATATCAGATATTTCTTGCGAAGAATCGTTATAACGAAAAGGAATACTTTTTGATAAATCATATAATGTATTACGACCATCATAGTACATTTCAGGAAAAATGACTTTCATTACCATATCTTTTGCTAACAACCAAATAAAAGATACAAGTACTAGTGAAATTGTAACTGGTATTAATATTGGCGTCATGGCAAATGAAGACAATACAATATCTGTTACAAGCGTCATAATTGCAGCACTTTGTAATAAAGTGAATACCCAATTTGACAAAAACATTTGCCATTTATTTTGTTTACGTTGATATTTAAGCAAGGGATCTCCTTGAGCATAGGTCATAGCAACTTGACACAACAACACTAGCGTGGCACATACCACCATTGATATGCTGAATATTACTGAACTTGTCAATAATGACACAGCTAAGATCATTGCTGTCATTGCTATAAACTTGAGTGCATGTTCTCTCAAAAATGTAATATTAAACCATTGCTTATATATATATTCAAGCGTTTTTACTACATTCACTTCCTGTTTTTCTAATAATGGTTGTAAAGATTTATTAGCAATCCTTGCGAGAGCGTTAAATCGTTCGTATTGTAATAGTTGTTTTCCATTACTCAATTGATATTCCAGCAATATTTTATTCATTGATATTAAAGAAATATTGAATAAAGCCAGTAACGTTCTCTTACTGTAATTGTACTGCATGTCCTTTGGGTTTTCGATCAAAGAGTTGATTAACTCTTGCATGAAGAAATTCTTATCTTTTGGTAACTTATATATAGGTTCATTAAAAACTGTTGATAGGTACTTGGACATTCGAAATATATCATACGTATATTTCTCTAGATCCTGTTTTAATTCCCACTCTGTAATTCGAGTAAGATGCTGTATAGTGGGTATATATTGAGTAGGAATTAAGGAAGGAGAAATCATAT
This sequence comes from Candidatus Xenolissoclinum pacificiensis L6, assembly GCA_000512675.1. Taxonomy (GTDB): domain Bacteria; phylum Pseudomonadota; class Alphaproteobacteria; order Rickettsiales; family Anaplasmataceae; genus Xenolissoclinum; species Xenolissoclinum pacificum. Next base: position 161,681 of record AXCJ01000008.1, read on the forward strand.
TCACCAGATAACTTTGATCTTTCACAATGTTTTTTGCGTTAGACGTAATATCTTCTACATTGGATGATATCTCGTAAATATTCTCCATTAAAGATTTATTCTCTACATCAGTAAATGAAGATATTTGCTCTTCTAGATATGAGATAGTTGACAATATTGTATTCATATCAACCTGTACAGAGGAATGACACGTTAATTTATGTAAAACAATCGTACGTATATGATCGCTATTAGGAACAAGATTAACGATTTTATATATATCATCGCGAGATATTTTGTCATTCCTATCAGAGAGATTACCTGTACATATTGTTAGCAACATAACAAGGCACTTACCTGCTGTTACATCATCCTCATTTAAAAAACAACTATCCGGCACATACTTCTCTGTCAGCATTTGATATTGTGCCAAATTATCAATAATTGATAATCCTTCCATTACATTTTCAGAGGATAAATTTTGATCTATACATTTGTATAACAAATGAAAATATTGTAGTATTTTGTTACAGTTCTCATGAGATATATCTTGTATTTTATCACCTGCACTTAGTTTCTTAATCCTGCCAAACAGTTCCTCTATCTCATTAGATGGTCGTCTAGAATTCTTAAAAAGATGCTCACAAATTCTGTGTACTTGATCAAAATACAATGCATAATGTTCATATGCATCCTGACATTCTAGAGGCTTTGTATCACTGGCAATGTTATCTTGAATGATCTCAAGCATTCTTAGTGTAACAGCAATCAACCTTTTGACATAATTTATCGCAGGATTTTTCTGTCCAAATACAACGTATTGTAGATCAGTTGATAATGTGTTGATATTGCGAGAAATTTTTCCTAAATCATCGGCCACACCATCCATCTTCTTCAATAATGGTTCAACTTGTTGAATAACAACTTCCGTAACTTTTGATACATTCTCTATTGCAGAAGTCATTGGCTGAACACCCTTGTTTAAAGATTGCGTAACATCTAATACTTCTTTGACAACAGACTGTGTCTGATCAGTTATTGTAGTCACCTGCCTTGCAAAGGATTGTGCTATTCCTTCTGCCTTAATTGGATTAAATACTTCAATCCGCTTACATAACTCTTGAACTTTAGCAAGAAAAGTCTGCTTATGTTCTTCTAGATCATTTGCTGTATTTTTTGAATTTTGAATCTCTTCCAACCAGCTTACATAAAAATCAAATATAGCATCTGTTAATGCACGTTGGATGACAACGATTATGTCTTTATGCATTTTCTGATTTGCAATATTATCACTTATAGATACATTAATACTTGCAGTAGTGTCCGTATCACTTTCATCCTTATTCAAAAATGCCGATCCTATTCCAACGTTGCCATCCATTTTTTCAAGCTGTGCATCTAACACACCCTGGTCTTCTGTTACTTGATTATTACCACTTTTTGCGTCTTCATTACTTGGCTGATCAATGTCATCATTGTTAGAAACTGAATATAATTTCTGATGCTGCGCATAAAACTCCTCAAATAAAACTAGTTGTCTCTCTTGAGTTGTATTAACCAAGCGCGTTAACTCCTCGCCAGAAGTGTTAGCAGAAACTGCCTCAATAAATGAAAATATATTCTGACTCACCTTATCTGATAATGACTGACCAACAATCACATTCCTTATAACATTCACTGATTGTGAGAATGCATTCACAGTATCATTAGTAGTATCTAACATCTTGTCTACTTTATCGGTCTTTATCAACCCTGCAACTATACCACTCGTAAATTTTTCTTTTATCCCCCCCTGATTTATGTTTCTTGATGAAGGTAATTTGTCTTTTTTAAACTTTGAAAAGAAGCTAGATTCTGGTTTCTCCTCAGAATTACTTTCGTTTTCACCTGTCATACCATCCCTCTCCCAATTAAATTCATTCTTTGTTTCTTCATCAGTATCTTGCTGACTAACTGTAGAACGTGTTTCATCAATAATAGGTTCTTTCTGGTCACCTTTTTGGATAGCGCGTAATCCCTTTACAACATCGCTCGATCCACGTTGTATCCTCTGACTTACCTTACTAAACACTCCACTTAAGACCTGATGCTTATTATTCTTCTGATCCCCTTGCATATATCTAACAGTCACTTTTATAGATTAATTTGATTTACAATTTCTATAAAATTTTTCATCATAGAAATAAGTCTGGTTAAGTATAACATTATATTAATAAAATAGCAAATACATATACCTTTAAATGATATTGTGTATATGTAATAATATTACCCTATTAATAGTTAAAATTCGATGAAAAGATGCATTATAGGAATTGATGAAGTGGGTCGAGGATCTTTAGCTGGACCAGTCATTGCAGTAGCATCACAAATAATAGATGACTCTTTTACAGTCCAAGATTCCAAAAAATACCCTAATGAACAATCACGAGTGCATGCTTTCCATATTGTGCAAAAATGCGTAAAATACAGTGTTGGCCATGTAACTGTACAAGAAATTGATCATTATAATATACACCGTGCAAGTTTAATAGCCATGCAAAGAGCAGTGTATTCTTTTCCATTTGACACAAAATGTGATTATGAGATCCTAGTTGATGGTAACACACCAATACAAATCCACAAACCATTCAAGGTTCGAGCTATTGTTAAAGGCGATCAAAAAGAAAAATGTATTTCATCATCATCAGTAATAGCAAAAGTAATACGTGATAATATTATGAATAACTTATGCTCTGTTTTTCCTCAGTATGGATTCTCTAAACATAAAGGTTATGGCACAAAGTATCATAAACAAGCTATTTTATCTCATGGAATAACCTGTTATCATAGAAGAACATTTAATCCTATTAAAAATAGTTTGCTTCTTTGCTGTAATGCGTAAGAGTTTATCTTAAAAATTTATAAATATTTTACTGTAACAATTGTTAGATATGACAACCAAAAATATTAGAAACTTTGCTGTAATCGCCCATATAGACCATGGAAAATCTACCTTAAGTGATAGGTTAATAGAATTAGGATCTTCGATAAAATTACGTAATATGAAAGATCAGGTTCTAGATTCCTTGGAAATTGAAAGACAACGTGGTATTACAATTAAAGCCCAAACAGTACGTCTTCATTATACTTATAAAGAAATTGATTACTGTTTGAATCTAATAGACACACCTGGTCATGTAGATTTCTCATATGAAGTGAGTAGAAGTTTAACAGCATGTGAAGGATCAATTCTGATTGTTGATGCAACACAAGGTGTGGAAGCACAAACATTATCAAACGTATATAAAGCAATTGATGCTAATCATGAAATCATCGTTGTATTAAATAAAGTAGATTTACCCTCTGCAAATATTGAAGCAGTAAAAAGTGATATTGAAGACACAATAGGAATAGACACAAGTACAGCTCTTGAAGTATCAGCTAAAACAGGTGTAGGAGTACCTCAACTTCTGGACGCTATTGTAAATAACATCCCATCACCACAGGGTAATGAAAGTAACTTGTTACGAATCCTCTTAGTAGATGCGTGGTATGACCCGTATGTGGGCATAATTATTCTTATTCGAGTGATAGATGGTAAAATCAAAGGTAACATGAACATTAAAATGTTATCTTCTGGAGCAATATATACTGTCGATAAAGTCGGAATATTCCTGCCCGATAAACATATTGTAGATGAATTATCAGCAGGAGAAATTGGATTCTTTACAGCATCAATTAAAGTGCTTGCCGATTGTAAAATAGGAGATACTATAGTGTCTTCAAATGATAACACTTCAGAAGTTATACAAGGATTTCAAGAAGTAAATCAAGTTGTATTTTGTGGTTTCTTTCCTAAATATTCTGATGATTATGAAGACCTAAAAAAAGCATTAGAAAAACTAAACCTCAATGATACAAGTTTTGTGTATGAAAATTACTCTTCAGCTGGTCTAGGGTATGGATTTAGATGTGGTTTCTTAGGAATGCTACACTTAGAAGTCATTTCAGAACGTTTGGAAAAAGAATATGATATTGATGTGATAGTAACAGCACCTAGTGTAAAATATCATTTATATCTCAAACCTGATAATAAAAAAATAGATATACAGAATGCAAATGATTTTCCAGATCCATCGGTAATAGACTCAATCGAAGAACCATGGGTTGAAGCAACTATTATGTCACCTGTAGAGTATATGGGTAAAGTTATTGATTTATGCAGAAGTAAGAGAGGAGAACACATAAAAACACAACATATAGGTCAAAGAGTAGTATTGATATACCAATTGCCTTTGGGCGAAATAGTATTTGAGTTCTATGATATGTTAAAATCTCTTTCTAAAGGATATGCAAGTGTAGAATGGCAGTTAACAGATTATCGATCTTCTGATATCGTAAAAGTAAATATCCTAGTAAATGCAGAAAGTGTAGAAGCTTTAACCTTTTTGTTGCATAGTACAAATGCTTATTCCAGATCTAAAGTAATTTGTGAACGTCTTAAAGAGTCCATTCCAAGAAAACAATATAAAATTGCCATACAAGCAGCAATTGGTGGAAAAATTATTGCACGAGAAACTATACAGGCATTTAGAAAAGACGTTACAGCCAAATTATATGGTGGTGATAAAACACGAAAAATGAAACTGTTAGAAAAACAAAAAAAGGGTAAAAAACGTATGCAAATGACTGGTTCTGTTGATGTTCCTCATTCTGCTCTCATCAGTGTATTCAAGATTAAAAAATAGGATACTTGAACCTAATAGGCATTTCTGCTAACATTAACCTTAGCTTGCACCCTTAGCTCAGCTGGATAGAGTGTCTGACTACGGATCAGAAGGTCAAGGGTTCGAATCCTTTAGGGTGCATATCATGATTTTAATTGATGGGTAATTAGCTCATTTGGCTAGAGTGCTTGCTTGACGTGCAAGAGGTGACTGGTTCGAAACCAGTATTACCCACCGTTGATGTACAATGTAGTTGCTGTGAATAATTTATCTAGTCCATACAGACGTTTTGTTGCGTACTCTATTGATTATATTGTCATGATCTTCCTCACTACTATTGTCACAACTTTTTCCAATGGCGTTATCGCATTGAATTTTATACTGCTTGTATTCATTCATGCAGTGTATTTTTCTTATTTAACTGCAAGTAATTGGCAGGCCACTTTAGGGCAAAGATTGATGAAGATATATGTTATCACCCTAGATGGAAAACGTTTGTCCTTGACCAGATCTTTTGATAGATATATTATACAATGGATAATCCCTGATATTATGTTGATAATTCTTCATCTGATGCAAAATGAAGTCAGTATTTTTGGTTTATTCCTGGTAGTTTTCCTATATCTGGTGTGGATTTCAGGTTATTTTATGATGTTTTTCAATACAAAACGACAAGCATTACATGATTATCTATTCAAAACCTTAGTTGTAAATGGTTATTTATAAAATTTGATCCCGCCCTTGAATTTCTAACCCTTTGAAATCTTCATATCAACATAATATGCCATCCATAGATAGATATTTACTTGGCCAATGTTAACAAAGGTTATATTTAATACAGAAAAAAGCTATTAGCTAAGAAATTCTCTATTTTAGACCAGAATTTGAATATATGATTGTTATAATGGGTTGAATACGATTCTTTCTACCAGGTGAAATATTATATTGTTTTTGTAGCTTCTTTCTATGTTTATCACTATCATACCCTTTTTCTTCTACTACATAGCAATCTTTCACATTCTTTGTTAATACATTGGCAAAACTTATATCTGCCTTATTCCCACCTGTTAAAAAAAAATCTTCTATAACTTTAAATGTTATGTACAACATGTGATTTTAACATTTCTTTCTTTCGACTGCTGAACCCTTTTTAACCCCCATGTCTATGGTATTTAAATATACATCTATCCAGATTCTTATCAGTATGCAAAAGCGAAGAGATTAGATATGGGATTATCAAAAAACGAATAAATTGCGGATATGAATCGTTGATACTATCACAGATCAACTACTTGAATGGAAATATGGTAGTCGAACAACAAAAACACTGAGGAACTAGTCGTATTAGATAATGGAAGGTGTAGTTTTTCTGTATTAATAATTGCCTGCATATAATAAAATATTCCCTAAATCCAAACTTGTTATGAGTCAATCTCTTGCGATTAATCTTGAATGTAACAACAGTAGGCAGGACACTGGTTTGCTAGATTTAGATATAAATCTAGCATAGTCTCTAAATCTGTTCATATGTTAGACTTATCTGTATCTTTATTTGCCAATTACCATGTTAATAAGATACCATCACTACCATAGTTATTTACTGAATGATCTCCTAAAATAATTATTATAAATTTATATTGATATATCCCAATAAGATAGATAAATCCTTGGGATTTAATTAATGATCGGGAAATATCCAAAAAAATGATTATATATAAAATGATTTTTAGTTATCATATATACTATATACTATATATTTTAGTATTTAATACTAATGTAGTATATATATAATATTATTAATTTACTATAGATAATTATATGAATGACATTTCAAAACAGCAAATTATGACTCTCGTAATGGTCTCAATCATCTCTGTGGTCGCTGTTATATTTTTACTCAAAATAACATTTGAAAAATGTAGAAAAAGAAACAAAGATCCTTCACTTCAATTTCAATATGATTTACTAGCCTCCGAGGAACAGAAACAATGCCTAACAGCTCCGTGCTTAAATATGGTATGTAGCAAATATATTATCAAGAGAAGAACTGAAATTGATGCGCAAAAACTCACTCTTGAGCAAAGATGTACTATGTATACAATGCTTACCCAGTTCTTACAAATAATGTATACACTTATAAAAAACAATGTGGATACCTCAACTCTTTCACAGCCATATAGGGAGTATTTATCAACGATAAATTTTCATAACCTTGCCCCATATACACAATCTTGTCTACCTGAATTAGAACTAAAATTAAGGATATTGATTACAAATATGAATCATCCAAACCCTATGACTACATTAAATGATATTGAAGACAAGCTATTTCAAATAATAAATATAGGTAAGCAAGACCCAATACTTGAAATCAATCCTACTAAAACACCATTACTTTCTAAAAAAACTCAATCTACAGATTTGACACTAGACACACCTGCTAGTTCTTCAAATAGTCCACAAACACCTGCTAGTTCTTCAAATAGTACATACTCACCAAATACTCAATCTACTTTACAGACAGTAATGAACAGATGGTTAATCAAGCACAGAAATACTGCATATACAACTAAGCCCCTTAATGAACATCACTCAGTAATAGAAAAAATGAGAAAACTATCAACAATGATATATCCTAATCATAAAAAAGTAAGCACATCCAATCAAAACAAGATACACGATGTATTAAATACAGTATCCGAGACAGTATATTATTCCCCTACTTCCTCCCCAATAATGACTCAGAAAGACGGTCATCAGAGAGTTTTAGAAGGCATTACACAAAACACACGCTTGCCCAATATACAAAAATCAGCATCTCAGAGATTAGAACATAAAATTTATTACAATCATTGCCCTATACAAGAATCTCGAGAACAGGATTCATATCCCCAAACACATGAATTACACACTACACATAGACGACACACAACGCAAGATATTCATCAAGATACTAAACGATATAAACACCACCGCAACATGTCTCTTCAGACAACGATACCCCATAACAAGGATGAATTCTCTTCTACTGAGACAATCCATCAATCCTATACACCATACAACGTAACAGAACTCCTAAAACACACACAATCCAACGTAAACCACTTTCAAAAAACACAATCTCAACCATTAACACGTAGAATGAATAACAAACCTGTACAGAGATACAATACCAAGGGACTTACAAAAAAAATCCAAAACGACATCCAAAACGACATATTGGGCACAATACCAGAATTATTCACATCACAATCTCAGCCATTAACACGTAGAAGGGATAACAGTCATAATACCCCTCAAGTGCAACAAGACCATTACACCCAGAAATTTGCAAGAAGACAACGCCCAAGCTTGCCTATAGATAATGCACCATCAGAAGAACTCCCAATAAAAGGACGACAGGATTCGTGTCACCAAACACAAGAATTACAAAATACATATAGACAACACACAATGCAAGATATGCATCAAGATACTCAAGTACCACATTACAGTAACATATCTCTTCCTCACCAAGGCAACAAGAAGAATAAAACAACACTCCATAACGAGGATGAGTTCTCTTCTACTGAGACAATCCATCAATCCTATACGACACCATACAACGTAACAACACTCCATAACGAGGATGAGTTCTCTTCTACTGAGACAATCCATCAATCCTATACACCATATAACGTAACAGAACTGCACACACAATCCAACGTAAATCACTTGCAAAGAATACAATATCAGCCATCAACAAATAAATCTTGTTTTCATCAACAGAACGACGTACAACAAAGTATCAAGATACCGCTAGCATCTCATCAGCAAGTACCACATTCAGACAATGTACACGGAAAAAAACTTAGAATACCTAAAGACATCGCTCCTGAAAATAGAACTCGTAAAACCGCTGCACCCACCTCACATACTCCACATCAGAGATTACAATCAATAAATCTAGAAAATTGTACAGGCTCAAAAAAACCAAACATCACAGACGTCTCATCTTATATGTAATATCATGCTTAATACTGTCAAAAAAATAGTATTAAAAATAAACAACAGGATTACACATATCTAGAAAAACTTATAAATTAGGAAGATAAAATATGTATCTTCCTATTTGAAGATATGAATCCTAAATTTTTGCAACAACTAAATCTCAAGTCATCCATTCTTCATTAACTTCACAAGCAGACACATATACCCACCACCCTCCTAGGCTTCATGGATACATAATTTTTTTCTTGAGTGATCACTCTTGTTGTCTTATAGACTACTCACAGACACAATCCATGCTTAAACATTACGTTGACATATATCAACGTATATATTAAAGTAGTGGCAAAATCAATAAAGGCCTGATAAGAATATTTAGTCTTGTCAAAACGAGTCTTAGGGCTATTTCTTATTTCCTTATGTCAACAGAACCTAGACCTTAAAAAATAGAATTCGTAAATTTTTATCTCACGTGAATCTTTATCCTACAAACCACTATATGATGAGCCTCTGACTACATGACAAATCATCTTAAATTTACACAATCATATTTATATTGCTTATACCTATCTGATTCTGAACGAATCTTGATATATTGTATCCTTCTCCCCTATCTCTTATAGCAAATTTTCCAATACAAAAATATCCTCTTAGTCTCACCAATATTATTCTCACATAATACTTAGGCTTCCGATATTTGATATATCTCTTCATCACCATACAGAACCTGATCACTCCTAATATTCCCAAAATATTGCTATAATAATATAGCATATTGATCATAACATCTCGAATTCTAAAATAAGCGAAACAACTTGAGATATCATCATATACACAAAAATCCTCAACTCTTTATTGAAGACCTTATCAAGGTTGCTCTTCAGTCTCTTTCCGTGTTACATTTCTTTCGAGAGATGTAGTAATCATATCCCCAATATGCTGTATTTCAAGAAAAACAAAACCCGGTACAACCCTAGATATACTCTCATTCATCCATAAAAATGTTTGAAACGCAATAGAATCTACTAAAAAGTTCGGTATCTCCACTTCACAATCATGAGAAGAAGGTTCATCACATTTCTTCGGTGTAATCGCGTTGTACACAATATCAACAGATAACATAATAACAAATATTATAATTATTGATTTACCATACCCAATCAACATACCTAAAGTTCTATCCACAATCCCCAAACGTATACCTTTTATATAAAGACATAAAACACCTATACATATATTAATAAGCAAATTGACAACAAACATTATCACAAAGCCTACAACAATGATCGATATAAAATTTGCTCCAATACCAAAATTATCCAACAAGAGAATATTATACCGCAAAGCACACACTATAGAAGCAATCAAAGAAAGGAATAAAAGTACTTCCTTAATGGCACCACGAAAAAAGCCCACCACAGAAAATAATATCAAAATACCTAAACTTAAAATATCAAGCATACTTTACTGTTTTTTCTTCCTAAGATTCTGCTTCAATACTATCATAGATACTAACAATGTGGTAATTATGAGCAATCCTACTCTCGAAATTCGATAATCCACATTATTAATGCCCTCTAACTTTGATGCATCTAGAATAGGATACTTAGCCGGTGCAGATACAATATAATTATCATCATTAATAATCAAATTCATATCTTCTTTTAATACCAATTCCACAGATTTATGAGAATGACTTAAATGGTTTATATGTACAACTCTATTTCCGTATAATAAATCACTCACTTCTATATCAAGAGCATCACGTAGCAAGGTTTGATCCATACGTGACATGTCTACTTTTGTAAAATTAGGCACTAAGATACGTTGCACATTCACTGGAAATAACAATACCATAGACAGTAACAATAAAATTACAGACTCAAAAATAGTATTTTTATAATGAAAGAAACCTTGCAGACCAGCGGAGAACAATATTATACCGAACAAGGACATAATAATTGTTAATAGCAGGTCATTTATACCATAATAGTCAATCATCAATAACCCATTATTGAAGATAAAAACAAAAGGTAACAACATTGTACGCAAATTATACACAAATGCCTGTACTCCTGTCTTCATGGGATTAGACTTTGCTATCGCAGAAGCAGTAAATGAAGCAAGTCCAACAGGAGGTGTAATATCAGCCATTAATCCAAAATAGAATACGAATAAATGCAAAGCCACTGGAGATACTACGATACCTTGGAGAAAGAGTTGCTCAGACAAAATAGGCACCATCAGATTAGATACTATGATGTAACATGCCGTAGTAGGCATCCCTATTCCCAAAGAAATACAGATTATCGCTGTCAATATCAAAGTCACAATAACCTTTCCTTGGGACAAAATAAATATTACAGAACCTAACTTCAAACCAATACCCGTCTGAGCTATACAACCAACTATAATCCCAGACATTGCTGTAGCAATAGCAACAACCACCATATTTCTTGAAGAATGAACAAATCCCAAATATAAACTCTCAAGAGAAACCCTAACACTCTTCATACACAAAATCCCAGTTGTAAAATAACTCAACAAAGAATCTTTAGATATCATCATGAACATTAATACGATTATCGTCCAGTAAGCAGATAAGGAAGGAGATAAATGCTCAATCATCAAGCACCATACAAGAACAATAATGGGAATTATACAATGCAAACCTGATAAGAATATTTTTACAGGATCATTTTTATTCAAAGTAGACGATATATCCTGCGTGTCAATCTTGATGATTCTTTCAGCATTTATCTTAAGTAGCAATATATACGTGATGGCTATCAGACAGGCAATCAATATCAATGAATACTTACCAGCGATATTTTTCAGACCAATTATATTATGCGTGCCCTCTATAATAAAATATAAAGCGGACAAGACCATGACCGTAAAAGAAGCAACCACAGCAAACTTAAAGAACGCAAAGATTATATTCGCCCCTTTTTCAGATGAAACACTCTCACTTAATAATTGCTTCTTACCTTCCAGATGGACAAGGTAAATCAATGCAATATATATCAGAAATGCTGGCAAGAAAGCATTCTTTATGAGTGTATCGTAAGGTATAGACAGATACTCCGCCATCACAAAAGCTGCCGCACCCATAACAGGAGGCATAATCTGACTATTTACACCCGCCGAAACCTCTATAGCAGCAGCCTTTTCCTTGGCAAGCCCCATCTTGACCATTATCGGAATAGTTAATGTTCCCACGGTTATAGTATTGGCAATCGAAGAACCAGAAATCATGCCCATTAAACCAGAAGCTACTACTGATGCTTTAGCTGGACCAGCAGTAAATCTATTCAATATCGCGAACGATAATCTAATAAAATATTGACCACAACCTGTCCTTTCAAGAAGGCTCCCAAACAATACATATAAAAAAATGAAATCCGCTGATATTGATAGAGCGGTTCCATATATCCCTTCACTAGAAAACCATAACTGGGACACCACACTAGACACACTCTGACCAGCATGTGCAATAATGTCTGGAAATACTCTACCAAAAAATGTGTATATTATTACCGAGATAGCAACAATAATTATGGCACTACCAAGGATCCTCCTGGCCACCTCAATAACAATTGCAATTGCAAAAACAGCAGATAACAAACCAAAAGTTGTCGTATATCCAATATTTTCAGCTATAAAACTTCTATAAAAAATAGGATACACAAAAGAAATTGCGATAAGCACCAAAAGCAACCAGTCATACCAAGGTATACAAGAGCTGGTCTTTTTTTTTGATATAGGAAAGGTCAATAAACCAATAGAAACACCAAAAAAGAGATGCAATATCTTGACGTAATACTCTTCAATCACAACGTTCACACCAATCCAAGAATGTATGTTATAACCTATTGGAGCACCAGCGTAAAATTGAATCATTGCCCAGAGAAAGCACAAGCAAGAAACAAACCGAAATGCGTAAGAATTTGTTGCAGGCCTAGAGCCTAACTCTGAGGCTACTATATCCTTGATTTTTTCATCTACCATGTAATTATTATGCTACGAAAAAAAACACCTATTAACGCTTCTATCCTAATAATAATCCGGTATTTTGTCAATAGTAAGATAAAGGATAAGGTCTGCTTATAAAGTGAATTGCATATTTATATATGTCCAATTTATTATATTTTCTATTAATGATTTGATATAATCTGGACGGAGATTTTGATAATCTATATAGTATGCATGTTCCCAAACATCTATAGTGAATAGTGTTACTAGATTAGGAAATACTAATGGAGTATTAGCATTTAGTGTCGTCATTATTTCAAGTTTGGAAGTATTCTTATTCAATACTAGCCATACCCATCCACTACCGAAGTGACCAATTGCTGCTTCATGAAGTTTTTCCTTTAAACTTTCAATACTACCAAAAGACCTAACGATTAATTCAGTTAATTGTTCAGATGGTTCTCCAGATGTACTAGGGAGTGATAAGGATTGCCACATCATATTGTGATTCCATATTTGCGCTGCATTATTAAATATCTTTTGTTTTGGCATTTGATAAGCATCTAGTATGATTTCTTCCAAACTTTTCTCTTGTAACTCAGTATCTTTTATAAGATTATTTAAATTCTTTACGTACCCAGCATGATGTTTATGATAGTGAAAAAAAACCGTTTTCTTAGAAATAAATGGTTCTAAAGCATCTTCAGAATATGGTAAATCCATTAATGTTATAGACATATTTGAGATTTTATTTAATAATAGATGTTCATATTCTACATTATAATAGGATAGAAAATAAAGATGTCTCATACATTGGCGTTATCTCTATGCGCAACTACTACCAATTTTTCTATCTCAATATTCGAGATGGAAAACTTGAACAAGATTGTTACTTACCATAATACAAAGTTACAAATTGTAGGATATCTGCTGGCAATCTTACAAGATTTAATGACAAGGTATTCTCTAAGTTTTAGTAATATACATCACTTAATTACCTGTAATGGTCCTGGTATGTTTACATCTATACGAGCTGGAGTTGCAGCATTACAAGGTATCGGACTGGTTAATAAAATCCCAGTATATGGAATAGATGCAATGCCTGCACTTGCATTCAAGTACAGTACTGATTACCCACATAATCAAGATAATTTTATAGATGTTGTGTATCGTATATCAAACTGTAGCTTATACTTTGAAAGATTTGATCATAGTCTAATATCTAGACTCCCCCTCTGCAGATTAAAGAACAATAAATATCTAAAGCATGAAAAATTTAATTCAGTAGGAAACATCAAAGAATGCACTTATGAAATAGAATTAGATTCCGAGGTCATTATGCATCACTTTGTTGCTACAAAATCACGTGAAGTGAATATAATCTATACATACTAGTGAGATGAATATTAAAATTATGTTACAATCAATGCTGATGTTTATTTTCCCTCCAAACCATGCCTTTTTTTCTACCCAAATGGCCGGTTGTTACCACTACTTATAATTTAAAATCCAATTTTTCTCTCGAGAGAATTCGCAAAGTTGCAAAAAAAATGGATAATATTCATTTAAAAATACAGAATATTATTCATATTGCTGGTACCAATGGTAAAGGATCAACACTATCCTTTCTGAAAAGTATCTTGAATGCTTCTGGTTACACTGTAAATGCATACACTTCTCCTCATTTGTTACATTTTAATGAAAGAATCACAACTGATTTACAACAAATACGGGATAAAGAATATAGACTCATATCTGATGAATGCAGATTTTATGCAGAGTCAATAGATGAGCAATTAACATTTTTCGAAGCTACTACATTAATTGCTATAATATATTTTGCCAGAAACTCAACAGATTTTACTATTATTGAAACAGGATTAGGCGGAATATTAGATGCAACAAACATTTTAGAATCAATGATTAGTATCATTACTTCGATTTCTTTTGACCATCAAGATGTACTCGGTAATACAATTCAATCGATAGCAAAAAACAAAGCAGGTATCATGAAACCTGGTACTACTGTCGTCATTGCAAAACAAAAATATTCTGATGCTCTTCACGAATTATTGGAATATGCGCAAGAAAATCATGTATCAAGCTTTGTATATGGTAAAAATTGGGGCTATCAGGTAAATACAGAAAATTTAATATTTTTTCATGAACATACTAGCCAAATTTCACAATTTCCATTACCAACACTGTTGGGATCACACCAGCATGAAAATGCAAGCACTGCAATCGCTACTGCGCACCTATTAAAAAAACATTTTTGCAAAATTAATGATAGTCGCATCTCAGAAGGGATATACAATACATATTGGCCAGGAAGACTGGAAAAAATAGATGTTGAAGGATTCAATAATTTGTACTTTGATGGAGCTCACAATGTAGATTCAGCTAAATCCCTTGCAAATTGGTTACATCAAGAAAAAGCTATTTTCATATTAGGATTTAGCTATAATAAAGACGTATGTTCTTATCTACATACTATATCTGATAATATACATGCCCTATATACAATCCCCATTCATGTAGAAGTTTTAGCATACTCCGAAAGTGAGTTATATGACATTGCAGTCAATTCTTTACCACAAAACACAAATATATATAAATGTTCTTCTTTGAAAAAAGCGCTTTCTGTATTATCATCACAAAAACTTAATAATACTAAGATTCTTATATCTGGATCACTATTTCTTTATAGAGAACTTAAAGAAAATGATTTAGACAATATCGTCCTCTATTAAACAATAAGTATTCCAGCACTTCACCACTAAAAAGTCAAATCTTAGATAAAACTCGATAAATCTTATAGAAACTATATAATATGATACACCATATTCAATGAACAAAGATTTGTAAGAACTGGTTATGTTAACATAAGGAAAAGCAAAGTAGCCACAGAAGATAATAGGCAATAAAACAAAAGCGATGAACAAATACAAGATACCCATAATGAAGAATGATCCCCTAAAAGACAGAAAATCGTAATTTATCAAAACCTACCTGAAATAAGTAAAATGTCTCAGAAAGATAGAAGATATACATCAATTTATCGCAGAAGTATTAAGCACTGTTCACAAAGGTTTGAACTTAGGTTGAATTTAGGCTAGAATGCATGCACCACATAACATATAAAAATGATGGGTAGTAGATTATATCCAATCACTGTAGAAAGATTTGATGAGATTATATTGGTAAATCGTAAAGAGTTACATATGGAAGAATATCCGCCAAATAATGTTCAACCTGGGAGAAAGAATCGTATCAAACCCATTTTATATATAACAAGCAGATATTCAAATTACGGTCTAAAATAGAAAATTTCTTCGCTAAACTCAAGAAAAACAAACATTTATCTTTACGATTTGAAAAATAAAACCTATCTTTTCTACTTTTCATTGCTTTTCTTGCATTAAATATCACCTTTCTTAACAATGCCTATTCATATTGACAGAAGGATACCAGTGTAGGTTACTACCTAATATATACAGTAGGCAACAATATAGGGCATAAGTTGGAAAAAGAAAGTAGTCTGGAGTTCAAAAGCGCCACATGCGGAGGGATTTACAGGAAGACATGATAGACAGTATTATAGTAAGAGGTACTTGTGTGCGGTAAGTAAGCACTGGAGGAAATAGGGATGATATTATCACAGCAAAAGCTTTCATGGAAGACGTTAAATCTAAGAATAAAGAAAGACATTTGCTAAGATGTTCTTTCAGTAACTTAATAATTTTCGGTTTTTGGCAAAACAGAATACCCCTACTAGGCCTTTATTGACTGCGTTTTCATCTCAAACATGCCTTCGTTGACTATAGAACCTAAACTCACAATTTTTCAAAGTAAAATAATCCTATTGTCCTTGTTCAATCATTCTAAACAAGATCTCCCTTTGCTCATGATTGACAGGACCGACTGAAAGTCTTGACTGTCTCACTAAAAACAGCGTAGATAAACTAGGAAGCTGTTTTATTTGATGCAATGATACTTTACTAGGAAACTCTCTAACGGCTCTCAGGTCTACAACCACTTGACCATCTAAAATGTAAAACTCTTTTTCAACAACAGCAAGACCTGCAATATACTTATCAAAAGAATGATATATCAACACTTCATCCATTAACTTCATCTCTTTCAGATATCCAATTGCCTGATAATTCTTCACACCATCCCATACAGTAGAACCATCTTGATAAAAATCACTCCAAGAATATTCATCAGGATCTGTCTTGACTAACCACATTATAATCCCTTTTTCTTCATTCTACGCAAATATGCCGGTACATCACGATTATCTGTTTCCACAACATTTTCCATATAACCTGCAGAAACTTTTTCACTTTCTCGCTCTTTTCTACTTTTTTTAGTTACAACCTTATCGTTAGCTACATGTTTTGACTCGTGTATCCCAGTAGCTACAATTGATACTTTCATGATACCTTCCATTTCCTGTTCAAAAGTAGAACCAAAAATGATATTTACATTTTCATCAGCCTGATCACGAATACAATTCACTGCGGCATTCAGTTCAAACAATGTTATGTCGTGGCCACCAGTAATATTAATGAGAATACCCTTAGCATCCTTTAAAGATAGATTATCCAAAAGAGGATTGTATATCGCCATCTCTGCAGCACGCACTGCTCGATTTTCACCTGATGCTTCACCTGTTCCCATCATTGCACGTCCCATCTGAGACACAATAGAGCGTATATCCGCAAAATCACAATTAATAATACCAGGTTTTGTAATCAAGTCTGTAAACCCTGCGACTCCCGAATATAACACATCATCAGCCATTTTAAACGCCTCAGCAAAGGTAGTATTTTCATCTGCGATCTTGAACAAGTTCTGGTTCGAAATCACTATATAAGTATCGACATATCTTCTAAGTTCTTCTAACCCTCTCTTAGCAATCATTGTTCGGTGGGCACCTTCAAAAACAAATGGGGTTGTCACAACAGCCACAGTAAGCACCTTATGCTCTCGGGCTACTCGAGCAATCACAGGAGCTGCACCAGTACCAGTACCACCTCCCATACCAGCAGTAATAAACAGCAAGTGAGCACCATCAATCATCTCAGCAATCTGATTAATAGACTCCTCTGCAGCTTCTCTACCAACCTCTGGCAAAGAACCAGCACCTAATCCCTTGGTGAGCTCCATACCAAGTCGTAACCTATTCTCTGTTAAGGAAAGTTCTAATGCCTGCAAGTCAGTATTTGCACTGATAAAATCAACTCCTTCCAGCCCTGAACGTATCATATTATTTAATGCATTACCACCAGCACCACCGACTCCAATAACAGACATTTTAGGAGAAATTAACTTACCAGCATTTGACATACTATTTTATAGTTTCATATTTTCTCATAAAAAATACGCGTATTTTTTTTAGTGCACTTGCTTCAATCTGCCTAACACGCTCCCTAGAAATTGCAAATTTTTCCGCTAATTCAGAAAGTTTCATCTTCTTTTCCAATAAGTACCTTGACTCTATTATCTCTCGATGACGACTGTCTAAAGAACCTATTGCATCCTTCAACCAAGACATTTTCATAGACTTTTCCTGATCTTCCATTAACTGTAAATCATGAATAGGCTCCTCAGACTGCAACATATCCTGTACTTCTACTTCACTTTCATCATTTACTTTCGCATTCAAAGAATAATAACTACCATTTTTCATTATCTGATCCATAAAATAAACCTCTTCTGCAGGAAGAGATAACTGATCTGCAATTTTATCCAAAACCTCCAACTCGGATCCTGAAGACTCCAAAGCGTTAATTCTATTCTTTAATTTTCTAAGATTAAAGAATAACCTTCTATGTGCACGACTTGTTCCAATACGCATCAATGAATAAGTACGCATTATATATTCATTAATACTAGATTTTATCCAGTGTCTTGCATATGTAGCCAATCTGCACGTAAAGAATAATTTAAAGTTCTTCACAGCTTTCATAAGGCCAATATTGCCCTCCGAAATCATATCCATCATATTTACACCATAATTACCAAACTGATAAACTATCTTGACCACAAGTTTCAAGTGACTTGAAACCAATTTATGAGCAGCATTAACATCCTTACCATCATGTAATCTATATAACAATGCTCGCTCTTCCTCGTATGTCAGGAAAGGAATACCTTTGATCGTATCCAGATATCTTTTTACCTCTTGCTTCTCAGCGGACAAACTATCAATAGCTCCCATGAACACCCCCTATAACACAACATATATACAATCAATTATACTATAAATCCTGTTAGTGATCAAATTGATTAACCTATAATACAAATATTAATCTTTCACTAACATAACAGATCATTATATAAGCAATAAAAGCAAATCTTCAAGATCTTGGTATTACAATCTTTTCAATAATCATCTAAATACTAACCATAAGTGTAGTATTCTCACTTTATTAGATGCCACTCGTTGTTATCTATCTAGCATCAAACCACCAAGTTAGAGCATATTAATACAAAAATGTTTATCCCCCTTACTTGACACAAAGGATTACTCTTTCAACTAATATAAATAAGGCATATACTTACACTTTTTCTCAATGACTACTCTGGATATATAGTGAACATAAAATCCTTAAATGATCAAAAGTATCACGACCCTATAAGACCCAATCATACAGATATGCGTGATAAATAAACCCACACTATGGATCCATCAAAACATTACCATCACTTTATATCAATCCACACATATCACAAAGAAACATATGCTCACCGGGGCTACGATCACATAATTAGATACAAACAACAAACTCATTATTGAATAATCCAATTAAAATCATATAGACGGATTCTAGTTAAAGTATCCTTTCTGATACATGTAATTAAATATCCTATTAGCAACAAACGCTGATTGTTTTCCAAATCCACCTCTTTCCAGAACAATAGAAACAGCATATCTAGGATTAAAATATGGAGCATATCCTATAAACAAAGAATGGTAGGGTAATGATCCCTTAATGTCTTTATTATGAGAACTAAATATTTGTACTGTACCTGTCTTCCCTGCAAAATCAATACTTTTTAATCGACAATCATAAGCTGTTCCATAGGGAGCATTAACGGAATTGTACATTGCCTTTCTAATAATATTAAGATTAGTTTCTAAGACCTCTATAGGAACCAATTTATTAGAATTATTGTTTTGCAAAACAGAAGGTATGATTTCCTTACCAGATGCAATGCGAGCTGTCATAATGGCTAATTGCAATGGTGTCGTTAAAATATACCCATGACCTATCAATAGGTTTACTGTATCACCTAAATACCAAGAATCATTTAAATACTGCATACGCCATAATTTATCAGGTATTACGCTACCTAATTCTTCAATTAATCCTATAGCGCTTTTATTTTTGTGCACATGAAAACATCCTGCAATACTTAGCAAATTATCAACATTTACCTTTTTTGCTAGATCATAAAAATATATATTACACGAAGACGCCAATGCTCTATCTAGGTTAACATAACCATGTCCTGAGTGTTTCCAACATTTAAAATATCTATCCCCTATCAACACCTTCCCTCTACAATAACTTAGTGTATTGTTAGGATCTATAATCCCCTGCTCTAAAGCCAAAAGAGCTGTAATAAGTTTAAATGTTGAACCAGGTGCAACACGTAATGCAACAGCTCTATGAAACAAGCTGGTTTCTAATGATTTCCATTCTGTGTTATTGATCGAATTTGAAAATAAATTATTGTCATAAGATGGTATACTGACTAAAGATTTAATTTCACCACTTTGTGCATCAATAATAACCACACTGGCACTTTTATAGCGTTTTTGTAATTGTAAACAACGATATACATATTGCGTCAAAAGAATATCTATCGATAAATTCAGTGTCTTACCAGGTATAGGAGGGATATTTTCAACCTCTTTAATAATACGACCTTTATGATTAACCTCGTACTTTATTTTACCTGTGACACCCTGTAAACCATCATCATATATATATTCAACACCTGCCTTTCCTATATATTGATTTTCATGTTTTTTAGGATCAGATTTTGATAAATATCCCAATATATGAGCACATAAACCAGAATAAGGATAAAAACGTTTATACATTTTCTCCACTTCTATGCCTTTTTCTTCAGAAAAATGCATCTCTATCTTGATCACTGTTGACCAATCAGCATGTTTGATAAGCACAAAACTAGATCTATTATTGTTATATATACTATTCTCAGTCCATTCTTGATGAGTTAACATCTCTGGGAGCACATCAAAGAGCGTTGTTAAAAATTCTTGTTTATTACCTAATTTATTCGGATAACATATCACTCGGTAATGCATGCGATTATCTGCTATAACCAATCCGTTACAATCTTGTATTATACCACGCAAAGAATCGATACCCAGAACACGAGTCTTATTCCTATAGGACATCGCAGAGTACTTTTCACAATTGACAATCTGTAAAACATACATTCTAGAGAATAGAATACTGCTGGAAAGAATACAGGCAGAACTCAAAATAAAGGATCTCCTAGTTATCAGGAATCTTTTCTTATACAAGGATCCAGTAAACTAATAAAAGCTCCCCGAGTCGGATTTGAACCAACGACAAATTGCTTAACAGGCAACTGCTCTACCAGGCTGAGCTATCGAGGAATATAAACGTTATGAGGGAATTTTATCATAATCCTGAACATCTGTAAATATATAAAATATCAAATCTTCTTGATACAAAACAACACCTTGG
Organism: Candidatus Xenolissoclinum pacificiensis L6; assembly: GCA_000512675.1. Classification (GTDB taxonomy): domain Bacteria; phylum Pseudomonadota; class Alphaproteobacteria; order Rickettsiales; family Anaplasmataceae; genus Xenolissoclinum; species Xenolissoclinum pacificum. The sequence goes on from AXCJ01000008.1 coordinate 183,087, forward strand.
CAATGATCTTTAAATTTTTACGTTCCACAACATATCTATTATATTTATGATTATCCGCAATAACGTTAATCTTATCCTCTCCAATAACAGGCTCTACCCTACGTATGACAGTGTTTATATGGTCTTGTACCATATATATACCAGAATAGATTTTATTATCAGTATCTTTTTCCTTTTGTAAAATCATAATATTACTACAACTAATACTTGCTTCCATGCTGTCATCAGGCATTTTGTAGAAACAAAAATCCTCATTATCCGAATCATAAGGCTTAAAAAACAACTTGTGTAGAATCACTTGAGGTCTATCTGACTGATCAAATATTGGTTTAATATGAACATATTCTTCATAATCTACATCTCCGTCTTCATGATTCATTAAGTATGATAATGGAACACGTAACTCCTTACATATTGCACTTAACTTAGCAGATGTTGGGTTTTTAGACTTGCCATTTAAAATATCATATACAAAAGATCTACCAACATTTGATCTAGCAGCAAGAGTGCGAGGATTCATATTCATAAATTGCATTCTTGCTTTTAATTTTCTCACTATCACATCTCGTCCAGACTTCTTGTTGACCATAATATTCATATCAAATAAATAGTAATAATATAACTAATATATGGATATATCACAATTACTGATCGAAATCAAACAATATACTCTACTATTGATGGAAATATGAGAATCATTGCACACAACTCTCATGATATAATATATGCCAATAACATTTATTATATCTTGATTTAGAAACCAAAAATAGAGTATTTTTCTGTATTTCTTAATATAAATATTTTTTAATTATCTTATCTAGTAAAAATGAAAAGTGATCTATGAATAAAGAGTTATAATACCATTAATCTGAAAAGATTATAGCGTATAAATAGAAGTTTAATATAAATAATTTAAATCTTGATACTGTTACTCAATTCATTAATGCCTTGCCCATCGCTTGTGAATATCAAACAGAATATTATTCCAAGAATAAAAACCATGACTATTAATTGATTACTAGACAAAATACTATCCTTAGCAAGAATATTGGATTCACTATTTAAATTCCATAGCTTTCCATGCTCAAGACTTTCTATCATAATTTATCAAGATCTATTCAAGCAATTCTGTATAGACCACCTTGTCTTAATCTGCAAAAATAGATCTCAAGTTCTTGACTAATAAATGCTTTAAGATATCTTGTCAGAGTCCCATGAATATTTTAGTGTTAAAAACGATTTCCTAATTATTGTTACTGCCTGACATAAACCACAAGATTCTAATTAATATACAATCATGATAGATCTTTACCTGATCAATTGTTATAATCTTAAATGTTGAAGTAATGAAATGTTGAAATGCTAAATATTAGAAAAATTCCTATTTGGGGTATTGTTGTATTTTGTATCTTATTATTTTTGATCATTGCTACTAGCATAATTATACATTACAAACGTGTATCTAATATTGCTAATTACTATAATGATATATATCAGATCAATTTCGATCATAATGGGCTAGATAACAGAAAAAAAATTGATTTATTACAGGAACTAATAAAAACCCACTCATCAAACTATCCTCCTTACATTGTGTTTGCATTGTTCGAATTGTCGTATTTATATACTGCAGAGAATGAATTTGAGAAAGCAATTGAAGTATACTTGCAAATACTACAAAACAATAGTATTCCTGTTTATTACAGATGTGTAGCACATTTGATGTACAGAATTTACTCACATAATGATAATGATCTTGACCCTCTTATTCAGATACCGGATATTTTGCCAAACACTAGACTTATTGTTGAAATATTGAATATGTTAGAAGCTGAAGACTATGATAATGCTCTAGAAACAGCGCAGAAGACATTAGAGTTTATCGAAAATGATCAGGCTTTAATACACATTTTAACAAGATTAATTAATACATATAAAGAAAATCTGAAATATAACTAGACATGATAACATACTTGCGATAATAGTGTGTTTATACATATAATTATTTTTGTGTGTTAATTGTCATTGATATTGTTTAATTTATGATTAGTCGTGAAAACCTTGGTATTTTAGAAAGTCTTTATAATCAGTATATTCAAGATCCTAGCTCAGTAGATCAGAGCTGGCGTAAGTATTTTAGTGCTCTGTTAAATGAAGATAGTGATAATACTCTTGAAGAACAAGTGTCGGTGCAAAACTCTCAAAAATCTGACGTTATAGCTTCTGACATCATACAAAAATATCGTGATAAGGGGTTTTTATATACTAACTTATCTCCTTTGGGTTCCCATAGTAAAACACATGATTTTCTATCACTGTCTGACAACCAAAATGTGGATCTTGAGAAGTATAATCAACAAGGTATTACAAATATCCAGCAATTAGGACTATTTTTGGACGATATATATTGTAATGATGTTGGTTATGAAACTGCCCATATTAGTTCTGTACAGGAAAGAGAATGGTTATATTCCGCAATAGAGTCTCAGAGTCATGTCTTAACTGATGAAAAGAAAAAAAATATATATACTATTCTTGCCAAAAGCACACAACTAGAAGAATTTATTCATTCTAAATTTCGTAGTAATAGGTTTTCCCTAGAAGGAATAGAATCCTTGTCTGTGGTTATGGAAGAACTGATTGAACAGTACGCTAAATGTGGTGCCCAACACATATTCACAGCTATGCCTCATCGTGGAAGAGTAAATTTTCTTGTGAATATTTTTGGAGAACCAATTGAATTGTTAATGTCGCAGTTTCAGGGTAAAAGCTTTTTTCATGAAAAACATAATTTGTATGGGGATGTGAAATACCATATGGGTTATACAAACAATAGAATAATCAACGGTCATTCAATAGATTTATCATTACTTTTCAACCCTTCTCACCTGGAAGCGGTAGTGCCTGTTCTAATTGGGAAAGTACGAGCAGAACAAGATATGTTAGGAGGAAAATATGACAAAATAATACCTATTTGCTTGCATGGCGATGCTGCCTTTAGTGGCCAGGGTGTTGTATATGAATACATGGTTATGTCTCAGTTACGGCATTATAATATTGGGGGGATGATCCATATCATCGCAAATAACCAAATTGGTTTTACCACCGATACGATAGATGCCAGAAAGAATCAATACCCTTCCTTCATAGGTAAAGCTTTAGAGTTGCCTATCATACATTTAAATAGTCGTGCCTTTGAAAAAATTCCCGCAATTGTAAAGTTAGCAATTGAGTATAGACGTACATTTGGGAAAAGTGTGATAATTGATTTACACGGATTTCGTAAGTATGGACATAATGAGCAAGATGAACCAAAATTTACTCAACCAAAAATGTATGATACTCTTAGTAAACTTGCAAAAAGTCAGGATATATATAAAAATCATCTTGTCCGAAAAGAAGGGTTTAATGAAAATGACCTAATATCTATACAAAGTGATTTTCGTAAATCTTTTGAGCAAGGTTTTGAACAAGCAAATACCTATCAAGTGGATGATTCGTCAATAATGCACGGCCATTGGAAAGATTTTATTTTGAACCATGATCCTGAATTAGATAAATCACTTACGACAGGTGTAAAATTTACAGATTTACAAAAATTGGCAAGTACTATATTCTCATTACCTAGTACATCTAATCCTCTCCCTAAATTATTGAGTTTATATGATAACAGATTAAAGAACGTTCAAGAAGATTTAGGAATAGATTGGGGAACTGCAGAAGCCCTATCCTTTGCATCAATCATTGACGATGGTATCAGTATCAGAATGATGGGTCAAGATGTATGTAGAGGAACTTTCTCTCATAGACATGGAGTAATCTTTAACCAAGAAGATGAATCATCCTCTTATATTCCTTTTAATCAAATATCCAACGCTAAATTGTATATTGGGAACTCTAACCTATCAGAGTATGCAGCATTAGGTGTGGAATATGGTTACTCTGAACATAATCCTAATCATTTAGTTATATGGGAAGCTCAATTTGGAGATTTTGTCAATGGCGCACAGATCATTATAGATCAATTCCTAGTATCAGGTGAGACAAAGTGGGGGCGTTCTAGTGGGTTAGTACTATTATTACCACATGGCATGGAAGGATTAGGACCAGAACATTCTTCTGGCAGAATTGAAAGATTCTTACAGATGGGAGCTCAAAATAATATCAGAGTGCTAAATTGTAGTACTCCAGCAAATTATTTTCATGCTTTGCGCAGGCAAGTATCCGGTAATTATCGCAAACCTGCTATCATCTTTTCTCCTAAATCTCTTTTGCGCTCTCCAGAAGCAATATCGTTTTCTTCTGAATTTGAAAAATCGTTCCAAAATATAATTGTCACATCTCTTGCTCAAAATAAAAAAGATGTCAAAAAAGTGCTCATGTGCACTGGTAAAGTTTTTTACACTATCAAAGCACATTTAGAAAAGAAAGAAAAACAAAATGCTGTTATATTAAGATTAGAACAGCTCTTTCCACTATGTGTAAGAGATATCTGTGAAATCATCAATCAATATAGTGCAGATGTAGAGGTCATATGGTGTCAGGAAGAAGCAGAAAATATGGGGTCTTGGTACTTTATATATCGCCACTTGACTGGTGCAGGAGTAGATATTTCATATGTCGGCAGAGAAGCCTCTTCTTCTCCAGCAACTGGGTCATTAGATAGGCATAATAAGCAATCGGATAATCTGTTAAAAAACCTGGATGCAATGATTAGGTAATATAAGAGATGGCTGTATCAGATCATTATATGAGGCATTATTGTCTGCTGGAATAGCAATATAGTTCGTCGTGGTATAACAGTTTGCAACTACTACTAATAAGAAATAATATGTGGATAATGAAGGCAATTAAGACCTGATAAAGCGATGGGATTGTCCAAAATGCAGAAGCGATGAAAAAAACATGCTGTCATAGTTATAGTGTGATAAATAAAAAAAGATCACCATCTATTGAGATCAAGAAAAAGGAATTGAAAATATATCTGGAAGTTTCGATTTAGGGCTGGATTTTAGGTTTCAGTAATGTAGCAATACTGAACTGGATAAAATATTTTGGAGAAATAGCTAAAAACAGAATGGAGCTTTCTCAACAAGAGTCTAAAGCTTTGCAATAGGATCTAAGATTATGGAAAGAGATCAATAAATGTTCTACTGAGATTGTTATGACAATTATTGGTGTGCATATTACAAGTTCATTCCAAATAATCAGGCATACTCAATAGACCTCCTTACTGTAGTAATGAATGGGAGCCAAAGTATAGTCACTAATATTACGATCATTTAAGTCAACAAATCCTAATAATATCGATATCTATGAACCAATCAAAGGCAATTTATAGTTTTGAGTATCATCTTATGTGGCAATTTAAATTTCACAGGAGTTCTAATCTAAATCTGAACCCTATACATTGAGGACTATAATTGAATTATTCAACATTAAAATAATGTTATGGAAACTATACTTTGATACATAGTTATTTATAATAATATATTTAAAGATAATATATTAAATGAGTAATTTAATATATTATGGTAATACATCTGATTTGGAAGATGCGTTTCAAAGAGTAGGATTTACTAAATGTGCGGAAAAGGGGGGGGAAATACAACATTGCAGTTTAAAACAAAAAGGAGATCTAATATTAACATATTATGAAAGTACACATAATATTCATCTCCAGAATGGAATGATAAGGATTTATCAATAATTAAAGATATAATTATGCGTTTAGACTCAGATAGTATGAAAGAGGAAAATATAAAAGAAAGTAAAATATTTATAGTTCATAGACAAGTATAGAGTTGATGTTGTGCAAATGGGGTTTAAAACCATATGCTATACAAGATGCTGATAGTAAAGGTAGAACTATTATTGAATTTTTAGAACATGAAATTAACAATAAAAATACAACTATAGGCATTGTGTTACTTACCCCAGATGATACAGGATACAAATAATGTTGGTGAAGAGCATAAAAGCCCAAGAGCTAGACAGAATGTAATTTTGGAATTAGGAATGTTACTACTTACTAAATTCGGTAGAGAAAGAGTAATAATAATAAAAGAATCTTCTGTTGAAAGACCGTCTGATATAGAGGTAGGGTAATATATATATATCGTACAATAAAGATAAAATTAATCAGGTTAGTGCAAAGTTAAAAAATAAAATAGATGTTTTCATTAACACCCCTACTAACTGATTCATCAAAAATATTTTTATTATTCCTATTATTAACCTAAAGCAAAACTCATTAACGTAATTCTGAGTCCATTTTGATGATATATAACATATATTCCACATTTTAGTGCAACCCAAAAACCCTCAATGTTGTTTGCATGTATATTCCTATCAATTACGTATAAACCTTGTGAATTGATATCCTTCTTAAAAACACCTTTAGCTACTATGCGTTTATCTATGTGTTTGTTTGTAGCTTTACCACCTAAATAAGTTTCGTCTATTTCAATTATTATTTTTCTGAATCCACCGTCTTTATCCTCCTCCTCATCATCATTCCCCCCTAGCTTCACGTATTTTATGTAATATACGCCAATCACATTTATATGTTACTTTTATTTCTCTTTGCAGTTGTAATGCAATAATGCCTTTTTTCCCGTTGAGAAATACGTGTATAGCGTAAAACCATTTTCTTAAATCTGTAGAAGAGTGATCAAAGATTGTTCCTTTGAATACTGAACCCATATTATTACAGTCGTTACAAATAAAAAGCTTCGGAGTATTTTTAGATTGATAAACTTTTTTACTTTGACAGTGGTTTCACTGCACTTGATTACCATATCTTACTTTGATAAAATAACTTATTATTTGTATTTACTGTGTATCAAGGTAGTTCCCTAAAATTCAATATCATTGGCAGTATTGTTAATTTTAATCATGGTTTCTAGATAACCAGTACACCTTAATACCTGTTGCATCATAATAATAATTTCACAGGAAATCTTATTGCATAAATTATATGATTTGTGCAGTATTCTTACCAGTAATTTTCACAGATCTTATTACACTATTCGGATATTCTATCATAATCTGATCTCCAGTATTACCATTTTGCAATGCTTTACCTCTAGAGTGTAAATATACTCCATCTTTCTGATAAGAAACCTCTATAACACTATTTTTAAGCACTGAATAGTCATATTCTAGATTCCTAAAATATACTGGCTTGTTACTTTGTATATTTCTCTTTGCCGTTCTACCCATAACCTGAGACAGATCTGTTGCGATATCTTTGTTATTGTTGTTATGCTGTCCCATTTCAACATTATCATGTGATATCTTCATACCTTTAGCAATGTTCTGTGTTGTGATAACTACATCATATGTACCATGAGGAAACCCAATATTAGGGATAATAATCATAATAGCAAATATAATACTATGAACCATAAGAATTATTTAGTTTTTGCAATAAATCATTATATGTTGAGATAACTTTTAACAATTGCTCATAGGTTCTTTGAGTGGATACCAGATTTAGCATTGTATCCAATGAGTCAACATTTGATGCCTCAAGATAATTTTGCATCAAGAAACCCATATCCGCTGTACCTGGTTCTTCGACTATTGGAACACCTGATGCAGTAGTTTCACTAAATAAATTATTACCTATATTTTGTAACCCATCTTCATTAATAAACTTGGCAAGTTCTATTTGTCCTATTTCGACTTCTACATTATCAAATACTTCAAATACTGCACCATATTTATTAATTACAATCGAATCTACAGTATCACTGATTGTGATCTCTGGTTGTAATACATGACCATCGGAAGTTACAATTCGACCATCACTATCCAAGGTAAACAAGCCTGATCTTGTATAATATTCCTGTCCTGATACTTCATTCAATACTGGAAAAAAACCTTTACCATCAATGGCAATATGTAAAGGCATGTTTGTTTCTTCCACCGCCCCTTGCGTAGCTACTCTTGAAATTGCCACAGGTCTTACTCCTGTCCCTATCTGAATATTCATCGGAAAGACATTATTTTCTTCCGCACTATTACTAGCTCTGGTCTTTTCAATATAAGCCAAATCTGCAAAAGCTATAAATGAAGTTTTATAACCAGGAGTCTTGACATTAGAAAGATCATTAGATAACACATCTAATGACAACTGTTGGGCTTTTAAACCAGTAGTTGCTGTATAAAGCGTTAAGTCAGCCATAAAAACACACAATTATTAATCACTTACAGTAAGCGTAAAAAAGGTAAAAAATATACTTACTTGCATATCAAAATAAGCATAGGATGTGTCGGTATTTTATATTTCCAAGTTAGACAGTGTTAGATATCAGAAAAAGAAGATCCACATACAGTTATGCTATCAATGGTAATAGGTAACACTATTAATAGCCGAATACAATGAATTAGCACTTAAAAGTATGATTCAATCCACAAGTAAATTTAGATTCAAGTTACCTTTCAAAACATAAAGAACCTCTTATTAAGAAATGCAAGAAATTTACAAAATTTCTTGATCTACAATCTCAATTCATAATTTTATCTAGTAGTAGATAACAATTTAAAAACAGAATATATCTATATTTAAATGAATTTAATAATAATTTTGATTACTATTACTATATATCTATAATATAATATTATATGTTATGAATTATCAATGAAATATATGTTATGCAAAGAATCAAAAAATTTATGGGAATTATAATACTTCATATGCTAAGCATGACCCAGGCAAAAAGTTCAACTATACCAAAAAATTTTACTCAACAAGATGAGTTATATAGATTAGAACTTAACAAAAAAGAAGCAGAAATTGCAGATAAATATGCGTCAATATCTTTAAAGAATCTCGAAACAACAAATATTATAATACATGATCTCTTGATAGTCTTTGTATTAGCAATACTGTTCTTCTTACTTTGGACTTGCAAAATACGTCAAACGAAAGCAGAAAAACAATATAACAGATATCCAACTGAAGAAAATAAAGAAAAGTTAGAGCAAGCAGAAAAATGGATTCAATCTCTCAATAATATCAAAGACGATCTACTACCCCTTTATAATCTAACTATTAGTGAAGAAAACAGAAATACACCCTTAACCGATATAGGCTTTTTATATAATAATGCACGCTGTAAGAATTGTACAAAATCCTGTCCAAACTCATGTAATAAATTACGAGACATCAACAAAGAAGTAGAAAATCTTAAAAATAGCATCCCCCCACAACTTCAAGATCTTGAACAAAAAGAAGGGAAGTTGGAGAAGTTAATTGAGAAAATTCAATATAATACAGAAAAAGGTGTCATAGCTCCTGATATTGTAGATAAAGCAATACACAAAGCACAAAAGAAAATTGCAAAATTACGCAATAATTTACAAAAGTCAGAACATACAAAATTACATTCTAGCACCACAGAAACTCCTAAGACCGTGCTCATAAACGGCACCAATGTAGTATCAAGTCTTATTGGAATATCACAGTCAACATCATCGTATAATCGCAACATACCCTAAGTTGAGATTATAGAGTTACTACAAAATAATTTTCACATCTTTTAAACTAAAAATAAAGCCTTCCTAAAACATATCAAATCTAGAAGGCTTTACCATTTCCTTTATTCAAGGATTTAATTAACATATGCATATACATCTCCAAGTGTTTGAAACATATTCTTAACATAATCCTACAACACAGAACCAGTCTCCTTAAACATGAGTATTTTGCAAATTCTCACACAATCTTCACAATGAATGACCATAGTATATTTGCTCTTATTTAACAATTACCTCTAGATTCGATACTTCAATTGATGGATCAGCTATAAATTATACTCAAACTTATCTCTTTACTCACAAGACTTCTACACTATCATAAGTTCAATACACCTTATTATAATACCTGATACAACTTTCACTTTCCTAATTCTATATATGGTAATAATATTTTACCTATTTAGGATGGTATAATAGTAAATTTTGATTACTAATGTTATTTATATAGTATAATATATAATGAATAATCTTAAATATATATTTTATGCACAATACCATGTACAAAGATAAATCGTTACCAAAATTATTCTCTGCATTCATAATTAGTATACTAACTAAGTTAGGAGGAGCCACTACTGTACCTCCAAATAGCATTGAAAGTGAAATGCAAGAGTTAGAGATACTACAGAAAGAAGCAGAGATTCGTCATCTAAATGCTCAGACAAGCTTAACAGAAGCAACAACTGTTCAAGTCGGAATAACTATTGTGATAATGGTTGCCGTGATATTCACATTATATGTCTCCTGCTATTGTCGTAGACGTCATGATAAAGCACATCAAGAATATATCACCAACCCAACCCCAGAAAATGAAATCGAATTACTCAAATCAAAACAATGGAAAAAGGATATCGAGCCCATAGAAAATGAATTACGCACCCTTTTACCACTGACGACAGTCTTCCATTTGAAAAGCGACACTTCTACTGTCCTAGATGATGAAAATACAACATCCCCTTCACAATCAGCTAAGTCATCTAAAACACCAGATAAAATCGAAGAACAGGATCATGAAAACGATCAACAAAGAACAGAATCTGATAAAAATCCCAAGCAACATTATACAACAAAGACCCAAGAAACCACAAAAGAATTGATAGAAAAGTGTCAAATATTCATACAACAACCACATACTAAATACAATGATAACGTGCAAGAAATGCATGACAAACTTGAAGAATTAAGCACGCACGTAAAGAATGATGAATGCTGTCCAAAAAAATACTTCAAGATATTTGACGAATTTAAAACAGAAGCAGTCCCTAATAGCAAGTGGAGTACAGTACAACACTCATTACCCACCATAATACAAGATCCCGCAATAGAAGCACCTAAAAGTAAAACCACCCTAGAAGATATTGTTGACATGCTGTATAGTAAAATCTAAATATCCAAAAAGTACTAACATAATACAGGTAATTCTCAAAATAGTATAACAACATACATAAGAAATCGATAAGAAAGCTATAAAACAAGAATAATATATTGAGATTATTTTTGTTTTCTAGCGCTAATTACCTTTAAGATCCCTTTTAATTATCAACTCACTTCTTATAACACCATTAATTACTAGCACAATATAGTAGGAATATATAATGGGATTAGTATCTAATTCTTTACTTAAAAATCAATAGTGACCAAACTTGCCTTAATTCAGATCCCGTATTAAGTGCTCACCCAATAATAAATTACCAATCAATATAAACTTTAAAACCCTCAACAACCAAACAATCTATTTATTTATTGATAGTCATTCTACCCTATAGTCAAAATATTCATGTTGTTCTTAATGAAGAACTTTTTTCTGTTGTCCCTTCTGACACTTGCTCAAATATCACATTTGTTTTTATAACATCTCCTGCTACTTGTGAAATCATATCTAAATCATCCTTTTGTTGCTCTTTCTTCTCAGATTCCTTATCTCTCTCCAATGAGTTAAACTTCTGAGAAAATGCATCACAAACCATGTCTGAAAAATGGGTACTATTAACACCTCGACGTGTCTATTACCTTTATCTTAAGTCCTAATGCCATTCGTTGCTCCTCAGGAGTTGTTGACCTTTTCCAAGCATCAAACAGAACCTCAGCTATTGCTTCTGCCATAGTATGAAAGTACCATATGCTATATACATCTCCTGGATCTACGACCTTATTTTCCCAAGAAGAACATAGTAACACTGGAATAAACAATGATTGTTCTATAGTATTATAAATACTTGCCCTTATATCCCATAACGAGCAGTAATAACCTTTATCGACCTTACCTCCACACATATCAACAGTGCATCGCTTCCCTGGTTTACTCCAAGAAACGCTTTCCTGAGATGATAAAACAAGAGAGGGCATTATACAATGTAACATTTTATTTAGTCCTTCAAGATCGTTATTATATTGGTACATCCTACTAAAGAACCCTTTATTTTCAAACACAGAATCCATATGCAGTTGAGCATATGTTCTTCCCTTCCTGTCTTCCTGTTTGTTTTCACTGGGTAATTTTGCAAAACAGTACAAAAGGATGTTATCATCTCATTTTTTACACTATTCTGAAAAGCATACTTAAGAAGATTACGCCCTGACGTTACATCAAAAGCAGAATACTGATAGTCAACACACTCAGCAAATACCGTCACTAATGTTTTCCCATTCTTACTCTTCTTCTTACAAAAAAGATTTTTTTTTGAAGAATATGACGAACGCGTATCACTATTCACATTCTTCCGTATCATTCCTTTTATATCGTCCAATGATTGTGCATCACAACCTTTTATCCCCTCAATGGACTTTGGAAGCGTAGACTTTATCTTCTGTTGATCATATTGAATATTATCATCACACTGACTTTTCTTATCATCAGATGACTCTGAGATACTCACCTTAGTTCCAGGTAAAATCATTTCAGCAATATACACACTAGATGCCTTCAGAAACACATACAACGCTAATGGTCCCAATGAGATAAAGGCAAGAACTTTATAAAAGATTCTTAAACCTACTGAGTTTTGTGTTACACAACGAACATAAAAAAACTCTCTATTCTGCCCCCCAATACTCAGATATTAAATCTCTATACGAAAACGATACCATATACACTGATCCATAAACCATTAACTAAGATATATTTATGTAAATACTAGATATTTACCTCCATAGTCATTACTACTTAAACTAATTATTAGCATGTACTACTTTGTGCTTATCCGTCCCTGATCAACACAGTGCACAACAGAGCAATGTTGAGTGCTAGAAGGAGATTCTTGTTGGCTTCCCAGCTTGTCCATCTTCTCTCAACCTGATCCAGTATATTCTGCTTTATCTTCTTGCGCTCCTCTGTATTGAATCCCTTGGTTTGATCTTGCGGATCAGAAAATATAACCAAATCCTGCTCTAAAATATACGGCTCCTATGATCATCAGTAATTTCATGATCAGTGCATACATGCATCATATGATCTACCAATACTTCCTCCAGAGTCTTTTGAAACCACTCACTGTATTTCAATATTTCCCAAGATGTGTCGTGCTGATGTTCTCGTTTTTCCCCTACTTTCAGATTCTAATGCTGACCTTGGATCTCCTCCCATCTGTTTAATGAAAACAATACCACTAATTTTGTCTCATCATCTAAGTCCTCAACTACAGTAGAACATATAGAATGCATCAAATCCAGAGAATCGCGCAAAAATTCTTTTATAGAATCTAATTCACCCGCGAACTCGCCATATATATTTATCGTCCCCTCAAGATTGTAACCAATAGTTCAAGATGAATGAGACGCACACATCACCGATTGTACTTTCTTACTAATTTCTTGCCACTTTTCTGCCAGTTTCTTTCCCTTATCTTGCCATTTCTTTAGAGTATCCTCCAGTTATGTCTCATTATGTTGCATCTTCATAGGTAATCCGTACTTAGGATTATTACTGATAATATACTGCATATCCATCTTGTGAACTTGATTATTATCTACATTCCCATTTAGACTCGACAATGCATCCTTTCTGATTACATGAAGACTCCGCCTACTGTTTCCAAGACAGGTATGATCATATCCGACTGCTGTTTCCTATCTTTTAAAAGATCCTGCAGTGTATTTTCCACATCCCTCTCAAAATTCTTACCTTCACCAATAAGAATTTTTCCTTCATAATCAAAGAAAATAATTTTCTGCTCCAATACTCTCTTTTTCTCTTCGGATGTCTTTGACTTAACCCACTCCTCCATCCTAGAGTTAGCCACTACAGATACCATAGTATCATAATACCATTGACCATATTTGTACGCCTTTCCTGCTTCATCCACCCCCATTACCAAATTAGTATCTTGTAACCCATACACACCTGTAGAAAACAATGGGACTCGTATAATCATCTCCACACTATCCAGATCTTGTATATTAGCTAACCTGACTGAACGAGCTCGGTACACCTCTTTCATAACATTCTCCAAAAAGTCCCTGAACTGTGATAACTTATTATAATAAGCGAGATCAATCCGTTTACCATGAAAATTTCTATATTGAGTAGGATTAGATATACTCTTATGACCCAAAGATTGCATATTAACACTCATAGCAAATATGAGTATATTATCTTTTTCGACAAATCTATTACGGATGTACATCCTCCCGAAAAAATGATAATCCACGTGTACATCACCTGCTTTCATGCGAATTATACCATTCCCATCATCATCTACCGGATAATATATATCCTTTATCTGGTTCTCTGACAAATTTTTCGACCTCATAGCACTCCGTAACGTCGAAACTATTCTGGCTGATACCCCAGAAAGACCATTCAACTCCGAGGATCCATCAAAAGCAACACCTGCAGCATCAACGATTATATTTATTATACGCTTGCCTTGCTCATTCTTTTCCATGAAAAAGGGGTTAGGGTTTCTCATCCCGTACGATAGAATATCAACATTGCGTCCCTGCAACTTAGTACTGCCTATCTGCACGTCGTCTTCTTGTGGTGAAATCGATAGCGTGCTTGTTATCATTCCACTCTGCACCTCACGACTAACTGTGACATGAGAGCTTGGCAAAAACTTCTCCTCAATCGGTGTGTCAGATTTTAGAATTGCATCTCGCACTGGCACGTTCTGAACATATTGCAAATATTGATCTTGCAAAACATTCGAAAAGTTCTGACTCCACTCATTGTCATAATCTTTAAATTTCAATTGCAATCTTCCTACTTCAACCATCTCAACTACTTTATCAGGTGCTTCAGCAAAACATTTAGCAAGCGCTCTACAAATGGTCTGTGTGTAAACATCTGCAAAAGATATTTCGACCCCATTCCGGGTTCCTATTACTGTAGCAGGTGTCAAATCTCTCAAATGCATTCCACCTGTACCAAGCATTGGAATACATACAACCATGCGTTGCTGATCCTTCTGATTATTAAGAGAATCTATCACATCCCCCAGGACTCGAGAATATGCCTCATATACAGAGTTTAAATATGCCTCCATTACCCCCCTTACCTTAATGTCATCAGAAAGGAATTTAAGCCCCTTGTCATATTTTAAGGTCTCATCCTCTTTAGCAACTCTACCAATCAATACATGTTTCAGGCCACCATTGGCACCATGAAAATCATCAAATACGTGTGAGTTATCGAAAAACTTATCTTTTTGCAACATCTTCACACTGCTTTCAGGATTAGATGATAGATATTGACCTACCGTTATAGGGTTGTTGTGATTAAATTTCTCCTGAAGATATTTCAATAATTGCTCTTCCAAAGAGTTGGAATAACATCGCACTCCATCCTTTGTATTCAAGCGTTGACTATTTTGAAAGATGTGACCAGCATCAAGAACTATGATGTGTTGGACATTTTTGTCCTGAAATAAATTTTTCTCCTGCAAAATACTACCTGATGTCTTTCCTCTTCCTATGCTGACATTTTGGGCAAAAGCATTAAACCTCCATACATTCTTATTTCTCTTCCCCGTACTCTCTCTCTCTTCTTGTAATAGTCTCACTTTGTTCTCATCTACTTGAGAAGCACTTCCATGGATACTTGATACTCTCGATGAACTCGACGGATCTCGATCTTTAAAACCTACCTGGCGATTTTGTTCGCTCAACGACGCTGAATGGAACAAGTTACCATCACGTCCCGCCTTGTCGAGAGTGAGATGCTCATCGTGCTCCTCTGCATGCGTTTTACCTTGAGTATGACCATCAGACGACTTAGAAAAATCCACTTCAGTATTTGGTGATATTGTTGTAATAACATACATCCAAGAGGCCTTACCTATCACATATAATACTGATGGTAACAACGATATAAAAGAAAAAATTTCAGAGAAAACCTTAACAAAGGGATTATTTGTTTTTAGGATGCTCCCAATAAATTCTCTATTTTTATCCCAGTAACCAGATAAAAATTCTTGATAGGAAAATGATGCCACAATCACCTCATAATTACTAATTTATTAAACATATCATATTTTTTCGGAGAAATCAATGATTTCTCTTTTTTACAAAAAAAATAAAGAATTTTTTACGTATTTCTCTTAAGTATCTTACTTTATAAGCATCGCTCCGTTCGTTCTATTAACTTCTTGAAACTTAATGCATGATAAATATATTATTCAGAATTGAAATTGTTCCATCTGAGTAAGTTGAATCATAAAATTCACTCCAGAATGATTTGCAAACAACATATATCCTCTTACATTAACTTTTAAAATCTATATCACTGACGATTTGCATGCCCCCTATTATCCTCTTGAAAAGTGACATTCAACACTGTAGCCACATTCAATAATGAGGCAAGTGGTGGTTGTTCAATATCCAATATATAGTGAGATAAAATTGTATTTATGTATTTTTTGATTTCAAGTATCACTACATTATCCTTCAACCATGATTCAAACTCATGACGAATCTCAGGTTTTAGCACAAGAACAATTGCAGATCTAGTTTCTTTATATTCAATCCCTTTATCAAGTAACCATACTATTTTACCGTAGAGTTCTTTTGCAACTGCATAGTTGCTATGATATAAACCAGTGTACATATGCCAGAATAATTGATACTCTGCTCTATCTGTTACAGATTGATCTAGTAATTTCTCTTGTAACAGAAAACCAATGCGAGATAAATATAATTCACCTTGCTTTAGATCATGAGCAACCCGTCTTTGCTCATTTTCATACACCTCCCGTACAAATACTGGATACTTTGTACTCAGATCTACTTCTCTCGTAACGTTTTCTATTCTTGTATTGTAATTATGCACTATCGTATATATTGACTTAATTATATCAGGCGTCAATGATAATTGTTCTTTACGAAAATAATACATCACCCATGCATACTTGAAATTTAAATCCCGCGTGTCTATTGCTAACGTATCATTCTCTGTCTTTTTCAAACACCCTTCGTAACATTTCATTACAATTCTTAAAATACAACTTTTATATTCTGTGCTAAACAACGTTGATACTTGATTTGGCTTTTCATACAGAGCCTCAAATGTCAGTGGCTCCTCATCAAGACCCTTGCTATTTTTCTCTTCTTTTATATCTCCAATAGAACACAGTAAAGATGTAGCAAAATCCAATAATTCATTCGCATTGCAATGGTGATCCTTGAAGGTTCGTAATAATTTTCCTGCACACCGCTTCAAACTCTTTTTCTCAAACTCATTCATATTCGAATACAGTGTCCGAATAAATCTTTCCAAATCGGAAACTTGTGACATCTCATGCGCTATACTTCGAGAATTGCTAGTGGAGATTCGTGTTGGTGTTTCGACTGGTTGTGGTTTATGCAAAAATTTTAATATTGTAAATATTTCATAATAAATCGATCTAAAAATAAAATCCTGTTTGATTTTCACCATCTGTGCCATACACTCAGATCTATTCTCAGTATTAATCTTATTGTGCTTTGCACAATCAATCATATTATCTAATAAATACGAACGGTTTCTATTACTCTTTTCCTCCGATAACATAGCACGTACTGTATTATACGCCTTCTTTCTCTCATCAGGGTCATTAACCCAAATCACCTCCTCTATTGTTTCTAATATTTTTAAATTCAAATCTTCTGGCCTCTTTTGTACAATGTTATACAACATATCTATCATTTTGGGAATCATACGCTATAAATAAATTATTAATCAATATTATTTTATAAATACAATATAAAATTAATAATGTAAACTATTTTATTGTTTTTTAATCAAAAAAAAATGCTAAAATAATACTTATTATATTACTCATGTCAATTCAACATTTCATTGTAAAACCTATATTTAAGTGTTTAAATAAGAAACACCTGATCTTATGATGAATATTAAGTAAAGAACTCTAGAAGCATGAAATCAGTCCCATTAAAGTAAAAATGAATTGTCCAAAATGTGAATCAGAAGAGCGAGTAAAAAGTGATTTTATGAAGGGATAAATAGCAAAAGATGTAAAAATTGCAAGTGCCAATACACAAGGTTGATCCAGCAAACACTACTGGTAGTCACGCTATATGTATATGGATTATCTCTAGGGACTGTTAACAAAGATGATATTTAATACAAGCAAAAAAAATAAAAGATAGAAACGAGAAGTCTGATTTTTCACATCGTAAAGCTAAACGTCTGTTTTCCTTGAGTTTAGAGAAGAAATTTTCTACTTTAGACCGGAATTTGAATATATGTTTGTTCTATACAATGGGTTTAATACGATTTTCTACCAGGCAAAATATTATATAGTAGTTTTTATGTTGATCACTATCATAACCTTCTCATCAAATTTTTCTTCACTGATTGGGTATAACCTTCTATCCGTCATTTTTTATATGTTATTTGTTGAATGCATTCTAGCTTAAGTTTAAACCTTTGTTAACAGCACCTAATGCAATAGCGAAGTTGCTCACTATCTACACCTCCTAGTGTGTTGAATTAGGTTCGTAATTTTGCAAAGAACCATAAAAAAATACTGTATGCAATGTGGTATTATCAAAAAACGAATAAATTGTGGATATGGAAATTCCTTGATTCTATTACCCTAAATCCAAACTTATTATGAGCAAATTAGTCTCTAAATCCGTGTATATAGTAGTCTTATAGGTATTTTTATTTGCTAATTCCCATGTTAACAAGATGTTATCACGCAATCGTTATTTAAGTAATGTTTTCAAATTTATTACTATTTGAACGGATATTATACAACAACATCATACCATCAATTGACAATAATAAATTACCTTGACTAAACTCATACCATGCGATATATATATTTAGGTAATTGGGAATAATAGTTGCGCCCAAGTGTTTGCGCATATTGAATGATCACTGTTCAATTGCTAGGTATAAAATAGGACAGATGACCGAGCGGTTTAAGGTACCAGTCTTGAAAACTGGCGTGCGTGCGAGCGTACCGTGGGTTCGAATCCCACTCTGTCCGCCACATCAAGGTTCAATGCAATCCAATAAAGTCTAAAACTCCCCTATATACAAGGTTTATGTTATAATTATTAGTACTATATAGTCCTATGTTATCTGTGTATATCCAGAACATTTGGGGGCATAAATGGGGGCACAAATTTTTTTAAAATAAAAAATGCCCCCAGAAGTTATTAAAGTACTGGTGTGTATGGCGTTAACTGATACTTTCTGTAAGAAAATAAAACCAATTTATAAAAATAAAAGATATGTTGATAGTGGTGGATTATATTTAGAAGTTTCTGTTAAAGGGGGAAAATATTGGAGGGTAAAATACAGGTTTCATAATAAAGAGAAGAGGTTATCTCTTGGTACTTATCCGACAGTATCGTTAAAAGATGCTAGACAAGGAAGGGATAAAGCAAAAGAATTATTATCAAAGAATATTGACCCATCTCTATTCAAGAAAAAGGAAAGGTATAAAGATAAAATTAAATCTAATAATACTTTTGAGACAATAGCCTTGGAATGGCACAGTAAACAAACCTTTACGGCAAAACATAGCAGAGAAGTATTATCTAGATTAAAAGCCAATATATTTCCAGATATAGGTAATATACCAATACAAGATATAACTTCACCTATGTTATTGGAGGTATTGAAGAAAATAGAGGCTAGAGGTGCTTTAGACATTGCTAAAAGAGTCAGACAAACTTGTGGGCAAATATTTCGTTATGCAATTGCTATTGGTAAAACTAAAGATGATATCACAATCAGTCTGAAGGGAGCACTCAAAACTACTCCCAAGAGGAATTATAATCATTTTACCGAACAGGATTTACCAGGGTTTTTTGCCAAATTAGAAAAGCATAATGGGAATATACAGACCAAGTTAGCCATAGAATTTACCTTACATACCTTTGCTAGAACGGGTGAAGTCAGATATGCGGTATGGAATGAAATTAATTATGAAAGAAAAGAATGGCATATCCCAGCACCTAGAATGAAGATGAGAGATAAACATATTGTTCCATTAACAGACCAAGTTCTTTCAATTCTTGAGAGGTTACAAGTACTTAACCTCAGGAATAGTAAATATATCTTCCCGCATGTGAATGACCCATATAAATGTATGAGTGAAAATACTATGCTTTTTACATTACATGATATAGGATATCATTTGCGAGCGACGATTCATGGTTTTAGAGCTACTGCATCTACAATATTAAATGAGAATGGGTTTAAACCAGATGTCATAGAAAAACAATTAGCACATGCACCTAGAAATTCTGTTAGAGCAAGTTATAACCATGCGGAATATTTACAAGATAGAAAGGAGATGATGAGATGGTGGAGTGATTTTTTAACTAAGTTAAAGTTACACACACCGCAAGTAAACACAAACCAAAGAACAGAATCAATAATTTAAATATTGTAATAATTACTATGGGAAATGGATTATCAAACTTGCATATCTTTATGACATTTTCTGCAACAATATTTACTCTGTCGAGATACCTATGTCTAAGGGATAATCCATATCTCTAACCCTATATAACAAATCATAAATTGTATGTTTACCTTACCTATTTTATCTATATCTGCACTGTATTACAGTACTGATAATACCTTATGTGTGATCATTATCAATGATCGCTTTTTCACGTTGAATATTTTTCATGGGGATATTAGTACCAAAGTTTTGTTGTAGACAATTACGATATCAAATGTATTTATCGGATTCAATTTTACATTTTTTCAAAAAGATCAGGTCTTTTTGGTCTAATACCACCTGATACCGTAATGAACTCTTATTCCACACATAATGAGTCCCTACTTCAAAAGTAATGTGTACGTGATCCTTTGTTGTTTTTACTTTGAACTCAGATATTAATTTTATATTAGGAACATATCTATATAATTTTATTTTGAATTCAGATTCAATGGATATAATATCAGATCCTTCCTCTATGAATAAACGTATGTAATCTATCCCATATCCAGGGTCAAAATTATGCGTTCTTGATATACTATAGACCAATTGGTTGATATCTTGTCTAAAGGCATCATAACCAACCTTCATGGTCATATTTGCTTGTTGTAATCCATCTTTTTCTACTGAAATAAAGTAGTTAGCGGAGTGTATATTGTTCATTATATAATCTGCTATACCTATTCTGGTTCTATCTGTATATTTCATACGACATATATTAACTTTACATGGTGACCTACCCCAGTATTCCAATTCAAGTTCGATATAGCGATTATCAGTAATCATTCTAGTGTAGCATACGTTATAATAAACCTTTGTCAAATAATCGTTGTTAATACCTTTGATCTTTATAATACTTTTGTAGCATAGATACCTATTGAAATATTTTTTTAAAAACTTTGTAATATCTTTAATTATTATTAATGATATTATCGTTCTTAATTCTTGAATCTTAGTTAAAGATTGATATAATTCTTCATTGTGAATAAGTGACAGTTTTATTTTCATGATTCCTGTATCATGACTTTCATTAATACTAAACATGTACTTTTTAGGTATAGTGATTAACGTTTTCCAGTTCCCTTTATCATTATATAAAATACGACATTCCAATATATTGTGACCTTTGATAACTTTAAATATCTTATTCATGAGAAAAGACTTTAGAATATCGTGTATGTAATCTAGAAAGAAGGAAATTATCACCTTAGAAACCCTGTTATTTATGCTATTTAATCTATTTTGCAATATTATTAGTCCTATATTGTACGATAAAATACGATATCTGCATATTAAATAGCATTTTGTGACATCTATTTAATGTTATTTATTCCTATTATCCGTGATTTATAGCAATTAATAGGAATTAGGGTACCAAGTTTACATCTTGATACCCTCTCTATTCCTCTATTTAAAATCTTTCAGTTTAGGATTTATCAAGTACACAGTAGTGTCTTTCTTAGCATGATCATTTTTATAGTTTGCTATTTTTATGTAATTACATTCAATTAAAAGATCTAAATCTGGTTTTATATCCTTTGCAGGAATACGAAACTCTTTATATAGATCAGTTTGTGTAAAACGATCTCGGCTACTACTTAATATCTTCTTTAGCCATACAACCACTCTGTCTGTAGTTTTACTTGCAGAAGTATTAAAACCAAAAGCATATACAGCATGTTCTATTAATATATTTCCTATCTCAATAGCCTTCTGCATAGTTTCTAGAGATATTGTTGTATTGTCTTCTTGATTACGTATAGGATAATTATCTACAACGTGTATAAGTCCTGCAAATCTCAGGACATAACCGCATAATTTACCACCCCAACCTAAAATATTTGATAAACTACCTCCTGGACCTAGTTCTTTTTCGATATCAGCTCTAAATTTATAAAATTCAGATTTAGCTGTATCAGATAATAAGAGTTTAATAGGTTCATCTAATGAATATACAATATCTAATAAATCTTGACATAATCTATCGTAATTCAATTTTAGACCTATTGGTATAGAATAATCATCTAACTTTCTATGACCTAACAAAATCTTTGGTAATAGGTATATAAATCTTTCTTCTAACCCTACACCCTGTGTTGAGGATCTATTATGTAATTTCGTGATTATTGCTGGCTGTACTAACAATACCATACTGAGATAAATTTCTGGAATATGAAATTCACAGGACTTTCTCTTCATTTTTTCAGTACCACCATCTATACCTTTCAGCACTATATCAAAGTTAGTTTTCCCTCCGGTATATAAACCAAATAGTGTTTCAAAGAGCCCACCCTCATCAGCAATAAGAGATAATTTTCCTTTTTGCTCATATAAGTCCTGTAATAAGGATTCTGATGTGAAATTATTGCCAAACAGTTTAATCTTATGATCAACCTCTGGTTTAGAATCTATTAATCTATCTATTTCTCTTTCTAAATGATTTTTCTCATCTAGTGTCTTACTTTTACATATTTGTTTTCTTTTATATTCAAGTTGTAAATTCCAAATCTTAAGCTTTTCTTTTTGTTTTTCGATAATCAGATCCTTTTCTGTAGATTTTGCTTTTTCCCAGTCTTTTAGAGGTTGTGAAATATTCCTTAGTATTAGAGTTTTGTTATTAGCCGATGGAAGTGCTATAATCGTATATAAGTTAACTGATTCTCTCCAATCAGGCTTAGGAGATACATAATAATGAGAAGATAGTATAGTGCTTATTATGCCGAATAAGCCCATTGTGATCACCGTCTCATCTACCTCAGCCATTCTTGCTAAAGATTTTGCATAATCTTGTAGTTTATTTGGTAGTGAATCAGTCCTAATTTTAGGGTGATTGAAAGGGTTATTAACTGGAATAAGTTCCTTCCAGTTTTTCCTTTCTCTAATCATTTTTACTTTTCTAATCAAAGTACCAATTGTTAGTTTATTTTGTATATTATTACTTTTAAATGTTTGCCATTTTTCTTGTGTAGTATAGTTTTCTTTATTTTTGGCATAAGATTCCTTATCTTGCTTAGACCAGTTATCCCACAATTCAAATCCTTCAATTGGATCCCAATTATGTAAC
>AXCJ01000009.1 GCA_000512675.1 Candidatus Xenolissoclinum pacificiensis L6
CAAGACATTTAATTGAATGTTTTTGCGGTAAACTTAAGCATTTTATACGGGTGTTTTCTCGTTTTGATAAGACTAAATCATCCTATCAGGACTTTACTGACTGCGCTTCCACCTTAGTAAATCTTGATGTCATTAGAAATTATTTACTCAAATAATCGTGATATTTATAAAATATGTATAACCAAGAGCACTATTGATACACAAAGACGGTAATACCCAAATACAACGAACCCCTTATCATGCATATAATATACGATTCTTCTTATCAACATAACAGTAACAATTGCTGTCACGGCAAAAGATAAAACAACAGAAAGACCATCATACAGATCTAGAGTATTGGAAACATATTCCCTGATATATGGATTAAAAACCAATCTTACAACAGAACATAGTATAGAAGGTATAGCCAACATTAACGATACATCCGTTGCTGTCTTATAGTTATACCCTAGAAGTCTTGCAGTTACTATACTAACCCCAAGACGAGATACACCAGAAATAATGGATAGTATCTGTGCACAACCCATAATACATAAGGAAATATTACTAATATTCTGCAATGATACAGACTGGCAACGATTATTTCTCGTATAACTACATATAATGAGTCCTAAACCCACCAAGAAAAAAGCATATATGTTAAATGTCCTTAACCATACGTACAGTGTATCACGATAAGAAATACAATAATCAATGACCAGAACTAACAAAACTAGTGGCAACATATATATAGCTATCTTGAAACATATATATAGAAACTCTTTGCATAAGAAACCCTTATGATAAAACAAAAACAGTACAAAAGCAGATGCAAGATGATCAGTATGAATTAATAATTCAACAAAATACTCATCAAGATTAAAAAAACTAAGGCATAACCCAAGATGAGCAGATGATGAAACTGGAATCATCTCAGTGATACCTTGAATGACCGCAACCAATATAGATGCAAAAAAAGTAGCCATACATAAAAAAGATTCTTTTCATTTTAACATCAGAATCATATCCTCTAATGGCATCCCTCCAACTACCAGATTATCATTTACAATAAATGAAGGAGTTGCTTGCACTCCTAACTCCCGAACAAGACTTTGGTTATTCTGGAAAATTTTATCAATCGTTGAACTATTATCTGACATCAACTTATAAAACTCTTCCTCATTCAATTTAGTCGCTTTAGTAATTAACTTGACTACCTTTGCTTCACTTAAAAGCCCTTT
Source organism: Candidatus Xenolissoclinum pacificiensis L6 (assembly GCA_000512675.1). Classification (GTDB taxonomy): domain Bacteria; phylum Pseudomonadota; class Alphaproteobacteria; order Rickettsiales; family Anaplasmataceae; genus Xenolissoclinum; species Xenolissoclinum pacificum. Next base: position 1,224 of record AXCJ01000009.1, read on the forward strand.
CTCATCAGAAATAACCCTTTGCACTTCAAAATATTTCTCAGGTGATATAAAGAAAAGCCCTAACATAACCTTCACTATATCTTCTGATTTTCGACCTAATATAGCAACATCTTTGAAAAACACCACCGTATCAGGAACCTGAGTAACAATGTCATTAGCATACTTCACAAAATAAGATTTACGGCAATAGCTACAGTTATGATCAAAAAAAACAACAACTTTATTCTTGGCATTCTCCAGATTACCAAGATGTGGAGTATCTACATCATAAATAATGTCCTTCAATGAAGAATAAGCCCCCATAAATACTTCTTTCTGCCTTTTGTTATGTTCTTGAAACTGGTATCTCTGTACAGATTCTATAACCTCTTTAGGATGTTGATGAATATAAACAGCAATACGATTATCCAACCCAAAATGCACATAACCCATATAGGCTAATCCAACAACAGACAAAATACATGATATTACCACACACACTGTGAGATTCTTGTTATTCATTATAAACCCTATGAAACAACCGTTATTGATGATAGCTTATATAATAGATTTGTCAATAAGTTTCATTGTAATAATGATGGATATTTTCCAGAAAATAATCGTAGATACAACAAATTTATGTAATTGTATAATTGCATTTCGGGATGAATACATAGAATTTTTTAAAATATACTGTATGAACTTAAACGGATATACTTGTTATGACATTACACATGATTACTCAACTACAAAACTTGCATCAGTTGCACAAGATTCCTTCTTAAGTAATGAAATTTATTTCTTAGATGTACATAATGAAAAAACATTCATTGATATAGAAAAATCATTATCAGGATTGCATAACTCATTAAATTCAAACAAAAGATTAATGCTACTTATACATCAAAAAGACATCATAAGGAAAACAACTAATTATATACATATAGATGATACCCTAGTGTATAAATATATAAACCAGAAATATAGTACCTTAAATTTATCAATCAAAGATATTGCATTAATATTCTCATATTACGATCATGAAATATTTGAAATTGATAACTTCTTGCAAAGAATATACCTGTACTATTTAAATAATAAGCAAGATATACACCCAGATATCAACAATTGGATACGTATATTTTCTGACAAACATAAATACAATATTACAAATGTTTTTCATGCAATCGCACTGAGAGACCAAAAGTCTTTTCTGGAAAATATCTCAATGATTGATAACTCTGATTTTATGCTAACTATCAGATCATTACTGACATATACACGTAATATGTACAATAATTTTCATGAACACCAAAGTAAAGGCATATGGTCTAGAAAGGAATTATTAAAATTATATAAACAGTTAAAGAAATCTGAAATAATGTATAAAAAAGGGATAATACAACCTCGGAATATTCTCAGAATGTTGTTATTTAATATATAATGATTCCTACAAAATTACCTTAGCACAAACAAAAACGTAGAACCTGAAAATTATAAATATTTATAAAATTGTTTGTTCGTAACTAAATAATATAGTAAAATACTGCAAAAATTTAGACTTGATTAATATTATTATGTGAGAGTTCATATCTTTAGTGATCTTTATATGTCAGTTGTAATAGTTACAGCATTTCGTACTGCTATAGGAAAATTCAACGGTATGTTTAAGCACTACAAAGCTCACGATCTCACCGCACGTATTTTTGAAAAAATATTTGATACCACAACCATCGGCCCAGATATGATAACAGAAGTAATTCTTGGTCAGGTCTTAACATGCCTCACAGGACAAAACCCTGCTAGACAAGCTGCAATTGTAGCTGGTATTCCTTATAGTGTACCTAGCTTTAGTGTAAACCTTGTATGCGGGTCAGGTTTAAAATCCATAATATTAGCAACTGAGAAAATACTACTTAATCCTGATGCTATCATTCTTGCTGGTGGACAAGAAAACATGTCTATGACTCCTCATGCCCTCTCCTTAAGAAGGAAAGTACATACAGGAGAGATGAAGATGATAGATAGCTTGATCTTTGATGGGTTAACTGATATATACTCTTTACAGCATATGGGAGTCTTATCAGAAAATCTATCAAAAAAATATTCTATTTCTCGAGAGCAACAGGACGATTATGCATTCTCTTCCGTACAAAAAGCAATCACCGCTCAAATCGAAGGTAAATTCACTAAAGAGATAGTTAGTATACTAACCACAGACGGCATATCTGATTTAGATGAACATATACGAAAGGATCTTACCCGAGACAAACTCTCTTCCTTAAAACCAGCATTCGAGAAAAATGGGACTATCACCGCCGGCAACGCATCTGGTATTAACGATGGGGCAGCTGCATGTCTATTAATGAGTGAAATAAATGCGAAGAAGTTGAACATCGAAATCCGTGCTTATATACGCTCATGGGTTACAATTGGAAATGATCCTAGTATGATGGGTATTGCACCAGTAATTGCTATACAAAAAGCCTTAAATCAGATCAATTGGTCTCTGGATGATGTAGATGTCTTTGAAATCAACGAGGCCTTCTCAGTGCAAATAATTGCTGTTTTACAAGAATTAGGCTTAACACAAGATAAAGTGAATCTCAACGGAGGAGCTGTTGCTCTGGGACATCCTATAGGTGCATCAGGTGCCAGATTATTGGTTACTCTACTACATATTATGGAAGACCGCAACCTACATAAAGGAGTGGTTTCTTTATGCGTTGGAGGAGGATCAGGAGTCGCAATATGTATTGAAAGATAAAAACTCCAACAAGCAAATGAATACCTAAACTATTTCCTCATCAACCCGATTTTGCAGTATAGTAATATTCTTGCGCTCATCCAAAAGATAATAACAACCCTTAAAAAAGGGGGTGTTATCGTCATGTTTTGAAATCAACTACAATTCAATATAGCCTGGTGTCCAACAACCGGTTCTATTGTAATACTCTGTAACGAGGATGTATCTTCTCCTGGGGTATATTGGATGTCTGCCAATCTCTTCTCTTGAGAAATCAAATAGTTAATATAGTGGATCAACTCCTTATCTCGTATAGTGTGATTTTCTATAGTATTTAGTAACACTAAATTTGCCAGACATGGTATATTCTCTTCCTTCAAATCCGCAGAAAAATCCGTACCCATCGAACCACCCCGTTTAAAGTTTTCTGTATTTATAAGATACGGAATATTTTCGTATTTGCTCAAATATCCATCTAACCCCCTATTCATACTAGGTGCCAAAACAGATATCATACATGCACTGGCAATCATACCTCTTTCATCTAATCCTAAATTATTATCCCGTATTATGATTTCTCCCACATTTCTCCACTGATCAGAGCAACCATACCTACTTTGTAGCCGAATAGACGTTAACATATTTTGCCTTAATATTTCTTTTAATTCAACAGATAAACTTTTTAATAATAATATTTGTATAGCATTTATCATCCTTAGATATATTTTAGGACATACACCAAGTACTACATTCATGTTTCTATCTAGCGATCTCGTAACCTTTATTTCTATGAAATTTTCTCTGATCTTTGATAGATTCTCATCTTCAGAGTAACAAAAATCCCCATAGGTCTCTTTTATTAAATTATATAATTCAGAATCTTTAACAAACACAAATGCCAGATCTATGTACTTATCATGAAATAATTCTTTTTGACATATCATCGTATAAACCATACCATGCTTATTACCCATTTTTATCACCTCCTCCAGGTTTACATACATGTCCCAGTCCATTTTCAATAACGGTTGATGCTCAGGGTTTTTCAACTTACTTAATGTTACAATATCCATCTGATCATATATTGCACAATTAGGATATTGTCGACACAATTCCTGAAAAAACGGATCTCGAGCATTATCTCTCTGCATGTTCTTTAAATACTCATCAATATCTTGAATTTCACACTTTACCTGAATACCCAATAAACTTTGTGCAATCTTTGCAGATAGCTTGTCTACTATCACTTTCTTGATATCAGTCCGAAGACTACCTGGATATACTCCCACATAACAGGTCAATGAATTTATGAATTGATGAATTTTATTGATAGCCTCTTTCGTAGCTCTAAAATCTGATATAGGTAAAAATTTTCCAATATCAAAATCACCCCTCTGAAAGAAGCCATTTACAACACTTGGAAGATACTTTACAATTTGGCTCATACATATTGATTGAGTTCTGGAATATCCATGGAGTAATGCATCTTTTAACCAAGTAAAATTTTTTTTCAAATCGGTAACAACCGATTTAAATATATGATCCTCAGATATTTCCTGTAATCCTTCTATAGAGTTATTCTTTGCAAAAAATTTATATGCTTCATAGGGAAAACGGTTTTTGATAGAACCACAAAACCGATTGCTAATTTCTTTCTGCTGATCTTCTGATATATACTCAAAAACTCGCTTAAATCTAAAATCCCCAACTGATTCAGAATTATTTATTAATGCAAATATCATACTACGGATCACTATTCTTATGTAAGTATCGTGCTCTACACATACATTGAAGAATTTAACGTGATCACCTTCTATTTTTTCTCCTATTTGATCTATCTCATCTTGTATTTGTTTTACAAACTTATTCAAACATTCTATCGTTTCAGATTTAAAGCCCTCATAAGGTACAGATTTAAAGCCCTCATAAGGTACAGATATAATACGAGTTTTCTTACTTTGCGCTTGATTCATTTGCTTGTAATGATCGTTGATTATATTATCAATACTCTCCCCAATACCCTTATTGCATAAAACGTCACACCATGATCCTTGTTGTACAACCGCAAGAAAATCTACTATTAGACCTTCCAAATCATATATCACACCACTATTATACTGAATGACATCATGATACCTCTGTAAAAATCTCGGAATCATGTACTCTTTCAGAATGAACTCTGCTTGCTTGGTTACTGGTATACCTTTAATTGCACCGTGCATATAATTTTCCAGTTCTTGCAACAGTCGGTGATCACTCTTTTGTTCCCAAAAAAAACTCAGAAACTCACACAGCTTTACAGTATCCCAATGCTCTACACCATCACCATGAAATAATTTCTCTAAGAAAGGAGCAATCTTCTCTACAACATCTTCTTTGATATCAGGATGATCCTCAGCAGAAGCAAGATATAACCACATATGCACAAGAGCTTCCCTCTCCTTCACGGGTAAATTGAGTAGCAACGGATCATCATTTTTGACCAAGTGCACAAAATATTCTACTATATCCTGTTGAAACTCACACGATCCTAAATTAAAAATCCACGTACTAAAAACACTAACTTTACTCTTATCGTCATTACCTGGTATATGCATATTGAATAAATTAATAATATGTATCTATACATTAACACTAAATATAAAATAAATCAATATACAACTGGATACTTACATCCTCACGCAATCACAACAAGTATATCTACAGCCATCATAGATATCCATCTCAAGAAAATAAGCATTGATGAATACAAGATAATTGTATCAAAAAAACAGCAATGCTATCTCCTGTGAAATTACCCTAGAACCTAGTCAGAGCAAAATGATAAAGACTAATATTAAGATTATATAAATAATTTTACAAACATTACGATAATCAAAAGACACAAACACTAATGATATCGATATTTATTAATCAATATAGGGCAAGTTAAAGTTTTTCACATCACCTTATTTGGCAATTTTAATTTCACAGGAGAGCCACTGTTTTCCCATATATATCCTAAAACAAAATACATAACTGTATATACGTATAATATCCAGCTATACAGCGCCTATTTTTTATTCGACAAAGTCTCTAGTAAGCTATCTAGAAATTCTTTTACTGAACTCATTTCTTCCATAAGCACTTTTACTCGTTTACGCACAGCATTGGTCATATCCACTGTTTCCTGATGCTGGGACACTAATATTTCCTTGAGTTCTTTGTGGTTATCTTGTAGAGTATTCACAATATCATCACGCAATTTTTCATCACTTTCCTGAAAAATATCCGCTAATTGCTTAGCAAAAGTCTCTTGCGTCCCCATGACCTGTTGTACCAATTTTGAACTATCTCCAGAAAATATTGAATTAAATAAATCGTTCGCATCAACATTTTTCTCTGAACTATCTTTAGACATAATCATAAACCATAAAATTACCAATTTGCCATTGTACCAGAAAAGCATATTTGGCACAAGCGAATTATTTATACAACATAGTTGATAAAAAATGGTAAGTTATGTATACAAATATGTGTTTAGATATTCGTTGAAAATATGGAGAATAAAATTCTAGAGATGTTGTGTAGTAAGATATTTCATGATATGGGTAATGCTGTAGCAAATATATCCCTATATAATGATCTCATATCTATTGATGAATCCTCTTTATCCGCTTCAGAGGTAATATCAATTAATAAAAAAGTTATCAATTCCTTTAAAGTATTAAAGTATGCTTTTGCTTCTGATTTGTCTACTGTAGGTTTTTTTCAAGATCTCCAAAAATATTGCCAGTATAAAATAATAGATATGAATTATGTTGTTTCCCCAAATCCCACTATCCACAAAACCTGCTACCAAGTAATCGCGAACTTAGTGCTGTACATAGATTCACTACAATATAAAGATAAGAAAATTGATGTAAACATCATGGAGAAATCCATGGAAATAACGGTAAATAATATAATTGATATTTCTCACCCTAATAAAAACATCAATATTTATTTTCTACTTGCTATCACTCAGAATAATGATATAAAAATCCACATATCTCAAGAGAACCAATTATGTTATCGACTTACATTTGAATATCCTCCCTCCAATAAAGATTAGATTGAGTATATAGCCTTTTGCTTCATGGAGAGATATGCCATAAAAAAGTCCGCAAACTTTTATGATCGAGAGAGAGAAGAAGAAAAACCCTTGCAAAAATCAAGGAAAAATAACAGAAATCTTATTTGATCAGCAATGTGTATCGAAAAAGCACAACATATCTCTGAAAAATTCCTCGACTCAAAAAAAGATAGAATAAATTCTCCAAACAATTGACGTAACACCAAGCATCTTTCTCATGAATGAAAGTATATGATTGAAATAATATCAACAACATACACATAGAATGATGACGCTAAGCTATAAGAAGATTTCATAGGATATCTGATTCACAAGTATGTAGATTCATCAGAAAACTAGAACCTATTTTAGCTAATATCTTACGTATCACCAAAAGCAAAACATTGTCTACGAAAGATAGAGAAGTACTCATAATAGATGCTACGGAACAAGCAATTGAACGTCCTCAAAAGCAACAGATAACATACTATTCCGGGAAAAAGAAAGTCATACTATAAAAACGGAGGTTAGAGTTAATGATAAGGGGCGTATTAATATAAAAAGTGGAGGACAGGCAGTATACATCTGGATTACTGTTAATCGAGAGTCAAGTAAAGTGATTGACTTCGAAGTAGTAGATAGAAGTCGGTATACCTATAGTAAATTGGCATGCAGACTACATAAAAGATATCGGATAAAATGTTTATGTACAGATAATTATGGAGTTTATAAGTGTTATACAATATCCACTGTTCATCATATTACACAATCTGCAACCTCTCTGGTAGAATCTAAAAATTCTTCGCCATTATCTTGCTCGTTTGAATAGAAAAACTAAATGATATAGTCAATCCATAAGAATGATTATCACGTCTCTCATAAGCTTTTTATATCAAGATCATCTTGAGTTGCTTTTTTATCTATAGTTGTTCGGCAATACCTTATTTGGCGTTTAGGACGTATTTTCAATGTTGGTAGATTAATAAATTTTAAGTTATAAAAGTAACAATTAGAAGCAAGATAGAAGTCAACGAAAGTGCTTGGGAAGTTACTATTATAAGAGAATGAGCATTGTATTGGATATGTAATATGTTATAGAGAATGGGGGAGGTAATTATTTTGAAGCATTTTTCTGTTTGTATTTATATAAAACATTTATCAGAAAATTGCTATGCAGATCTTCTGTGAAAGTATTATAAAGCTGAACAAGAATATAATTATTCTGTCTCAGTACATGACTTTAAGTATTCACACCTCAATCATTTCTTCATAAGATGTAAAGTATTAACGTCCCTAAAGTTTTAGAGTAGTAATATGCTAACAAAAGTAATAAGGTACATTCTAGAAGTTTTATCAAAGCGAGTAGCAAGTCTGCGAAATCTTTTTATCTTTTGAAAGAAACGTTCTACTATATTACGTGATTTATAAAAATTATTATTATGAATAATTTTTCGCAAACGGTTAATTTTTCATAGATTATTGCTTCAATATTGCTACTTTGTAACTTATTTCTCAGTAAACTATCATAGCTCTATCTGCCAGAACGTTATTCCCTTTGCTTCCTACTGGAAGCAATGATTTGAGTTTATCCCAACACGTATCATCTATGACGATTCGTCCCATGTTTTTTTGGTTTATCCTGATACTAATCATAACACCTTCTTTCAGATTTGCTAATTAGGGACACTGCCTATATAGACTCCCTGTGAAATTACCTTAGCACTTAGTCAAAGCAAATTTATCAAGACTAATATCAAAATTATATAAAGAATTTTATAAACATTATGACAATTGAAGTCAATAAACTATAGTGATATCGATATTTATCAACCAATAGAAAATAAATTAAAGTTTTTCACATCACCTGATTTGGCAATTTTAATTTCACAGGAGGTCTCATAGATCAATATCAAGTATAAAACTTAAAACCAGGACGTCCTAGTAATTCGGTGAACTTGACTTATACATAAATGGAACAAGACAATGCTATCACAAATAATTATTCAAGTTTATGACTGTATCCAATATTATCACTCACCTTTTCTTGTTTTATCCCTTCAGGCATATATGTCTTTTTTGTCTTTTTCTCTTTCTCTCCCTGTTTAACTAACATCCCATCTTGTAACACTAATATCATATCCGCATCTTTTAAAATCGGCAATTTATGCGTCATAATGAAAGTTGTTATTTTATTTTCTTTCAAATATTTCAAAGCCAAAGATAGCGCTTCATCTCCTTTATGATCAAGATTTGAATTAGGCTCATCCAAAACTAGCACTTTCACATTATTGTACAGTGCACGAGCCAGACCAATTCTCTGCTTTTGTCCTCCTGATAATATCAATCCAGATCCTTCAATCAAAGTATCATAACCGTTTGGCAACTTCAAAATATCTTCATGCACACCAACAATCTTAGCTGCCATAACAACTTTCTCTGGATCTACCTCATCAGCAAATCTTGCAATATTATTCTTAACAGTTGTTGCAAACAACTCTATATCTTGAGGCAAGTAACCAATATATGAACCAAAATGTTCTCTTTCCCAAGTATAAACATCTGCTCCATCTAACCGCACTGTACCTGAAATGGGCTTTATAACTCCCACCAATAACTTAGCTAATGTTGATTTACCAGAGGCACTATCACCTATCACTCCTACAATCTGACCGGGATTAACCTTAAAACTCACTCCTTTTATAGTTGGTTTTTTACCATTATAAGGTGTATATATAACCCTTTCAAAATCTATCTTGCCTACAGGAGCTGGCAATTCCATAGTACTTTCTCTTTTTGGAAAAGCTAACAACATAGATTGCAATCTATTATATGATAATTTTGCATTGGAAAAATTTTTCCAATTACTCAATGATTGTTCAAATGGACCTAGAACTCTACCTACAAGAATCGAAGATGCTATGATAGCACCAGCTGTCTTACCAGTCGTGATTGATAAATAAGCACCGATTCCTATAACCATAATCTGTAATGTTTGACGAAAGAACTTGGTAAAAGACGTAATAACCACTGTACGAATATGAATTCTATTATTTAGACCACGATTAACATTAGCTTGCTTATTCCAACTCTTTATTATATTTCTGGTCATTCCCATCGCTTCCAAGACATCAGAATTCCTTGATGAATGATCTATATCACGTATATTTTTAAGTGTTTCTTCATTAGTCACAACCATTAACTTTTTATTCATGTATACGTTCAACATAGACATGCTGATCAAAAAGAATATTCCTAATACAGCTAAACCTCCGATAACAGGACTAATCAAAAACAGCACAATCAAATACATCAAGGACCAAGGAGTATCCAAAATTGAAAAAAGAGAATGACTCGTCAAGAAACCTTTTATTACATTAAAATCCCTTAAGGCTTCTCCTGCTGAAAATGCAGGACGAATACTTCTTATCGATATTGACTGTTCCACAAGTTTAGGAGTCAGATTTACATCTAACCAGTTTCCGACCTTGATTGCTATTATTGATCTGGAAACCTCTAATATTGACGAGCAAATAAAAGAAAATACTACAATCACCGTTAACAATACTAAAGTCTCTACACTTCCACTCGACAACACTCTATCTAATACTTGAAGACTATATATCGGTAATAATATAACTAAAAGATTTATACATGAACTGATTACAAATGTACTGACTAAAATTCCACGACATTTATCAAGAGTCTCTTGTAAAATTGTGGAACCTTGTTTCTGGTTGTTTAACGAATTGCGCATATTAAATAGCTTTATCATCCTGATGATTGACATTATTTTCTATACTAGCACAATCACCATTATAATACTTTTCCATAGCGTAAAATTTTTCCGTTGCTCTTACTATACCAACAAGAGAAAACCCCTGTCTTATTAACTTTCTTTCAATTAAATATGATCCATTTAACCCATAAAAAAATACTATTGCTATTTTAGATAGAACCAACACTTCTGTTATGACCAAGGATTTACTGACAAGATAAGATAACACACCCAAAAACACAAAAATTACAGAAGAGACAAGCCATAATTTATGATAAAGAGACCATATTACTGTGAAAAAAAATGCAGAACACGAGAAACCATCCTGCAAGCAATATAAATCATCCACATCCATACTATCCTTAGAAAAAATATAGTAAGTTTTCATGCCAAAAAATTAATGAAATTAATATAATAATAATGCTATTATACAAGATTTATTTTTTTACTAACTGTATACCTAGCTCTTTCAATGCTTTACCTTCTATTACAGATGGAGCCTTCATTAATAGATCTTCACCTTTCTGATTCATAGGAAACGGAGTAACCTCTCTTATATTTACTTCATTTGCAATAATCATAACCATCCTCTCCAACCCAGGAGCAATTCCACCATGAGGAGGTGCTCCATATTTAAGAGCATTCACCATAAAAGAAAAATTCCTATCTACTTCCTCCCTAGAATACCCTACTATATTGAAAGCCTTGTATAAAATCTCCAAATCGTAATTTCTAATCGCACCACTGGACAATTCCATTCCATTACATACCAAATCATACTGAAACGCCCTAATCTCCTCAGGATCTAAAGTTTCTAACGCCTCCAGACCTCCCTGAGGCATTGAAAACGGATTATGAGCAAAGTCTATCATGTTCCCTTTCTGAAGATCTCGCTCGAAATAAGGAAAATCTACTATCCAGCAGAACTGAATATTGTCTTGAATAATTTTCAATTCCTGACCAATCATGGTACGCATCACACCAGAAATATAACCAACTTTCTCAGTAGTCTCACATGAGAAAAACACTGCATCATTAGGCTTAATATTAACAATATCTTTAATTTTGTTAATTCTATCCTGATCCAAGAACTTTGCAATCGGACCTTTAGGTTCTCCTTCTATGTTAAAGTTAATATACCCTAGCCCCGCAGCCCCTAATTCTTTTATAGCATACTGTATTTTCTTATCAAAAAAACTTCTCGATTCAGATCCAGCCCCTGGAGCAATTATAGCACGTACTCTTTTACCTTGCTCAACCCCCCTACTAAATATCGAAAAATCAGAACCCCTAAAAATGTCAGTCACATCACATATAATAATAGGATTCCTTAAATCAGGTTTGTCACTTCCATATTTCAGCATGGCCTCATCATAAGATATTCGTGGAACATCTCTAATAACCTGCTTTTCAGAGTACTTTGCAAAGATTGGTAATAACAATTCTTCACATAGTTTAAAAACATCTTCTTGCTCCACAAAAGACATTTCGATATCCACTTGATAAAATTCACCAGGCGACCTATCAGCCCTAGAGTCCTCATCACGAAAGCAAGGGGCAATCTGATAGTACTTATCAATACCAGACACCATCAACAATTGTTTAAATATCTGAGGCGCTTGAGGCAAAGCATAGAACCGACCTTTATGCAGTCTACTTGGTACAATAAAATCCCTGGAACCTTCTGGTGAGGAAGATGTTAAAATAGGTGTCGCAATGTCAAGAAACCCGGCTCTAGCCAAAAAACTTCTAATATCATTAACTATATTGCAACGCAACATAAGATTATCCCTCACCTTTGATGTCCTCAAATCAAGATACCTATATTGTAGTCTCATCTCTTCAGGATAAGGCTTATCTGTTGCTATATACATCGGTAATGTACTCGCTCCAGATAACACAATAAAACTACCAATTACCAGCTCCACTTCACCATTTAATACATCTTTATTAATCTCCTCCTCATTCCTTTTCCTGAGCACTCCTACTACTTGTACAACACTTTCCAAGGAGACCTTAGAAACGGCCTCAAACACATCCTCTGCTTGACTATCAGCCTCTGTGACAATCTGCAGGACACTATATTGATCTCTGAGATCTATAAATAATACACCACCATGATCCCTCTTCCTATAGACCCATCCCGAAACTTTTATTTCATTTCCAATTAAATTCTCAGATATTTCTTGCAAATTACAATCGCGATACAACCCCATAAGTCACAGAAGGAATAAATAACACACTACAGAATAACAAGAATCGCTTGAAATCACAATTAATAAATATATGCAATCCTCTTTAGAGATAACTTCCATAATTTTATAAAGAACTTCTATCAATAATTTTCTCAACTCAGATAATTTACAATAGAAATACATTTTTTTGCATTCTACATTAATTACACGACATCTATATCTTCATCAAAAAGTGATTAAATATATAATTAGATTGGCATGTATTAATATTGCATTAAGATTATTATGTGACTATTTAGGGAGAACTATTAACTAATGTAGCGATTTCATGTGCAAACAATTTCTCGAATGGATTACAAGACAATTTCGTAAACTTTCAAATATGATAGGCATTACATCATCAGAGCATCCCAATCCAAAAACAGAATCAAACCCTGAAGATCGTTCTTCATCCACAGAAGATGAATCTCAAACTATCTCAAATACATCAAATGAAAAGAGTAACAAGAAATCAAAAACAGATACCCCCTCTAAAAAACCCTTCAAATAAAACCTGTAGTAAAGAAAAATCAGTTCAAGAAAAATTCTCGCTAAATAAAATAAGTGAATCGTTTTCTCAGTTTAACAAACCTATAGGGAATTAATTCCTATAGATATATCTCAACTTGAAAATCCGCAAAAATACACGATATGCACAAATATTTTAATGATATTCGCTGAATCTATTAAGGACGTTCAAGAGCTTCATAGTCTTTCAACACACATCGCATCATGTGTAAGAAAATATACTAAAAATCATCAAATAAAAATAGATTCCACAAAAAAACACCCTATATTTGAGCACCTAAAAATCTGAATTTTCTAGTAAGATCACTCCAAAAGATCAAATTTTATGACCTATACAGATCAAACTCTCTGAACAGTTAATGCAATATTTGACACAAGCACACAATCACTATATTCCTTTACCCCAGGATAATATCTCTGTAAAACATAGCAATGAGGACAGTGTCAATAATAATCTGGAAAACAACATTTAAGAAACTACTACAGAACCATCTATAGAGATATCGCATGCTAAAATATTGCTCATAAAAATATCCTAGGAAACGTCCCTAAAGTGTTCAAGTTAGTAGAATTCTAATAAAACTATTTTCTAATTAGAGACACTGCCTAATAGTATTAGGCAAATCGAACACGAATAGATGCAACTATCTGCACTCCCTGTTACATACAACGAAGGATCTAGCTTTGCAGAAAAATTAGCACAAGCAAAAAAACACTCCATACGAACACATGTTACAAGCATACAAAATATTTCTCCATCATCCAAAGTGATAGAACATGTCTTTTCAAATAGACACATTCTGCGAGAGCGCATATACCTGACTGACAAGAAAAAATCTTCCGCATCCTGTTAAAAAAATAAGAAACATATATATAACACAACCTCTGCCATGCAAAAAAAATTTCTCATGAAGCATAACTCACTTGTGACGATAATAAAAAATATGTTACACTTTTTTAACCATAGCTATAGACATCAACAAAAAAATAAATTATACTAAAAATGTAGGGAAATTATCCAAAGCATTTAACGTTTTATAATCGATCTACTAACATATTAAACGAATAAAAAAATATATGATTTATTTTCACAAAGATGAAATATACAAACTGAGAAAACTTGGAAAAAAATTTCAGTTTGTGACACCGTTTACGGAACAAGAGACAGTAGAACTATTTTCCAATTATCCAGAGTTAGCAACCGTATCTTTTCAAATAGAAGCATTATGTAATAGCGTATGTACCCTGGCTGACCATCAAAAAATTTCCGTACCCTACAAAACATACATACAAAATCTAACCACTACTATAAATGAAATTGATCGTAAGAACCAAATACTTGAGGTGCTAACAAAATCATATGCTATATCGTCGCAAACATCTGCTATTGAGCCCAACAAACAACAAGATATAAAGAATACTATGCAAGACTTGTGTAGTATTTGCACTACGGAGATCAAAAGCTTACGCAAGATTATACATAGAATTAAAGTGGTGTGTGTAACAGATCAATTAGCAAGTAATAATCATCTTATAATCGCGAAAGAATTGCAAGAAATACAAAATACACACATTACTATAAAAGGACACCTTGCAATATATCAGCAGACATTATTAAAGCAACATCAAGGGTTATCCCTGAAAAAAAATGTTGGGCGTACAGGACAAAATATACAGCCTACTTCATTTGATAAAACATCACCTGCAACTTCAACATCTGTATTACCACCTATAGATAATTCTACTCCAGAAACATTCTTGGAAAGATATGCGTCTTACGGCCTGAACAAAGATGTTATCCCTACAGTAAATATAGATAAGAAAGATATAGAGCATGCTTTATTGCAAAAACATCCGCATTTAGACCCAAATTTTTTTGAGCTTACAATAAGAAATATAGATAAAAAAAATATAGAGCTTGCATTACCTGATAAAACATCAATTGCAACTTCAACATCTGTATTACCATCTATAGACAATTCTACTGTTCAACATACAAAAAAACCGAAAAGTACGCTTCCTTCCGGTGCACGTCTGGAAAGATTATGGCAAAAATATCCAGATTTAGACCCGAACAAAGATCTTAACCTTACAACAAGAAATATAGATCAGAAAAATTCACAGCTTGCTCAATCTAATAACACACCACCTGCAAATTTAACGACAGCATCACCTGCAACAAGTTTAACAACTACAGCGTCACCTGCATGCGCTACACATGAACCAATCCTATATGAAAATACAAAAAAAACCCTACTATCACAAAGAAGCATGGATGCTCTCAATTACAATCCTGGTCTGAAAAATTTATTGCAAAAATGTGTTAACCGTACAGCACAAAATCAAAATATAGATAAGAAATAGCTTACTCAATCTGTGATAAATATCACCGTGCTAATACAAAATACACCAACACAAAAAAGAATGACTTCTTCCTGTCAAAATATTCAGCAACGAACAGATTATTATAAGCTAATTGCAAACAATTTGAGAAAACTATTAATACATACCCACCTGCCTCCTCAAATACATAAACATACATAGATCTATAACAATCTCACCAACATATATTAAATCATTCAATGAACCATGATACAATTAACAAAACGTTCTTTTGCAAAAAAAACTATCACTAGATCAATTATTAAAATTCGTTTTTGCCTCACACAAAAAGTTCAAAAATACTGTGAAAATATCTATAGTAAACAAATTATATGCTCAGCTAAAGCTAGCAATGAAAGAAATAAATGCAATAGATACCAATCGCCAACTCCAACATACAATAGCAAAACAGTATACAGAACACTGGAAGAACAATACAACTCAATCTCTCTATTAGACCAAGCTTATGATCAGGTCATCTTGACCAATTAGCCTCCAAAAGTACAACAAAAAAAGCGCACAATCATATCTACTGAAATAAATACCAAGATGCCTCATATTGTTGAACCAATTACTCGATCTATAAAGCAAAATCATGAAATAATCACAAGACTAATAACTGAGAATTTAGATCAAAATCAAACTGACACACAATACAATATACTAAATCTCAGTAAAAAAGAAAACGTTTCTACATTATAAACTATATTCAAAAAAGAACACTCTGTACACACAAATAATAATCAGACAGTACAAAAACCTTCATCACAACAAAAACTCAAGACTTTCTCCTCACAAAGAGAGCAGATAGACACTCTATACAACCTCTCTTTTCATGAAAATATGCAAACAATACGATATCAAAAGATGAAATTCAGTAAATATCGAAACTCACATATTGTCGATTTCAGGCAATGATCATTATCCTCAACTAATTCTAGAAAACATTATGTCAATTATACAACGCAAATCATTACTCTCAGAAACAGATCTTCCATCTGATCCAAACATACTGAAAAAATTCAAAATATGGTAAATGATCTGACCAAAATAGATGAAATTGTCACAAGTACTCATAAATCTCTGCAAGAAAACGGTACAATGCTACTACGAAATATAATCAAAAACAATATCTCTTAATTACTTGCACTAGTCACTGCTGTAGACGATAAACAGATAGGAATTTCCACTCAAAACAGCATACAGGACGGATTTAAACGCAATACACTATACAAAACATCTAATCCTGCAACAAAATAGAAAGAAAAACAGTTGTGCCAACAAGACTACAACGGGAAAAACAACAACAGTCAAATACAAGTGGTAAATTTTTACTTTTTTATCCTACACTTGTTACTTATACAATACTGACTAATTATATACAGATAATACCATTTTTAAAACAATTATAACAAGCATTAAGTCAAGATTAGGTCTTGTCAACTATTTAAAACAGGAGTCAAACATCTACAGCAATCTCTGCATAAACCCTCCAGTAATAAAAACTCAAAGAACAAACCAGAAGATAATTAATAACTTAATCGAAAATCACTGTGTATCGTAAACATATACATAGAAAACAACAGTCTCACCCCCCAGATTAATTTTATCTGAGATAGTCTAGAGATGATCATTAATGTGACTTAACATAGTCTACAAGACCAAATCACCTCCTAAACATCATGATTACTCACTGTTGAACAAACTCCATAATAAATCGCAATAATCTTACTCAGCTTGTTTTGCATAAGAATTAATATTCAGATACGACAAATTCGTCAATACCCAAACACGCTAACAATAACATTGTGCTTCAAACTGAACAACACATAAACAAAGTTATCCGTATCTATAAAAAAACAGAGATCAAACCTGTATGCTAAGAAATGATATATGGTCGCAAGACTTCCTCTGCTAACTCTTCTAATGTATATAACTTATTTAAAAACCCCTTTAACCCAGAATTAGCCACAACATTACTGTTATCATGCTCTAGTGTTATTACCTGATCCACAGTACTAAGATATCTCGTATTACCAGTGATTATCTTAGTAAAAGGAATTGAGATCTTGTGCTGACAAAAATAAGCAAAAAATTTATACAGCGAATTCGGGACAGGCAATAAATAAACACGACTATGAATAGTCTTCTTCACAAGTAATAAAATATCAAGTATGCTGTACGACTTAGGACCTACAGCATCACAACAACCCACATAGGATAATTCAATTGCCTTAGTTATAAACGTAACAAGATCCATCACATATAATGGTTGCAATCGATATTTTGAGACCCTCATTACTGGCATTATTGGTAATATCGATAATAACCTACCAAAAAGATTCAAAAAATTATCTTGTTTACCAAATACCACTGATGGCCTCACAAGCAGAAGCTGCTTAGAGATTGTACGTAAAATCTTTTCTCCTTGAAGCTTAGTAGTTGCATAATTTGCTTTATTACCATCCTCCAGAAAAGCCGAAAGATGTACCACATATTTTATACTATTTTTACGAACCACAGATATTACATTTTCTACTCCTCTAACGTGGATATCATCAAATCTCTGATCTTGCTGATCAAGAATACCAACCAAATTAATAATTACATCCGCACCTACAGTGATCTCAGTTAAGAGCTCAAGATCTAGTATATTACAAGAATGCAGAATAACCTGACCTACGCATCCACACATCCTGAGTTGTTTCATCTTTTCTATATCGCGTCCTACCACCTTGACCAAATGACCATTTTGAACAAGAGATTCAACAAGATAACTACCAATGAACCCCCCACCTCCTAAAATAACAATTGTTTTACGATCCTGCATAAATAACCCCAACATTCACCCAGACACACCCGATGACCTGAAACTAATGAACCATTTTTGTAAAGGTGGGTACCGTATACCCAATGTACAGCAATCGCTTGTAGGGAAAGAGCAGTGACAGTCCCCTGGTATCAAGATTACGATCTTAAGCTTACAAATAATCAAAGCATGACCAGGCTAAAACGAGTCTAACATAAAACGAATAAAATTACATTAATCCTCAATAAATCTTATTATAACACCACCAGTATGTATCTTCAGTAAAATTTGCAAGGTGCATAATCCCTATCAGCAACATACGATTTGCTAATATATCTTCATTTACTAAATGATGTTCAGTGTATCCCGTATCTAATACATCAGAGCCCATCTCTACCACCCTATAGTCTTTATCTAATAATTCGAGATATAGAGTACATTGCAACTGCAACACTGTTGTTGTACTTTCTGAATAACCATATAATTTGATATAGTAGTCTGCTTCGTGTAAAATTGTATTCAACAGTTTGAGATCTTGCTCTACTGTGGTTGTATTCCGTGCATAATACATAGTGGCAACATTGGTTATGAGTCTATTCATGTGTGGTACAATCAAATAATATTGAACTCTTCCTAATCTACTAATATTAAATATTTATGGATGATCACAATAAATTGTACGTTATTGCTAAAATATATATAGAAAATCGCTTGCTACAAGAACAAAAACTAGCTGAAGATGATATAAGCAGTGAAAGTTTTATTGAAATTTCCAAACAAATCTCTGATGCATCTAATACTGTTGATTTAGCTAAAAAATATATTCATAACTGTGATAACCTCAGCAATCTTAAACAAGAAATCTCTGATAATACTGATGAAGAAATGCAAGAGCTATATGACGCAGAATATCAAAAGTTATTACAAGAAGAGAGTAAATATCGAGATAAATTTTTATTATCTCTTACTCCTGAAAATCAAGAACATACTCACAAGAGTGTTATATTAGAGGTGCGTGGTACTACCGGTGGAGATGAAGCTGCATTATTTGCAAATGATCTTTTCAATATGTATAGAAAATATGCAGAAAAACGCAAATGGAAGTTTGAAGTATTAAATACTACCTATAATGGTCTTGGAGGCATTAAAGAAGCAATTGTAGAAATTATAGGACAAAACGTATTCACAGAATTAAAGTATGAATCGGGAGTACACAGAGTACAACGCGTACCTGAAACTGAATCCTCTGGCAGATTACATACCTCTGCCGCAACGGTTGCTGTATTACCCGAAGCAAAAGATGTTGATATACACATAAATGATAAAGATATACGTATTGATGTCTTCAGGTCAAGTGGCCCAGGAGGTCAGTCTGTAAATACAACAGATAGTGCTGTCCGTATTACACATATACCTACTGGTATTGTAGTCTCGCAACAAGATGAAAAATCACAACATAAAAATAAATCTAAAGCGTTAAAAGTACTGAGAGCCAGGCTATACGAAATAGAACGCAACAAGTTAAATAAATCACGATCATCCATACGAAAACAACAAGTAGGATCAGGTGACAGATCAGAAAGAATCAGAACTTATAACTTTCCTCAAGGACGTATAACAGATCATCGCATCAACTTCACGTTATATAAGATTAACTCTTTTATCAAAGAAGGCAACCTTGATGATATGATTGATGAACTCATAAAATTTGAGAATAAATTGTTACTTGATGATATATTAAAGAAAAATGAAACTAAGCTAAAATAGAAAGAATAATCTTCAATCATCTCCTTCTCTTGGACAGTATGATATGCCATCCTGCATAATATTTTTCTATAACGCAACGGTATTAATCTGACATTGTATGTCCTTAATCATACTCTATAACATGTATCGAGGATCAAATATCATATCCATAAGTTGCCATTGGTGGTACAATCTTCGATCCAACCCCTGTAATGGACTACATTTATATATTGCCTGTACTGCACTATTAGCAACAGCCTGATAATGAGTACTATTTCGGTACTTTTCTCGGTCTAAAACATTAACGTACTCTATAGTTCCATCTTGACGAAATCTAACACGAATTGTTACTGACATATCTTCAATGTTCTTAGCTGCGATAGGCACAATCCAGCAATTCGCAAACTGCCCCTTGATTTTATCCACAATCTTTGCAACAACAGCCTTATTAGCATCAAATTTATCTGATTGATTACCCATATAATCTGTATGATGACCTGCATATTTACCATTAGATTGTAACGATTCTATAGTTTTCAAAACTCCAGTTATATTTCTAGTAGGCCCAACAGGTTTTTTTGCAGGAGCACGATCACGAATGGGTTCCTTTTTCCGTACTGCAAGTTTATTAAAATCCCCAACTTGTGGTATTCTTAAAGGTTTTGATGGATCCGTAAATACTTCAGGTGTTGTAGAATGAATGGTATCATATTCTGAAGAGTCATTAAAATAATTATTTTTCTTTTCCGGAACATTATCCATATATTTCCCCGGAACTTGCTGGACAGAATAATTAGATACAACACCAATCTCGATATCAGTTGTCATCAGATATGAAGAACTACTTGAAAAATCGAGAGATCTAACATGCACTATATGAATAGAAATTATTAATAGACATAAAATATGAAAAACAGTAGATAATAATATACTAAGATATTTATTATTTAGAATAAATAAGCAAAAACCAGGAATTTCATGAACAAAAAAATCCCTTACCCTACATAATATCCCAGAGATAGAAACACTATCTCTAATATTTTTTAGACGTACAACACAAGATATAACAAGCACATTTAACAAAACCAAAAACTTTTTATTCTGAAAAAAGCCCCCCTGATATCTCATAATTCTTCTACAACTAATGAAACTTTTAAAATACCTGATTTCCTAATATGATGTATGACTTGCACTACACTCTCATAATTCACTCCCTGATCACCCCTAAGGAAAACTTTTTTATGAGAATTATCGTATTTCGAGAGCTCAATTACCAAATCATTCAAACTAATGTCTTTATTTTGAAAATGTATCATCCCAGTTTTAGTCACAGTAATAACAATCTCCTCTGAAAGAATCATATCTTGCAAAGGAGTCACCTCTACTTTAGGCAAATCAACATCTATGGTACTCATTGAGAAAGGAGAAACCACCATAAACATTATTAAAAGAACCAATAATACATCAACAAAAGGAGTAGCATTTATAACACACATTAACCCCTTGCTTCTCCTTCTACTACCCTTCACTCTTTAAACCAAGTAATAGATAAAAAAGATTAGGTAAGAACTTGTCCATTCTTTCAGATACATTATCTATGATTACAGAAATCTTATTATAAAAAATCACCGCAGGAATTGCTACAAATAAACCTAAAGCGGTGGCAAATAGCGCCTCAGACATACCTGGTGCAATCACTGAAAAATTAACGTTGGTAGTAGATGATATGGAATGAAAGCTATTCATTATTCCCCATACAGTTCCAAATAACCCAATAAATGGCGAAACAGTGGCAATTGTTGCCAACCAATCTATCCCTTTTTCTAATTTATCAATCTCTTTACACAACCTAAAACGCATAGTATTAAAAATAATATCCTTATTATCATAGGCAAGCAATGCCGACTCCTTATGGTTTGCACTAATATCGTGCATCTGCTTATAACCACTGGCAAATACCGAAACTAACAGATTATTCTCCTTACTACCTAATAGACTCAGACAACGCTTTTTGTTTCCATTGAGAAATACTCCTTCAAAAAATATAACCTTTCGAATCTGTGCTCTGAGAAAAACAATCTTATTCAAGGCTAAACCCCAAGAAAAAATGGAAAAAATACTCAAACTCACAATAACTGTTTTTGTGACCCAATCAGCCCCTACAAACATATCAATTATTGAAAATCCACCCTTAACAATCTCCAACATAGGCCTCATAAAATAAAAAACACTGTAAAATGGATACCATAATTATCAAAAATAACAACATTTAATTCATCAAATATCTAATAAGTATTACTTTTGCGCCTAAAAATATCTGCTATTATATTGAACACCAATAAGACCAAAATTAAAATTATTATTAATATGTGTGTCAATGCAATAAAAAAACTTTCGGGTCTTTGGCTCCAGTTATATATCTGTACAGGTAATACAATATTATTTGAAAATACATTAAATTCCCTAACAAACGCCGACATTCCAACGAGTATTAGTGGAGCTGTCTCTCCTATAATTCTCGCCATACCAAGTAGTATTCCACTGATTACACTATTCATAGACATAGGCAACAAGAAATGAAAGACAACTTGCAATTTAGATGCTCCTAGCGCAAGAGCTGCTTCACGTATTGTATATGGGACTGCCGCTAATCCTTCACGCGTTGATATCACTACAGTTGGTAATACTACGAACAATAACGTCAATGCTCCAACAAGTATAGTACCACGACCAACACCAAAATAATTAATATATAACGAGAGACCAAAAATTCCAAATATAATAGAAGGAGTAGACGCCAAATTACTAATTCCTAACTCCAGGAACATCTTGAATTTAGAGTTACATGGCAGTATCTCTTGTAAATATATCGCTGTCAGAACACCTATCGGAGCAGCAAATAACAAGCAAACTGATAACATAGCCATACTACCAAGCATAGCAGACCTAATACCCGCAAATACTGGTTCTATAGAGTCTCCATTTTTAATTAAGTCATAATTCAGAACTCGTTTTATACACTTATGTTCATATAATGAGCTTATCAATTTCTCGTATACATAATCATCATTAGAGTCACAAGAAGATTTATTAATCAACAACGATGATAAAAAATCCCGATAACCAAGAGCAATACTATAACTTGCTGTTAATTCCATATTAGTTTCTCCTAATTGCAGAAAATGTTGTACTTCAGGAAAAAGATATAAGCTAAATATATTTCTTACATCTTCAACAACTATAGAAGGATCGTATACTTGCATACATTGCGTAATTTTTTCCATAACATGTCCCTTATCATTCAAATGATTGTGATCAATCTCACAATTTACAACTATTTTGGTTTTTGTTAATGCAATCATAGATTTGTTCACAGAAACAACAGCAACCCAGATAAAAAACATAAAAGGCACAGCAAGAGATAATCCAGCAATACAAGCCCAAAATATATCCTTATTCTTCCTTGATCTTATAAGAAGAGCAACGTGTTTTTCACCAACTAATCTCATTTATCCCTCAAGATCTCTACGCAATATACCACCAAGCTTATCTTTCATACTATTAATTAACTCCTCAGATAAATTATCTATTTCTGTACTATTTAATGTGCGCAACTTACTATACATCTTAATCTCCATAGCAAATGATAATCCACAATCCAATATGAATCGATCAAATAGTTTTACCTCACAAACAAAATCGTGATTCTTGATCACATCATCACAAATCTCAGATATATTACAATAGCGCAGATTAGGATCAGCAAATACGAAACAAAAATCCCTAAACACGGGAGGGTACTTGTTAATATGAAAAGTTGATAGAGAGTGCCTTCCAGAAACCGGTAATCTTTCCAGATAGAGCTCAAAAAAGACAACTGATATCCCAGACAACATAGGATGCACCTCACCAATATAGGCAATCACTTGCTTTCGATATACAATTTTACAGGATCTAGAAGGATGAAAATAATTTGGAATATCATCGTATTCCATAGAATATCCGGAAACGTTATATAGAGATAAGACCCTTTCCAGAGACGCCTTAACATGAAAAAAATCAACACTACAACCCGTTTCAAAAATATTTCTTCCTACAGAAGAACCATACCTTGCAACACATAAACAATCCATCTCATATGTCTTTGAAAAAACTTTCCCAAACTCAAAAAAATTTATTTGCTCATATTCACGTTTCTTATTTTCCTCAATATTCTCCAAGAAACCAAAAATCATTGAAGGTCTTAAAATATTTCTATTCTTGATAGGGTTACTCACAACGGATATATCATCACAAGATATAAAGTATTTACAATTTTTGTGATTAATAAATGACCATGTCAAGATCTCATAATATCCTGTAGAGACCAAAAAATCCGATATGTAGTTCTTAATATCGGGAATTTTCACAATACCATTATGTATCGATAATGGTATTTCTGGAATTTTATCTACTCCGTATATACGCATGATCTCTTCTACAATATCTGGCATTCCTTCAATATCATTCCTCCAAGACGGTATCACCATACGATCCTGCTTATATATAAACCCCAATCTATCAAGAATATTATCAACGGTAGATTTAGGAACTTCAACACCTAAAATATCAGAAATATACTTATAATCAGGCAAATCCATAATACTAGGTTGATATGAATCAGCATACGTTTCTACAATATTAGATACCTGTGCATCAGGCATATATTTAGTTATCAATCCGATAGCCATTTTGAGTACATTTTTTGTGAAAGCACGATCAACTTTTCTTTCAAATCTGTAAGAGCTATCTGTATTTATCCCTACATCCTTTCTCATTCTATATACAGAATGACTATTAAAAACTGCAGCTTCCACAAAAATATCCTTTGTCTTCTGAGAGCATCTTGTATCATAACTCCCAAGTCCTCCAGCCACACAATATACTTCAGATTTATTTCCCACTACCACAGTATCAGAAGATAAAATGTAATCCTGTTCATCCAATCCCCGGAAGGAATGATTTGACATTGATTTATAAACGTGTATATCTGAAATGGTTTGAAGATCATAGGCATGTAAAGGTTGATTGTACTGGGAAGTAAGATAATTTAAAATATCCACAATAATATTAATACTTTTCACTCCTATTTTTGTTAGATACTCTGTTATATATTCAGGTGTTATCAAAGACATATCTACGTTCTTTATAGAACATCCAGAGAAATACTCACACAATATATTAGAATCTACAGTCACCACAACTGGATTATCAAATCTTGGGGTATATTCTGGAATATCTATCGGCTTCAAATCCCCTAACCCAAAAGCGTGTAACTCACGCGCTAAACCAAGAACACCAAGACAGTCTCCTCTATTTGGCGTAATAGCAAGTTTAAAAACTGGATCAAAAAATTCCTCACCATAAACACACGAATGTTTTATGTCTATGATGCCTTCATGATTAGTACTCAACCCCAATTCTTTTTCAGAACACATCATACCATAGCTTACAACGGACCTGATTTTACTCTTCTTCACCCTCATCCCTGATGGAATTTCACTTCCAATCCTTGCTAAGACTGTTTGCATACCAACATATAAATTATTAGCACCACAAACAACTTGCAACTCATCCCTTCCATCAAATACTACACACAAGTTCAATGTATCTGCATTTGAATGTTTTTGTATACTCAGAATCTTTGCATATACCAAATCAGGGTAACTATTAGATATACCTTCCACTTCAAACCCTATATTATTCAATGCACTCTCCAATTCTGTAACAGATAATGTCTTGTGTAATTTCAGATAATTCTTTATAATTGAAAGTGCAAATTGCATAAACATATATATTTATTACTGTAGGTGGGCTCATGATGACGTCTGCGATACTCATCAATATACACGTCCATTAAGATAACATATGACTCCCTAATTTAACAAGATATCCAGTGTTTATTAATTGACTAATCTTTTTACCTATGAAGTTTTTCCCCAAAACTATAGTGGCATTGTGTCTAAGCACTTACTCACTTTTGCCAATGAATGTTTTCTCAGCGGAATTTACCATTTCCCCAGATGATTGGAAAGAAAGCATGATGTTTACTAGCATATCATATACGCCATCCTACGTATATGCCCCTGATAGCGGAGTCAATGTCTCTCCTAGTTATAATCTATCATCGAGGGTAGATTATGACTTAGGCCATTCATTTGCAATGTCCATAGGTTATCAATCAAAGAATAACTATATCTTGGAACTTAAATTTGCACAGAAATATATTGGAATAGATACAGATAGTACTGAAATCTATTTTATGAATGACCGTGAGAGTTACAAGTTGCAGATCAACGATATAATAGTGAACCAGTATATCTTGAATGCCAAATATATAGTTAGCACTCTAGGTAGCTTCTCGCCAATATTGGGTGCCGGAATTGGTTTTTCGAAAACCGCCACATTAAATCAAATATTGAATTCCTTTATGCTGTCTGGATCCCTTGGTCTAGAATATACAATCACACATAACTTGCGTATTTTCTCAAGTCTTACCTTTGATTACCCCATGGATATGACATTCCAAAATGTCAATAACATCTCAAATGTAACATTGCCTAATTCATCAATCGTTGTTCCAATAAGCTTGGATATTGAAATTCCAACTACATCCGTAGGTTTGGAGTTAGGAATGAAAATATTATTTTGATCTTTTTGAGAACTGATGATTTGCTAAACCTGCCAAAATATATTAGAATTTATTGTATATTGTACGTTGTCTCATATGAACAAATTCATGTCTTTTATACTTTTCATGCTGTGTGTGTTGTTATCGTTCAATTCTCATGCATACTGGTACCTGGGTATAGGAGGTCAGGCTTCTTATCTGCAAACTGATACCATCCAACTCAGAGAGATTAATCAAAATGTCTATACCGGCGATCTTACCAATGCTTTAACTGGTGATCCTTATGTTCTAGAAACTGAGGTGGGACTTGGATATTCAGGTATAATAGGAATCAAACAAGACACTTTTCCTATGTCTGTAGAGCTTCTGATGGAATATATCGGTACCTCTGTATCTCAAAATAGTACTGGAATCTCTCTTGGTAGAATACCCGAAAATATTACTACAATACAACAGCCAGAGTCTGTACATTTTTCATTGCAATCGATAGGAAACTATAATGTTATGCTAAATTTGCGTTATAATCTCCCAACAAGGAGAACAATTCATCCTTTCTTTGCGTTAGGTGCTGGCACATCCGCGATAATCGTCAATAAATCTTCCAATGCCTCTTTGTCAGCACAAGGATTATTAGGATTAAGCTTTCATGTGACAAAGGGTATAAGAGTTGATACTTTCTTTAGATATTTAACAGCATTCTCAGATATACAGATCACCAATGACTTTGATAACTATGCATATCTCTCTCCTTCTGTAGATGAAAATGGGGATGTTGTTGCACCAACAACAAGTTACAACAAGCTTATATTTTCCATGCCTTTCTCCTTACAGAGCTTTGGAATGTCTTTAAGCATGCCGATCGGTAAAGTATAACATTCTAATTATTCCAATAGCACCGACCAAACCCAATTGTATTCCACAAACTTTGCGTCACCAGTTGTTATAAATATTGCATTCACTCCTCTATCTTAGAGATCACCTTTACCCCACCCAAATAATCAAGTAACTTATCCGGTACACTGACACTACCATCAGAATTTTGGTAATTCTCTAATATAGCAACTATTAATCTGCCAACAGCCAGAGCAGAAGCATTTAAAGTATGTACCAATCTTTTTTTATTATCTTGCTTATAAAATGTTTTCATACGTCTAGCTTGAAAATCTGCACAATTAGAACAACTGGAAATTTCTCGATATCTTCTCTGAGAAGGGATCCAGACTTCAATATCGTATGTAAAAGCAGAGGAAAAACCCAAATCAGCATCACATAATATGACTCTTCTATAAGGTAAATCGAGCATCTCTAGTATACTTTCAGCCAATGATACCATTTCTTCCAGAATTGTATACGAGTTATCTTGATCTGAAATGACAGCTAATTCTATTTTTGTAAACTGATGTTGTCGCAACATTCCTTTAGTATCCTTTCCACCACTACCAGCTTCTCTTCTAAAGCAAGGAGTAACTGCCACCATACGCAATGGCAATGCATCATAAGCAAAAATCTTATTCTGATGTACATTAATCAATGGGACTTCCCCTGTTGGAATTAAATTCAAATTATTAGAAGACCTAAATATATCTTCCTTAAATTTAGGAAATTGACCAGTATTAAATAACGATTGATCATTTACCATAAACGGTACCGAGTATTCCAAATAACCCGATGCAGATGCAACATCCAGCATAAACTGAATGAGTGCCCTTTCCAACTTAGCTAATACACCTTTCAACACAACAAATCTAGCAGAAGATATACTAGTAGCAACCTGAAAATCCATCATATTAAGAGACATTCCTATAGAGTCATGACTTTTGACATCATATAAAAAATCTTTCTTCTCACCGACAACTTTATCTATAATATTATCCATTTCACCACAACCACTTGGTGTTTTATCACTAACAATGTTTGGTAATGATGCTAAAATGTCTTGAATATCATCATTTTCCTTGATATATTCCAAAGATTTAATGCTTTGATCAAGATCCTTGGTCATCATAACCATCTCTTGAAATGCACTGGAATTTTTACGATCCTTCAAACTTGCTATATTCTTGATAATTGTATTTTTCTCTTGACGTTTTTTTTCAAGCGCATAAATCTTTTGTCTACGTACCTGATTCAACATAAGTAGTTTATACGTCACCCCCTCTTCTACTCCACGTCTTTTCATACAATTGATAAACCATTCAGTATTATTAGTAATAAACTCTAAATTATGCATAACTACAAGAAAAAATTTTTGTCACAACAGTGTACTATCCCATTTAAAATGATACAACATTTCTCATTAATATTCTATTAACGTTTCATGCAGATACTTATTAAAAAACTATTTATAGACAACATATTTTATAGGTCACTGTAGAATTATTAAGCTAGCAATTTTTCCGGATATTATGTTATTGTCAATACCATTACTATTATGCAATATTTTGTTAGTTATTTATCTGATGTATTATATATTCAAAAACAATGCTCAGAAGAAAAACACCATATATCATCTGGAAAGATATGAAAACTTATTCTACTACCAAGACTTGAGAAATAAAAAAGAAATATTTCATCTACACGTAGATGAACGCTCTTGTTCATCATTAAAAGATTTTTTATCTTCTTTCCTGAATGCAGAAGTATTACAAAAAAATATAATTGAAAAAAAAGAAAAACATTTTGCGATCACACTTAACACAAAACATTCAAGAACTTATATGTGTTATGGATTTATACATATTAATGATAATCAAGAGGCAGATTCAATGCTACTAAGATTCCATGATGTCTCCAAGATATACTATATCATCCACGAAGAAGCACGCAACAATGAATTACTTAAATTACAAATTAAAAACTATGAAACTATACTAGATAACATACCCTATTATGTATGTCTCCGAAATAAACACAATTTATCGAAAATATACGCTAACAAAGCATATGTTAACCATCTCTCCCAAAAAAATGCTCATACCAGAATTATAGAACAAAAAATCTTACATGAAAATCAAAATGCTGATAAAGCTAAATCTATCAATACAAAAATTATTGCCAATAATCAGAATTATACAATAAACTTAAACGTCATGATAGTTGATAATTACCGATTAACATACGCTCATGATGTCACACAAACTATCAAGAGCAAAAGAATCAACTATGATGTAATACAATCGTTATATTCTCTTATCAATAATCTACAACATGGATGTGCTATTATAAATATAGAACATGGAAAGATATTATTTAAAAACAATATATTTACCAATAATATATCACTATTAAGCACCTATACTGATATATCAAATGATGATGATTACTTTACAATCTTACAAAAATCATTAAAATGTGCTCATGATACGCCCCCATATAATATTGAAAATATAATCCAAAAGTATTCGAATCAAACAATATTGTTTCATATACAAGACCAACAAATATCTATTAAGGAAATTGGGTGTTACGATCAGAATAGAATAATTAGAATGGATGTCATATGAAGATTACCTGTACAGAAGAAAAATTAAAAAATACAATAATAGATTTATCATATGATATACCAAAGAACAGCTTAATATTGCTATATGGTACAGTTGGTAGTGGCAAAACAATAATTGCTAGAACATTGATTCACTCATTAACAAAAAGCACAGAAACAATACAAAGTCCAACCTTTAATTTACTACACAGCTATTATACGGATTTTATCTCTATTCACCATGCAGATCTTTATAGAATCAAACATCCTGATGAAATAGTAGAGATAGGTCTATTTGACTGTATCAATAGCAATGCTATAACAATAATAGAGTGGCCTAATATAATAGAACATTTGTTACATAACTGTTATATGAGAATTCATATAGAAAAAACAAATATACCAGAAATTAGATCAGTAGAAATAGAGTATCATTATACTTTTAACAATACCACCCAAGACGAGTCATGAAACACATATAGTCCTTTTTCCTGAATGACCCATAACATACATCCTTCCCTAGGTTGTATAAAGTTCCACCCTTTACCACTAACATAATATACTATAGATTTTTCCATACCATGTAATAATACATCGGCTGTATCTTCTATTATTGCATGAACAATATATAACGTCCCGTTTAAAGGATCATCTGGTAAATTACTAATGAAATTTTCCGCTCCTGTGTTTAATAAACTATCAAAACGTAAAAATGCTTCGTTAACCGTAATTTCCTTCTGAGCTTGATTAACAGACAATAGATCGATTAACATATGAGATGTTTTCATATAATCACAATTTATCTTTTATTAACAAACGTATTTTAACCTGACACCGACTAGATTGGTGCATTAAATGTTTCCTATAAAATATAGTATATTTTCCTCTCTAATATTTTACCGCATAGTGCTTACATGCATACTGCTCTTTGGCATCATAGATAACGCATACGCTAAATCCTTTGTATCATATATTGAAACAACGTGTAAGCAATACTATTCTAAGATGTCTAAGGAAGATTGTGAAGAATTGTTAAGTATATATCATAATTATTCTTTGTATAATAAGGATGAGAAAAAAATCGCGAAAAATCGAGCAGACACTCTGCTTGCATCACAAATGCCGTTATCCAAACGATCAAAAAAAATGCAGAAACACTTACATAATCTCAATCTTGTTAAAATGAATTTACCTTCTGAGACACAAACAATTCTGGAAAAAATATATAGCGAGTTCATCAAATTACCAAATGAAGTACAAAAAGAGTTAATAGAGTATTCCTTAAATCCATCTGATGATAAATTACAATCACAACAGTCACACAATTATTTAGAAAATGTCAACAAATTTCTAACAACAGGCCTAAAAGACACTATATTAGAAGATTTTGAGTAACAAACATCCTCTTGCATCATCTATAAATATTTGTAATACGCCAAATAAGGTGATGCGAAAAACTTTAACTTGCTCTCTATTAGTTAATAAACATCGATATCATTAGGGTTTCTTTACTTCAATAACCGTAATATTTATAAAATTATTTATATGCTTTTGCTCTGACTAACTGATACGGTAATTTTACAGGAGGTCTAATATTCAGTAAATTATAATAAACAGAGTTCATCCATTATTTTCTTGCAAAAAGATAAATAATCACAAACATATTAATTCTTACATTATTATACCAGAGTGGTAATCAGTATGTGTGTAAATCATACCTTTGATCCTATTACGAAATATCATACTTAACATAACGTGTATCTATTGCTCCAAACCTTTACTCATGGTCTTGTATAAAAACAATACATTCTCCTGACAGATATGTACATACACTGACTATTCCAGATAGATCCTGTATGCAGAATAACGTTACTGTTCAATATACTACTTGAAAAAATACATAATAATCTTGCAAATCACTATACCTGTACAATTAGTTTCTACGTGTAACTCCCATAATTTCCGCCAGTCAGTCTCCTGTCTTAGATTATTGATAATTTCATTATTTCATTATACATTCTCTCTAACTTACATACCTCTGCTAGACCATCTAACTTTCTAAAAAGCAACCGATCATACTTCTTTTATACTGATCCTCCAATATCTCTTTGATGACCGTAGAAAACTCATATCCTGAAATATTAGATAATTTACAACCAAATATGCGTTTGATATCTGTATCAAGCACATAATTTGACATAAAACTTATAATTTTGCTTATTTGTTTCAAAAATAATAGAGTATAATTGGCAAAAATATGCTCTATAAAATATATATCATCACATGGATACGAACCGGCATATTACTATACTACTGATGTACACTATAATATGATATAAGATTCTTTACCCTCTTCCTTCAGGTATTAAAGATACTGCTTCCCCACTTGCATTAGTTAAGTGTAACCCAACGTTAGAGTTCTGTTGCATAATTTCTACATTCTTCTGCCTTAAGGATTCTCCTGCTTCAAACAAATGTCCACATATAGCTTCCAATATAGACGAACTCTTTTGCATTGTATCCAAATCAACTCCAGAACCGCACGTATCACTCTTAGGATAATATTTTTTCACACTAACATTCTGTTTGCAAATATGAGGAGCATTTGAGACAAAACAAGAATAACCCGTATAATTGTGTTTTGCATCATACTTGTATAATGCTACCACTGTAGTATCAGTTGTTGGTCTATTTATTGCTGGATCCTTCTCTCCTTCCACTACTCGAACATCATCAATACCAAGTATCTCATGAGCTAAATATCTTGCTAAATCTGATTCAGTAGGCCATTTAATCGTAGAATTCATTTTTATAATCTCTTCTCTTACTTTCGTAATCTTTAATTTACCATTAATAATCTCCTGCTTATTCTTATCACAATAAGTATTGATCTGCTTCTTTATATCTTCAATATTGTGCCTTGGATTCAGCTTTTCAATCAAGTTAAAAGTTGATGATTCCCCATGAATATATAATTGCTCATCACTCCCTGTATAATCAGCCCATAGAGCTCTATCTCCAGCTAAGCAAATGACGTTCTTATTTTCCTCTAAAACCCCTTTTATGAAATTCATTCTTTTTCTCAATCCAACCTCTGCACAACCAAATATCACATATCTCGTATTACTTGTTTTATTAGGTTCGATTGCATCCAATATTCCATACTCCTCAACATCTTTATTAAAACCTTCATAAGGCAACTTAACATCTTTCATCTCTTGTCGTTCACCGCATCCTCGAAGATCATATCTCATCTTCTGTACAATATTGATAAAAGCAACTACACCTCCCATTTTAGTATCATCTGCAAGACGAGACTCCAGAAACTCGTCAAGATCGTCCGGTGTTAATTTTGCTTGATCGTATTGCCCTCTACAACTCATGAAATGAAAAATACGTCCTACAGCATTATATTGTTGTTCTTGAAATCCTAATAATTCAAACAAACCTTTTAAAGATAGCATAATGAATATATGACTTAATAATAAAATATATTGCAATTATACACTATAATATACATTTATGATGATTTTACTATTTAAAATTTTTATCAAAGCAAATAGCAATGTCGCTAAATCTTTTTATCTTTTGAAAAAAATATAAATATTAGTATCATAATTAATTGTTTACAGGCAATTGATTTTGACAGAAATAATCTATCATTCTTTCCTTTTATGCCTTTGGACGCTAGTGTAGAGTTACAGTACAATATTCCATATAATCTTCCATGTTCTATATTAATTTATCCTTCTGTTCTATAGAGAATATCTTATTTTTTTTGAAACTTCTTATATAAGATCCCATAATATCCCAAATTTTCATTGGTTACATTTTCTAGCAGAGAGAAATTATGGTACTAATTTACTGAGAGATAAGTTAAAAAGTAGCACTCTTGAAGCAGTAATTCCTGGAAAATTAACCGTTTGCGCAAAATTATTCATAATACTAATCTTTATAAATCACGTAATATAGTAGAACGTTTCTTTCAAAAGATAAAAAGATTTAGCGACATTGCTATTTGCTTTGACAAAACTTCTAGGTTCTGTTGACATAAGGAAATAACAAATAGCCCTAAGAAGGTATTAAAAGATAAAATGCAGTGATAACAGATTATAATATTCCCTATGACAAAATATCATCACCTAGAAGACAGAGCATGGCAATTTATCGAGCAACAGAAAAGAAAAGCATATAAAAACCCTGAGAAAATACGTCTATTTATAGAAGGGGGTATATTTCATATTGAAAGGAGGATCTCAGTGGAGATATTGTTGCCAGAAGTTTATGGTAGATAGGAGACAGTATATAGATGATTTATAAGGTGAAAGAATAAAGGAAGATGAATAAAACTGTTTAAAAGTGTTGCGTGCGGGGGATTTTCAAGAAGTAATGATAGACAGTACTATAGTTAGAGCACATGCGTGTGCAACAGGGTATGGCAAAGAAAGAAGGCTTAGGAAGATCTAAAGGATGATTTACTTCCAAGATATATGCCTTAGTAGATACATTGGGAAATCCCTTGAAGTTTATTATTATTGGAGAAAATCGTAATGATATTATAAAAGCAGAAGCTTTGAAAGAAGACATTAAATCTACAACAGTGATCGGAGATAAAGGATATGATAGTAAGAAATTTCGTGATCATTTAGATGATAAACAATGTAAAATAGTTATTCCTCCTCGTAGAAATAGAAAAGTTCAGTATGAATATGAGAAGCATATCTATATAGAAAGACATTCAATTGAATGTTTTTTCGGTAGACTTAAGCATTTTATACGGGTGTTTTTTCGTTTTGATAAGACTAATCCTCTTATCAGGCCTTTATTGACTTTGCCTCTACCTTAATATATCTACGTTGATATATGTCAACAGAACCTAGAATATACCTTATTACTTTTTTAGCATATCACTAACTCTAAAACTTTAGGGATATTACCTAAACCCTACTCTAACAACAGTCTTCTGGAAAATAATAACATAATTAATCCATCAGAAACCTATCTCATTTTTACATTAGATCAATAAAATTATCATCGAACCACTCAGGAACAAATAACATAGTCATCCTCCTGAACACAGAACTTGTATAGGATATCACAAGTACTTTAAGAATTCTGATTCCCAAATAATGAATTTTTTATCAATACAGCCCCCCATGTGAAGCCTGCTCCAAAACCAACTGTTAATATAGAATTATCTGATGAGATATCCCCTCTTGCAATATAGTAGTCTAAAGCCAAAGGAATAGATGCGGCAGATGTATTCGCATGCTTATCTACTGTAACAAGAAATTTTGACTTCGGTATATTCGTCTTCAATGCAATTGCATCAATAATACGCTTATTAGCCTGATGCACCACAATCCAAGGAAGATGATCATAACTGACATTATGCTCTTTAAATGTGTTAACAATTGTCTCTGAAACATAATTAATAGCACATTCAAATACCTTACGGCCTTCCATACATATGTAGCTCTTTTCTTCAGAAAAGAGTCCTCCTTTCGTGGATAATATACCACTCAACTCTCCATTCGAAAAGACAGATGTAGAAATAATACCTTGATCTTCATCATCAATATTAGATAATAATATCGCTCCTGCTCCATCTCCAAATAAAGTACATGTTGTTCTATCTTGGTAGTTAAGAATTTTAGACATACTATCTGCACCTATTATAAGAGCATGTTTTATATAACCTGTTTTAATATACTGATCTGCAACAGATATAGCATATATAAAACCAGAACAAGCAACTTGCATATCAAAGGCAAAAGCATTGCAAGCATTGATGCTTTTCTGAGTAATATGACTGCAACCAGGAAAAAGAGAATCTGCCGTCGAAGTAGCAACAATTACAGCATCTATCCTTCTAGGATCAAAGTTAATTGATTCTAAGGCTACCTGTGCAGCACGTATGCACATATCTGATGTTTTCATTCCACCTGTAACATACTGTCTTTGCTTAATACCTGTTCTTTGCGTAATCCATTCGTCAGACGTATCCAAAAACCCAGAAAAATAATCATTATTGATTGTGTTCTCTGGCAAAAAAGACCCAATAGCAATGGGAATAGAATTAGGCATTATATTATTTCCTCTGTTGAATTGACAATATGGCTATTAATATCATTATGCACAGCATAATAAGCCACTTTGATAGCATT
Organism: Candidatus Xenolissoclinum pacificiensis L6; assembly: GCA_000512675.1. Classification (GTDB taxonomy): domain Bacteria; phylum Pseudomonadota; class Alphaproteobacteria; order Rickettsiales; family Anaplasmataceae; genus Xenolissoclinum; species Xenolissoclinum pacificum. Next base: position 37,834 of record AXCJ01000009.1, read on the forward strand.
TGCAAAAAAACGGGCATCTGATTTACCATGACTTTTGACAACTATACCATTCAACCCAATTAAAATTGCGCCATTACGCAATGCTGGATCAAAACGAGACATTTCCTTTGATATTCTATACTTCGATATAAGAGAACTGATAGGAAAGAAATATGATTTCAGTGCCTTACGAATCGTGTCTTTGAGCATATCAAATACTCCCTCTGCTGACTTTAACAATATATTACCAGTAAACCCATCTGTAACAACAACATCAATAGATGAGTGAATCAAACTATCTGGTTCGATATATCCATCAAAGTTAATCATATCTCTATTCTGAGAAAGAGAGATGAACGCTTCTTTCAAACTATCCTTCCCCTTATTTGTTTCAGAACCAATATTAAGCAAAGCAACTGATGGATTATCGACCATCATTACCGCCCTAGCAAAAGCTGTTCCCATGATAGAAAACTGTACCAAAAATTCTGAGCTACACTCTGTATTCGCTCCCAAATCCAGAATAGCAAACTGTCCTTCAATCTTAGGCAAGACTGTTATCGCAGCCGGTCTATTAATATTTGCTAACATTCCCAATACAAATCTAGACACAACCATTAACGCTCCAGTATTACCTCCTGAAACCATAGCATCTGCTTCGCCATTCTTTATTGCCACTACCGCCATATACATACTAGAATCCTTCTTATTCCTAATGACTAATGATGGTTTATCATCAGGTAATACGACATTAGGAGCATCGATAATCTCATACTCAATATTTGCTTTCGCAAATCTACCTTCCACACGACTTTCAATCTCGGATTTTTTACCAAACAGCTTAAAATACAAATTTGCAACTTTATGCTGTTTTTGAAACAATTCTATTCCTTCGATCACAACACCAGGAGACTTATCTCCCCCCATGACATCTACTGCAATTACGATTTTATTTTTCACCTCTTAACACCAGATAGGTTTAATTATTATTACGAGCATAACTCTTCCCCTTATAATATAAATTGACAGATAATCTACCAGGTAAAGTAATATCTCCAGTAGTTGATTCATATACTGCTTGCTTTAATCCCGATTTCGAATGAGAATTTCTTTGTCCTCTTTTCATAGGAGTAGTTTTTCTTTTAGGAACCGCCATAACTTAAAATTGAATAAGATACTATTTTATTCTCTTAATTCTAACAATGTTGTTTTTTATAATCAATAATGTCGTACCACAATTGTCTCGAACTTAGTTTCTCCATACTAACGTAACAGCATATTACAATCCCAGCGCAAGCAACAATTAAAAACCGTAGTACATATTTATAAATAAATTTACAAATAAATATTGAGTTCTTTTGGTCAGCTTCGCCATAAAAACAAACACAACACTCCGAATGAATCACAAAAAACAGAGAATATAACTACCTACTTTAATCACTTGTAATAAAAAATCCTGTAAATATAGATTTAAAAAATAATTTTCACACGATCTAATAGGCACCGTTAACAAAGGTGTGAACTTAGTTTAGAAAGCATGTCACAAATAACATATAAGAAATGATAGATAGAAGATCATACCCAATTGAAAAATTTGTGAAATGATATTGCCAATCATCGAAAAGAGTTACATCTGGAAAAGACGACCACCGATCATTAGTCATTATCAAGTATTCTATGCAATATTATATGTAACAAGAATATATGTATTAAGAACGGAACTACCATGGAGTGATCTCCCTAAGTGCTATGTAAGATGACCCAGTATATATATGAGATTCCAAAATGAAAGGAAATAGTATCTATTTTACAATTTTTTTTGCAAAATGCCTATTCCCATATACATTCCACAACGCTCATATCCCTCTTTTTTAATAAATCTTCCGTAACATTTATCTTTTTCAAATCCATATAGTGCTAATACAGTGCCCTCTCATACTAAATATCTGTACAAATGAAATAGTGATGTAAACAAATTTGAATACAACATAATTCAACAAATAGCCACCAGAAAATAGTAAAAGAGGAACATAATAAAACCAACAAGTCAGAAAATATTATGATATAAGAAAGAAAAATATATACATAACATCACTACTCATATGCAATAAATATACTAATAAAATTCATCTCTATTAACCTAATACATTAAAGTAAAACTAGACTACCTAATTATACCCTCAGTTTTTAATATTATTTTCTTCTCTTTATTGCATCCTGGATGTGATCTTTAACCGCTTCCTTGAGATGATCTGCAACTCTTTCCCTGAAAGTTTGCTCTTCCTCCTGAGATTGATCCTCCGCTGTTTTTGCTTGTTGATCCTGTCCCATGTGGTTTCCAACAGCATCCTTAAGATGATCTTTAATTCTTTCCCCAAAACTTCTACTTTCCTTCTTATTCTGTTGTTCATCTGTCATTTGTTCACCGCCATCATTTAGATCATTATTTTGTGTATCTGGCATTTTTTTATCTATCTGTTGTGTATCTGGCATTTTTTTATCTATCTGTTGTGTAGCTGGCCTTTTTTGATCTGTCATTTGTTTACCTCCATCGTTTAGATCATTAGTTTGTGTATCTGGTGTTTTGTTATCTGACATATGTGTAACTTTGTAATTTAACGTTAATAAAATAATGTATAAATATATTTATTTTATTAATATGCTCTGTGCAATAAGTAGACATTAGACCTCCTGTGAAATTGCAGAAAAAAAAGTATATGAGAATAATATCAACATATGAATAGCATGATGAAGCTAAGAAGGATTGTAAGAAATCATGGGGGTTTTTATACTATTTGGTATAATAAATAAATTCAATAGGATAGTTAAGTTCAGAAGATATGTTATTGTCATTATACTACCGTAGTTATGTTACACAGGAATTTATAGGATGTTCATTTGATCTTCACAAGTCTGCAAATTCATTAGAAAACTAGCACCTATTGTAGCTAGTCTTCTACGTATCACCAAAAGCAAAAAATTATCTAAGGAATATACAGAAATGCTGATTATAGATGCTACTGAACAAGCGATTGAACGTCCTAAAAAGAAACAGAAAACATACTATTCGGAAAAGAAGAAGTCTCATACTATCAAAACAGAGATCAGAGTGAACGACAAGGGTCGTATTGTGCAGATCTCTAAATCCTATCCTGGTTCAGTACATGACTTTAAGATATTTAAGCAACAGGAATTTCCGCCTTCAGAATCTAAAGCATTGGTAGACTCTGGCTATCAAGGGATTGATAAATATCATAAAAGATCACTTCTACAGCAAAAGATCATAATACCTTGCTTGCAAAAACTCGTATTAAGGTTGAACATGTTATTCGTAATCTTAAGACTTTGAATATCCTTTCACATAAATATCGTAACAAGAGGAAGAGATATAATCTCAAATTCAATATCATTGCCAGTATTGTCAATCTAAATCATGGTTTCTAGATAAACTCCCATAGTAGTATCTCTGTTTTATCACCATAATCTCACAGGAGATCTATTAAAGTAAAACCAGACTACACACCACGAGTAGGCTTATTTCTTTCGCTCATCCTGACTATCTGCTCTATTACTCTTTCTCCTAGTTCCTGTGCTACTGCCTCCTGTGCACGTCGTCGCATACCTTCCTGTGCACGTCGTCGCATACCTTCCTGTTCAAGTCGTTCTTCTTCCCTCATCATTCTCGCCTCACCCATGCGAGCCTCTTCACTCATAAACATAACCTTTCTACCCAAAAATTGTTAATTCTTATATCCTGATTGTTTATTTGTTACAATCAATAAAATATTAACATATAAACTATATTTAGTCAATTAAACCCCTACAGGACATGAGTAAATATATCAACATTTCATGATTTTCTCCTTGATCATCAAAATTACTATATCTTACCCTATCAACAAAACTAAAATAACAAATAAAACATAAGAGTCAATCTTGCATATTTCCTGCTGAAGTAAACTGAAGTATTTTATCTAAAAAATCGTAATTCATATTCTCAGGTAAGAATATTAACGATATCAAAACAGAAACTCACAATAGACAAATCCAATACATTCTTAAATATGAACCCAAATACGTAACAACTAACTTATTCTGGAATACGGAAAAAATCATATTTCCCAATATCCCGATGTAATCTCTCTACTAGTGAACTACATTTCGTGAATATATTATCATTAAGATTATTGCGTATCCATGTCATTTGTCTCTTTGCATAGTTACGGGTATTTTGTTGTATCTCATTCACCATATGTGAAAAAGAACAACGGTCATTTAGATAGTTTGTGATTTCTTTCAACCCTATACACCCATGTGCACTTCTTGAGAGCTGAAGATGTTGTATATTTTGCACTTCTGAAATTGCCTCATCCTGTATTATTGCCTCCGTACGTTGATTAATTGCCTGATACAAGTCACTTCTATCAGGTAACAATGCATACAATACCAAATTAGCATTCTCCAGAACTACATTTCTTGGAGATTTTGAAATTAACTCTATATATGTTTGACCATACTCCAAATAAGCAGATATATTTTTCTTAAAAGTGTAAGTATTCAAGTAATCCACTTTACAAAACCCAGAGTACTGAGCACACATATTTTGAAACAAGCTCTTCCGATCACATTCATCCACCATATCGGATGCAGTTTTCTTGGACATATCCGAGACAACAGGTATATTGCTAATACCCTTGATCAACGTATGAATATACATACAAGAACCACCAACAATTAACAATGGCGTCCTATCCTCAATATTTGAGCATAACTGTCTAACCGATTCTACCCAATGCATTACTGAGTATTCATCCGCCACACTACAACAGGAATACAGGGAGTAATCACGTCTATTCTCGGGTTGAGCAGTAATAATAGGTAATTCTCGATAAACCTGTTTTGAATCAGCATTAACAACCTTTACAAAAGGATATTCCTCATATATCTGTTGTACAACACCAGACTTTCCCGATGCTGTAGGCCCAGTAATGACGAAAACATTTCGCATCATCAGTCCACCAATAACTCTGTATCCTCATCATATTCTTCTTCAATTCCCTGTTCAACACTTGAAGAGGTATTGCGATGCTTTTTACTGGTTGCACGTACAAACCGTTGTCTTTTCTCGTTCCATTTCAAAGTCTTACATACCAATTGATAGGACAACAAAATAATCTGATCCTCTAATATGATAATATCTTGTCTTTGTGATATATCAGGATTTAACACACTCGAGTAAAACAAAGCATTCAAGTGCTTCTTAAAAGCTACAAAAATAGAGTTCTGTTCTAACGACATATTGTTAATAATACTCAATACATCTTGCTCACCACCATTATCACAATTTGCCTGAAGAGCCGCAAAAGGAAACTTCATATTCTTATCCTGATTCTTGGATTTGCTATAATAAGTCAATTTTTGTTTCACAGAATCCCAGTAAAGAGTCTTAGAGACTAACTGATAGGACATAAGAACCACATCTCCTTCAGACGTGATATATATATCCTGCTGATCCTCTGCTCCTGGACCAATGCACTTATAATATAAGTCATGCAATTTTTGCTGATAAACAGGTCCATACTTATTATTATTGGTAGGTTGCCCATAACCATTCTTGAAACTCTGATGATTATAATAACCCCGAACCGCACTATTTTTAGATTTTACATACTCCCGTTGATCAACTATTTCCTTATCTTCTAAATCTTTTGTATCATTCATAAATAATAATTTTTCTAATACATAAACAACATAATAGTATTATGGCATTGATATCAAGATTACCCTGTTAAACTAGCCCCTTAACACAAAAGATAACTTTATACCATTTCGATAATAATTTCAATGTTCTCGGCTTAATTATGACATACATTTAATGTAAAAAATACTGATATCAAACATTTTACACTCAATACACTACTACAATGTAACACAATCTATAAAGAGAGTTAAGATACATAATATATTTCTTTATTATTCTATATTCATATCTTGTAAATATAAAATCCTCACTACCATTAATCTACCGAGATATTACTACTTCTAAATGCTATAAGTTATATATATTTTTAAATAAACAACATAATTCCTAAAATTATTGTTAACAACACCAATATCCAAAGCAATTAATTGAAAATCATCCAATTTACAGATGAGTGCTTATCATAAAGTATCTAAAAAGACAATAACAAGAATCAGAAAATAATACAAACTAAAACAATAAGAATTTAGATAAAGTTATTTTATGTTACATCCTTTTTATTCTCATTTTTTTACAATTCATGTGTATTCCTCAATTAAAATACAACATTCAACTAAATAATTTTGATCCCTGGGAACAGTCTATACGACTTAATGCAGTACTGAATCGAGAAAATGATTAATTTTACCCACTATCATACACTCTGGGTCATGGTACATCATCCACACTAGACTTTTAACTGATTTAAATGTTTCTATAAATATTTTAGCACCTTACCACCTGAGAAGGTGCTATATACATCTTCACGAACAATGGCGAGCTGATTACCGCCCTATCTTTATTAACATATTCGCGCTATCAAGAGCTTGACATTCTGGATTACTAAAACACACACTATCAAGAAAAGTCCCTGGAGAACATACATGCGTCATAGATGATACTGGTTGGTCAACAGGAGACGCTCCACCTACATCTGTTCTTTTACCTGTAATGCGAGCAAGAGTAGCTCGTTCATCAAACTTTTCCAAAAAAGTTCTTCCGTATTGTGTTGTAGATTGATTTCGAACTTTCTCTACATAGTTATACCACTCTTTATCGAACCAACCTATATTTTGAGTAGCATTGGACGAACCACAATTTTGTTCAGCGTCGAACTCTACTGCCTTAGCAAGATCCTTTATCCAAGCTTTTGTTGACTTTGATGTAAACCCATATTCAGCATTGGCTTTCTGTTGCTCATTAAACTCTTGAGATACCTCCTGATATTCCTCAATAGCATCCATTGTTCCTTGCACGGCGTTCTTTATGATATGAACAATCTTAGATATATCATCCTGCTTAGCAATATCCATCTCCTGCTGAAGCTCTGTTTCATATAAATACTGTAAGTTATCCATCTGCTCTGTCACTTTAGAAGAACCAACAGAACCTTGAAAAATCTCCAATACATTCTTCAGATCTCTTTTCAGTACCTTCAAAGTCTTTCGTGTAAACCGCCCCCTCTTGTCTTTGTAAGAATTAGTGTGTATGCTGACAAACAAGGTTGCATGATTTATATCATATAGTAAACCATTTCTATTAATCTCAGGTTGCACCCTCCATATACTATGTAACTTGTTGGTTATCATCTCAAACAACGTCCCACAAACATTCTGAAAAAACGTACCATGCTTTGCATTTACCTCATCACCACTAGACTCGTTAGCATTGCCTTGTATATGATTATCATCTCCAAGACCCAATATTTTTTTCCAACTTTCTATAGTCATACCATCACTTCGACATAATAGAGGTCCAAAAATACCTTGTCCTACTATTCTATCCAATTCTGTCACATCCACAACAAAAGAAGAATTGGGATTCTGTATACCCTCACTAACATCATTAATCCTATCTGATACTTGTGCTACTGCCTCTGTATAAGTCCTTATCACGGCCATCTGATACCAGATCCCCTGAGCATTATTAGCCTGAGTAAACAAGTTGTACAATGTATTTCCAGCCTCTTTGACAAAATCTACTCGCTTAGACAAGAAATCCTTTAATTTAGATGAGAAATCCACTTTTTCCCACATTTCTTGGGTTGTCAATTCTTTAGAAACTTCTAATGCTCTCGCATCAGTTTTCTCCATAGCGTTCTCTATATATTTTATAGCTTCATTTCCATGACCCCATTCAGATTCTATATCTTCATCTACAGAATTCCCTTCAAAATTGGAATATAATTCCTCCTCTTGTAACCTCTGCAACATTAATATTGATGCATGTTTGCATTTTGCAAGATATTGTGCTTTATCCGCAAAGTTAGTCGCTTTTTTAAAACCTTGTTCTATCTTAGTCAATGTGCTAAAAAACCCTTGAATATCATATGATTTCGGTATCATATTAATTAACACATTAGGATTGATCTCGCACATAGAAACATATGGTAGCGTAAAATAATCGTCTATTTTCCTAAAAACAGTACTATTGCCTTGTATAGTGGTAGTATCGTCATCAAGAACCGAATACATATCCGTAGGCGGAGAATAAGACGGCACCCAAGAAGGGGTATAAACTTGTCCTGTCCCATCGACATCATTAGCCTCTGTTAAACCTTTCCGTTTCCCCTCATCATAACCTAATAAACCTCCTACCAATGCAGCTAATCCAAAAACAGACATGCAAGAAATCACACATATCACAGTTTTTTTGATTGACTTACTGTCACACCCTCCCGGTTCACTTTGTACCGATGTAGACCCCTGCTCAGTCCTAGATGCTATATTACTAGTATGGGGAACATCTACAATACTCAATAGTCTGGATTCCTCATAATCATCTCTTGAAGATGATGCTTCTGCACTTCCCATATATTGTAGCTCAATGTTCTGTTGAACGTTTATATGTTTCTTCATAAATTATTAGTATTAAAAATATTCATGCTGTATATCATAGTATATTCATGATATTCATTCAAGAAAAATAAGAATAAATTCTAATATAAATATATAATTCCACCCAATATACATCTTTCTTGTTAACTGACAGTATTGTGCTCTATCAAATTAATTACTGAATGTTGGCACAAAATAAATGATATCTATTCGCAAAATATCTCAATCTTCATCACTCTCCCTATTAATATCATAAATAAGCCTACAAGAATATAATTTTCAAAATCAACAATAAGGAGATTCCTAAAATCCAAACCAACTACAACATTTCATCGCACTATTTGAATACTAGATTAGGCATTGTGCCTAATCATTCCTAAAAGGGTTATGTTAGAGTATCAGAACTGGTGTGCCATGGAGAAATTTACCGAAGGGATATGATAATTGAAAGACGATATATAACTGATATAACAATTGGTCTAAGACAGGATATTTGGATTAGCAGAATTAAAAAAAATGGAGACCAAGAATTACACGATGCGTCTATAGTGAAAGTGTATCAAGATGCTATGCATAGTGAATTAAATCTGAAAGTAGATCAGCAGGAGCTGTAAAATCAAAGTTAACCCTCCAGGACAGCTCTTAAGCCCTGGTCAAGTTCATGATAGTTACCCATCGATTTTCAAATGATAAAATGTAAATATTTTCTGACAAAACTAACTGTTTATAAACAACAACTCATAATACTGATGTTTATAAATCACGTAATACAGTAAACATTTCTTTCAAAAGATCAAAAAATTTCGTAGCACTCGCTTTGATAAAACTGCCAGGATGTCTCTTACTGGTATCACTTTTATTAGCATACTGCTAGCTTTAAAACTGAAGTTGCCTAAATAAAAACCTCATACAACTACATGTTCACAGTTTGCAATCAAAAACACAATTCTTTTTTCGGTACCTAGTATTATACTTAATTGGCACATCTATTAACATATATTATGCATTAATGACATATAATGCTAATAACAAATACTATCTGGTCTGGGCAACTGCCCATCAGATTTCACTTAACATATTCCTGAAATAATAAATTACTTATCTTACAATATGAAAGAATATAATACTGAAAACACATATGTGACCCCTCAACACATACAAGGTTTGTATAACAGTAAGATACCTATATGGAAATTCACCCCTCATAAACAACCCTTGTACTCATCACAAGATAAAGAGTCAATATTAGAGAGTTTCATCCAACATGTTCTGGTAAAACTTATGTTACTACAAAAGAATATTCCTTATGATCCTTGCTATTTGAACGTACCACCTCAAACATCTTGCGATATGATAAGTACCATAATCAACTATTATTCTGAAATATACTTAATAAATGATAAAACCGACAATTCAATTCATCGTGCATCAGTAAGAAATAATTCTTTAAAACAGTATATTCAAGACCATAACAACAGCAGGATTATAGATGATGCGTTATCCAAAACAAATGCTTTACGCCGTATAATCGAAAAAATACCCATTTTACGAGTGAAATTGGAACATGATACAATTCGTAGATTTTTATTAAATCCTAATATATTACTTGATAGTTTTGACATATTTCCACCACATGTAATTCCTCACCTTTTCTCTCTTAATATATATCTTGATCTCCTAAACAACACAAAACATGCAAAACATCGCATCAACCTGATAGATGAACAAGAACATTTGAGAATAAGATCTTTAGTCAATTATTGTAACAGAATACATAATACCGCACAAAATAACACTGGAAATATTCAAGAAGTATTCAATAACCTGATCATAATAAGATGCGCAAAAGATATTGTTCTACATTTTAAAGATATGGTATTACTCTCTCAACAAGATCTATTTCTTAATGCGGATAGATTCAATATGTATAATAAAAACATCAACCGTGCTGTGCAACAAAGCAATGAAAAAGTTCGTACATTCCTACGTATAAGAACAAATCATGATCTCAATATTGTTAATACAAGTATTTATATCAAAAGAGTATGTAAAATCATAAATAGTCTATACAATATACAGCATGAGAATAATGTACAATTACAAAGAATTATACAAAAGTACTCGAGTGTAAATATTGATTGATAACCTTACAAATTATTATGGATATTAACTACTTACCAATGAAACCAGGTGTGTATAAAATGATTGATTGTAAAAAAAAAATCATTTATGTTGGCATGTCTAAAAACATTAAATCTAGAGTTCTACAACACATAAACAACCCCAAAGCATATAACATGATCTCTCAGGTTCATAAAATTCAATACATAATCACTAGCAATCACATAGAAGCTTTAATTTTGGAAGCAAAAATCATTCGCCAGTACCAACCACGGTATAATGTTCTACTCAAGGATGATAAATCATTCCCTCATATATTTATCGGAAAAAATCACCATATGTTTCCCAGAATATACCAAGGCAGGCAGACCGATAAACATCCTAAACATTGTTTTGGGCCATTCACAAGTAATACAGATGTTAGAAATATCATCAGAACCTTACAAGAAACTTTCCTGATCAGATCATGTGCAGATCCTTTCTTTCAATCACGCACCCGTCCCTGTATGGAATATGAAATAAAACGCTGTAGTGCGCCCTGTGTAGGATATATTTCTGAACAAGAGTATAATTTCTCAATCAATAGAGCCTTACGAGTTCTTAAAGGAGATTTAAAATCAGTTGAGAAGTCTTTGTGGGAAGAAATGTATACAGCAAGCAAAAAACGAAATTATGAACGTGCTGGATTAATCAGAGATCGTATACGTTCCCTGTTAAAGATACATAATATACTCAACATAGAAAATAAAGGTCATTTTATAGGACACTATTTCTCAGAGAATAGATGCTGTATACACGTAATTATCTCTGAAATGGATAAAGTATCTAATTATCAGTACTTTTTTGACAATACATACGATAAGAATCATGTTATGGATCAGTTCTTATTACAGTTCTACTTACAACGACAACATTTTAATGAATGTATATATATATCATACCCTATCTCACAAACTTCTATCGAGGCTTTGCAAAGTATATTACCCAATAAAAATCCACTAATATATGACCTAAATAATAAAATGGTCAATATTGCTTGTAATACTGCACGTGATAATCTGATGGTTCGACTACGTAAGGAAAAGTTTCATATAGACTATCTTTTACAGATACAAGCATTACTAAAACTTCCATACATGCCAGAAAAAATCGAAGTGTATGACAACAGCCACCACCATGCAATACATGCTATCGGTGTAATGATTGTAGTAGACACCAATGGTTTTAACAAAAAATTATATCGAAAGTTCAACCTTGCCCCTTTACATAAAGGAAATGATTATTCCATGATGTCTGAAGTTCTAACCAGAAGAATGAAAAAAACTGATACAAAGCCTGATGTCATATTCTTAGATGGCGGTCCTGGTCATATACATATCGGATTAAATCTATTACAAGGAATACGATTTGCATGTATTGCTAAAGGAACAAATCGTAATCAGGGAAACGAAACTTTATACTTAGATGATGGCTCAAGTGTAAAACTACAAAAACAAGATAAACTACTCTTCTTTCTACAAAGAATCAGGGATGAAAGTCATAGATTTGCAATTACTTCTCATAGAAAGAAACACAATAAACACTTCACACAATCCATATTAGAACAAATCGAAGGAATCGGCAAAACATTAGCCAAAAGGTTACTATATCATTTTAGTTCTATAGATGAAATATCCGAACAATCTTGTGATGCTTTGCAAAAAATCCCTGGAATAAACAAAAAAGTAGCTTGCAATATATATCTTTATTTTCAAGATACAAAGAGAAAATTATAAAAATACATATTATTTTAATTAATTAGATTATCGTATATAATTATGGAATATATTATTACGTTCTATAAAATGTTTAGTGATACATCACTAAATTCTAATAGTATATAAATATTTTAATTATCACACATTAAGTCAAAAAAAATGGGAAGAAGAAAAAAAGCGTCAAAATTGACCAAACCAAAACAATCTGGAACATATAATGTTCCAGAAAAAACAACACCAGTATCATGCGTACCATCAACAAGCGAATCCTTAACAACCAACATACCACAATATGTACCAAGACTCATACTAGAACATGTCACAAAAAAAGATCCAGAATATCAAAACTGGATAAAACACACTGTTGTTCCAGAAGTTACAAAGGATCTGCAAACCCAACAAGAGGCTAACCAAAAGCTTGTAGACAACAATCACAGAAAACAACAGGTTAGAAAATCGCGTCAGAAAAGACAGGGAAATAAATTGCTACAAGAAGAGGCTAAAAAATTGCCTAACAATCTACAAGAAGAGGCTAAAAAATTGTCTAGCAAGCTACAAGAAGAGGCTAAAAAATTGCCTAACAATCTACAAGAAGAGGCTAAAGAATTGCCCAACAAAACACAGGAAAATCAACAAGATCGTTCTGAGATCTGCCTCTACGACGACGACGACGTATACTCCGATCACCAGAGATATCTAATAAACTCAATTCCATCTCCTGAAACCTTCAAAGAATATAAGCAAGTGTCATTAAATATATATTCTATATGTAAAAATATATGGGAACAATTTCCTCAACCAGTAAAGCAATTATGGCAACAACATGCAACATTAATGCTCACTTACTTTATTACCGTACGAACCGGCTCTGTCTCACAAAATGATTTGGAGGTATTAAAAAATGTATATGACATCATAAATAAGCATCTCAAGAAGACAGCACTATTGAGTTCGATAAAGAACCAGCACAATCAAGTTATTACCAAAGAACCATTTACCCAAATTGCCAACCCTCAAATTCGTGGATCAATATTCGATCTCATTGTAACAGAGCACATGCTAGTAATGCAGGTCATCGAAATATTTAATCAACAAAACAATGCAACAGACGAATATCCTGATTATTTATGCAAAGATTTCGTAAAAATATCCATATATTTATCTTTATTTGCTATAAATCCTGAGAGAATAAATACTGATGGAACTATACTCTACTTACAAAACCTCATAAACCTCCTACAACAGATATTGTGTAGTTACTCTACCGCAATAGTTGACAAGAATGAGATATGCCTAGCAAAAGCCCCATATCATACTTATTACCCCCTTCTTCACACTTTCTTGAGCACTTTACAGAGTTTATATAGAAGTAGACAACCCCTCTCCAACCCCAAAAACATTATCAACATATCCTTGAACGTTACACAATTTCATCATAACATCAAAAATACTCAAAATAGTGATAACCCGTCTTTTCAGGACGGTACAGGTATCCCTTGTTCTAATCTCATATTCCAGTATATTTATAAAAAAATTTCACTTAAATCCTTTAATCCTAATGATCCGGATATTTTATACAACCGCTATATCTGTGTATTTATGACCAATAAAATACTCGAAGCACATGATCAATTATGCAAAATATCAGAAACTAATCATGACACAAACCATAAAATATATAAAAAAATCATCAAATATAGTTACATTTTATTCTACATATCATCGACAAATACAACAGATACTCTCGATATCTTTGATATCGTAGTAGCAAAATTCTTATATTATTATATGCACGATCTCTATAACATGCAAATCAATCCAAATTCTTCATACCTTGATTGTGCAACACAACTTACCCAGGATAAAATACCTGACAAGATTATATTATACTTTTTGTCTTCTTTCCATAACATCACATATAACTCAGACAAAAGGATATGTTCCATGACACCGGCATATGTGAATATAAACCCATTAACGTATCTCTGTACTTCCTTACTTATCGATATTACGAAGAGATATGATATGCAACCACAGATTCTAGAAGATTCATCCATCCATAATCATGATATAGATCGTAGTAGAGAAATATATACCATGTTAGCAGTAATTAAGATGTTAAAGCACTATAAACACAAAAATTTTTATTCTGGATTCCCAGAAATTAAAGTAAACGAAATAAAATCAGGTATTTCGGTGTATGTTCAAGAACCAATATCCACAAATCATACTTCATCAGATACGTTATTGCTTTCCCTGTTATACACTTTTGCAGATATAATTAACACAAAAGCACAATCTTATGATAAAACAAAACTCATAACCTACCTAAAAAATGCCTATACATCCATTAAGATTCCTGAATCACAAACGAAACTCAGGCATAAAGATAATGACGTAATCTTTACATATTGTTATGCAATCCTTTCGTTCATCACCAAAAAGGAGACCCAACCTGTTTACCATTACTCAGGTGATGGTATGTTATTACTTGCTCTTAGAACAAAATACAAGTTCCCAGCATTCACTTTATATAACTATTTCTCACAATATATCGCTCTAAATCCACAAGATAATACAATATGTATCTCAATTGATGTATTAGAACGAGGAAACAAAATACCCTTTATAGCTTGTTGTTTCCGAGCGTTTCTCTCTGCTTATAATGATAAAATTTTTGATTTTGCAAAATTCTTATCTGAAGTAGAAAGATTGTATGATAACCAAAAAGAAATAGATGATCATATACTACAAGAATGGCACAATAATATCGCTAGTCATACGAATTCAGAAACATGTCCTGAGCAACGACTCAGCCACTGGTATCAAATCAAGAGTCCAGATAAGATATATCGCTTATATAAAGACGTTATATTAGCAGAGCATAAGCTCAATAATCTTAATAATGCATATTCTGCCGATCAAGCCATAGAAATCTCTCAACAACAGAAGATCTTAGATAATCTTAATCAATATATAAAAAGGACACAATCAGAACAATCACTCCTCTCGCAAGAATCAAGAGATAAAAACACAAAAAATCACAATAAACAAATTAAAACCCTCAAGAAATTAGATCAAAAGATACAATCCTACGAAACACAAATATCATCATTGACAGAAAACCAGGACACGGAGAAATTATTACAAAAACACCAAGATCTAATGAATTTAAATCAAAAAACCACGCAAGACATAAAGAAATTAGAGTCAGAATTGCAACAACTACAATCACAAGAAAAACAGTTACATCTACGAGTACAGGAACAGGATCGCACGATACAAGACCAGCAAAAAGAATTAAATAAATTGCAACACCATACCATGCAAAACATAAAAGCGTGTAATGATCAAGAAGAAAAACAAAAAGTCCTAAAAAATCAGATGCGCGAAGCAGAACAAGAGCACAAAAAAAATATTAGCTCATACAAACAAATCCTTGCATCGACAAAACAAACCATTGACTCTGATCCCACATCTTATCTCCAAGAATCCGTTGCGACACAACATCAACATCTCAGAGAGAAAATTTAATAATTGAGTTTTTATATTAGTTAGAGTTTGCTCCAAAACAAATCGTGGTAAATTCTAACTGATTATAGAACATCTCATACTAAGCATTGCTCATCATAACAATGAAATGTAACAATACGTAATTTCCGTGACATCGTCAATGAATCGTGATAAGATTTCATCAAGTCATTTTCTTGCTATTTGTGATGAAATTAATAACATTTTATATCTTCCTAGCAGTAATAGTACCGGGTCAGTATGTTTTCGCGAATATAGAAAAAAAGTATTCTAAAATTATCTTTGATGAAAACACTCAAACAGTCATTTCCGAAGAAAATGCTGATACAAGAATCTTTCCTTCATCCATGACCAAAATCATGACTCTACTAGTCGCATTTGATAAAATCGGAAAAGGAGAAATATCTTTGAGTGATCAAGTCACAGTCAGCAATCGAGCTTGGTCAAAAAAAGGATCATCTATGTTCCTTAAAGAAGGACAACAAGTATCAATAGAAGATCTAATCACCGGTGTAATAGTCGTATCAGGAAATGATGCAAGTATTGCATTAGCAGAAGGAATCAGTGGTTCTGTGGAGGAGTTTGTAAAAGAAATGAATGCATTAGCTCTGTCTATAGGGTTAAAACAGTCTCATTTTGTCAATCCATCTGGTTGGCCAGAAGATAATCATTATATGTCCACACGGGATATCTTAAAAATATCTCGTGAAATTTTCCTAAAATATCCAGAGTATCATAAAATATTTACACTGCCAAAATTTACCTTTAATGATGTCACTCAACCAAATTCAAATCACTTGCTAAATTCTGAAATGGGAATTGATGGTATCAAAACAGGAGCAACCGATAGAGGAGGTTTTGGTATTGCAACAACAGCAATACAAGATAACCGAAGAGTATTCATAGTAAATAATGGACTTTCCACATCAAAAGCAAGATTCGATGACGCGTTAAGATCCTTCAGAGTTGCGTTCTACCAATATACGGAGAAAAATTTGTATTCCAAGGGAGATGTAATAGCTGAGATACCAATAAATGATGGGACAAAAAAATCTTTCGTTGTTATAGCACCTTGTGATATCTTGGTATTACTTCCTAAAAATAGTTTTAAATCCATCAACGTAGAGATTGACCATCACACTCCATTAATCGCTCCTATTAAAAATGGTGATAAGGTAGCAGATATAATTGTTTTCTCTATATCCAATAATGACGAAAAAATTATCCTCAAAACAATCCCCGTATTTGTAGACCAAAACATACATAAGATATCAGCTATACATAGTGTTTTTAGGAAACTGTTTATGATATCTTAAATAAAAGTTTGACTCACTGCAAGAAAAATAAAAGTTATCAATTTTGTAAATAAATATATAAATGATTGATTATTCTTCTTCAATAATTCTGCATAATATGATGCTAATACACGGAACTCTTTCAGAAATTTATCTCTTACATGAACATCATCTGTAAAATGAAGAAAGAAGTTGAATAGAAAAACAAATATATTGAGTTTTGCCTTGTAGAATATAATATATAAGTCTATGGCAAACAGAAATTATACTCCACTTCAATCATAGGAGCATATTCACATGCTCTAACAATAAAAAACATAACAAATAAAGCATAAAATCTTATAAGAAGTTTCTCAAATATCATCTAATTTTTCTATAAAGATAGAAAGTTGATCAAGAAAATAGGTGCAAATACAAAACCTGACTCCATCCAAAAGACACAAAATAGTAATCATCACACCACCAAACAATCCCATAGTTAGTCTTACGACTAAACATTATTATTCATAGATATTCATTTCTCATGAAAAGATCATATGGATTAGGCAACCCTAATTAGCTAATCTGAAAGAAAATGTTATCATTACTATCAAGATATACTAGGGACAAATGGTAATAAATGATAAGTGTTGGAACAAATTAAAAGCATTGCTTCCGAAGAGAGGAAATCATGTATTCCTGGAAGCAGTATGCTAGATTTTCCGAGCGTCAGGATTTACCCAAGGACGGTATATGATAGATATAACACTTGGTCTAAGAAAGACATCTAGATAATATAAATTAAAAAAAGGTGGAAATCAAGAATTACATATGCTTGATTCATCATAGTCAAAATACATCAAAATGCAAGTGTCTTGCCAAAGGCATCTGAAGATATTGGAAGATCAGCAGGTGGATGAACTGAAAAGATTCATGTTAAAGTCAATTTTTAATTCCTAGTCAACTCATGATAGTCAATTAGTAAATCATTTATTTTCAAATGCAAGATATAAACATTTGCTAGGTTCTGTTTACATAAGGAAAAGAAAGTTTTAAGTGATAAAGTAGGAATATAAAAAAGGGATAATGAAATTATTACATATAAAAAGCAAACTCCCTGTGACAGATTATCACCAAAATCAAGAGAATGGCAATTTATTGCCAGAAAGTTGAATGGAATAAAATGGATTAGAAAGTCAGGTAATTTACGACTAGAGGGAGCATACTTATATATTGAGAGGGGAATATCAATGGAGATTTTTGAAAAGTATATGGAAAATGGGGTTATCAACGTTTTAGTAGATGGAAAGCCAAAGGTATATAGGCAAGTCTGTTTAGAAAGATGGAATATATGGCAGATTTACAAGAAGTAATGATAGTGCTGTAGTAAGAGCATACGCTTGTGCATCAAATTATGGAAATAATGCAGAAGGTTTAGGAATATCTAAAGGAGGGGATTACTTCTAAATAGTAGATGAATTAGGCACTTCATTAAAATTTACTATTACTGGAGGAAATAGAAATGATATTATCAAGGCAGAGGCTTTGACTATCAAAGAGGCCATTGCAGATAAAAGCTATGATAGTCAGAGGTTTCGTGAGTATTTAGATGGTAAAAAATGTAAAATCGTTATTCCACCGCGTAAAAACAGGAAAATACATTATAAATATGACAAATATATCTATAAAGAAAGACACTTAGTAGAGCGTTACTTCAGTAAAATCAAACACTTTAGACGGATATTATCTCGTTCCGACAACTCTAAGTCCTCTTTTCGGGCTTTTATTGATTTTGCTTCCACCTTAATATACCTTCGTTGATCCCTATGTGAACAGAACAAGCTTATGATATTGTTGTATCTATTACTTTTGTTCACGGCGCAAATGTTGGAGACATTAACTAATATAGGCATGCATAACAGATGACGCTATGAAAAAAGGATAAAAAAAGGTGTATAATAGGAAACAGAAATATTATTGCCAGAATGCTATTGTAGTATAATAAATAAAAAGGAATCAGCATCGATCAAAGGAAAGGCATTGGAAATGTATTTAGGATTTAAGGATATTGGAAGGATTTTTGGTTTCAGTAATGTAGTAATACTGAACTGAATAAAATATTTTGGAGAAATAGATAAAAACAATGTGATGCTTTCTAAGCAAGAGTCCAAAAAAATGCATGAAATGCACACCTATATTGGACAAAGATCTTGGATCCGCAGTATGTAGAAAAGAGACATGCTTCGTGAACTTTGCAATAGGATCCAGAGAATTTTCATGAGATTATAAGTAAAAATAAAGAAATGTGTTCTGGGATTATGATGACAGATTATTGGCATACATATTGCAAGTTCATTCCAAATAATGAGCATATTCACTAAACCTCCTATGAAGTTACTGTAGCACTGAAAAAGAAGCAAAGTACATACCTTAGAAATATACAAAGAATTTTATAATCATTCGAGTAATCAAATCCTAATAATATCGATATCCATTAACCAATCCAAAAGCAAATTACAGTTTTGAGTATCACTTGATTTGGCAATTTTAATTTCCACAGGATATCTAGTCTAAATCTGAGACCTATACTGTTGAAGGCTATAATTCAATTATTCTGCCAGAATGTACAGGAAAACTAAATGTTAGTCTAAATATATTCTCATTCTCGAATACTCTTACTTATTTGTAAATGGAATAGAATTGATATATTTAATTAGCAATACCATGGAACTCTAATAATGACTTACCAACCATACAACTTGGCACAGATACCCCTAGTAAAGATAATACTGTAGGAGCAACATCAATCAGAGAACCATTCAACACATTAACTTGTTTCTTCATCCCCCCAATAAAGAAAAAAGGAACTCTATTCAACGTATGCGAAGTACGTGGTATGTGACTTATAAGATCATACATTTCCTCAGCATTTCCATGATCAGAAGTTAAGCAAATTGAATATCCATTTTCTTTTGAAGCATGATAGATGCTCTGCAAACATGAATCAAGACACTGTATAGCTTGTATAGTAGCAGATAAATTCCCTGTATGTCCCACCATATCTGCATTAGCAAAATTTAATAATATGAAATCAAATTTCTGTGTACTAATATTTTCAACAACTTTCTTTGTAACCATATTAGCAGACATATGCGGTAATAGATCATATGTTACCACCTTGGGAGAAGGAACCAATATTCTCTCTTCCCCAATATATGGTCGCTCTCTCTTCGCATTAAAAAAGAATGTTACATGAGGATGCTTCTCAGTCTCAGCAATCCTTAATTGTTTTAATCCAGCACTGGAAATAACTTCCCCTAATGTATTGGAGTATTTTTCTATATCTAACATAGACGGTAATGTTATATCATCAAAATAACTCTTAACCCCTAAAAAACAAACATCTGGTACCTTCTGAACACAATTATAAGAAAATGATAATATTTCACTAATAAATTGTCGAACTCTATCCTGACGAAAATTAGCACATATAAACAAATCTCCTGGTTGCATCCCCGCATAATCTCGAACTGTACATGGCTCTAAAAATTCGTCGGTAATACCTTCAGCGTATTGTTCATCTATATAAGCATTCAAGTCATTTATATTACGACTCGTTGCAGAAACTATTGCACCATAACTTCTTGATATTCTATCCCAATTCTCATCCCGATCCATCGCATAGTAACGACCAGAAATTGTCGCATAATTGTAATTTGGTTTAATAAAACGCTTAATAGACATAGGATCTGTATCACGACCATCTGCCACTATATGAATATATGGTCTCTTATTAGTATACTGGTTACAGTAATCATATATTCTATATATATGATCAGCATGAGAATGTACTCCACCATCGGATAATAAACCAAATATGTGAATATGCCTATTATGATCAAATTTATCTAGAATAGCGCGCAATCTCTCTGGATTATCAAGAACTCTGTCGACGCGTAACAGATCTCCTTCTGGTATACGACCAATCCCCATAGTCAGATGACCAACCTCAGAATTTCCCATTTGATTCTTAGGAAGTCCTACATACTCACCCGAAGCATGTAACAATGAACAAGGGTAATTATCGTATAAATAATCAACAAAAGGTGTTTTAGCAAGGTTAATTGCATTATTTTCATGCTCTTCAGATATACCCCACCCATCCAAAACAATCAATATTGTTTTAACACACTTTCCTTTTATGTTTTTTGACATCAGAAATTAAATATTTATGAAGATCGGAATTCGTATCTAGTTTCATAATCACTGCACATGAGTTTTTGTTATCGCCCAACTTATGAAGAGCTAAAGACAACTTATATAACGCAACCTGAGATTTCTTACCTGTTATATCAGACCTATAACAATCAATATAATTTATTGTTGCAGCTTTATAATTGGCCCGAGATAAGGTTAGTATATCCTCTTTCTCTTGAGACATAGCAGAAAAGGATCTTTTGGCATCAGACTCCAAGAAAACAGCCCTTGCCCAATATATCTCAGCCAACCAATATCTAGCCCCAGTCACAAGCTCATGATCAGGATACTTCTGTATAAAGTTTAAAAACAATATTTCTGCTTTTTCCCTACGCCAACTATCATGCTGTCTTAACGTAGTCAGAGCTTTCTCATATTCCTCAGTTGGAGAGATCCCAGAATATACTCCATTTTCTCCTATAAAATCCAAATCTGACACCTTACCCCTTTCAATATGAAAGTCTCTATAAAGAGTATCAACCTTACGCTCTAAGTTAGTAAGACGACTCTCCACAGTACCAGATCTGTCATATGAATAAACAGAGACCGGTACTATAAAAATAAGACATACACAACATTTCAACAAAATACTACGCATGCGGTAAAGATCTACTGGTTACACATTGAAGCATGAACAACAGCAATATCAGTTCTACGATCCATTGCACGAATAGAATCAAGTGTTGTATCCTGAGCTTCAGTACTACCGAATGAATTCACACAGAACAAATCGCTCACCATTTTCTCTACATCAGAAAGCGTTGTATAAGAATTCTGAACCCCTTCATCCATAGACATAGAAGCATCAGAATTCATCAACTCATCAACTATTACACTATGCAAATAATCACGCACAGCATTTGCTCTCCTGTACCCTAAAGCAATATTATAGACTCCTGTACCACGTATATCACAATAGCCATTGAAAGTTATGCGCAAATCACTATCTAATTTCAGCACACCACTTCTAATCATGCTCGCTATACATGCTGCAGATTCATCCAACACCGGCTGAGTCATAAGACTAGGATTATTCATAATCTTAAAGAAAATATCTGAAGAATCAAATCGGAAGAAAAAAGAAGCAATATCCATCGGTATCATATCCATAACGTTCATCATATCATAACTATCTCCAATAGGAAGACATTTATTATAGGCATCTGTCACAAGATACTCCTGCATCTCCCCTCCCTCATTAGATACATCCGGATTTATTTCATCCTCCCGGTCACAAGACGCAGCCGAAAGAACCATCACAAACGCTGTACTACACAACATTAAAGTTAATTTTCTAAAAAATTTCATACGAGACCCCCCTCAATATAATTCAAACACATAATGATTTTCTATCATTTACTTACAAAACAAATGCAATATAGGTAGAAACCACTTTAAAAGACAAACTACGCCGAAAGTATAATGCATAACAAAACAAATTGGAATAGACCTTTTCAGATATATTTACTATAACCAATAGGCAAATTCAGTATAATATACATCGATATTAGTTTATAAATAGTTAAACACCTTTCTTTATCTTAACCATGATCTGTTCACTTCCTGACAACACCACCTCGAAGTATTCAGTATTAATAAACATATAAAGTCGGAATACATATTTACAAAGATTATTGATCATATGTAATAAATTTATGGAGATAATTGAAATATTAGTTGTGAATGATTAATCAATTTAGTTACTTTTTTTCTTGATCTTGATTGTAACATATGCCTTCAAATCCATCACAGTTCCTCCGAAACGTTTAGTAGCATGAAGTATAATATTGGGCTTGCTAGTATACGGATCAAATAGTATATCTAACGATTGTCTATCAGCAATCAGATAATACTTCTTCAAATTAAATATCCCAATCGGATGTACAATATTACGATCTTCGTCTAGTGTAGTATTATAAGGCAAAATATCCGCCGAAGAAAATACTGGTATCCCCAATAAAGTCTCCGGCATAGTCTGAGATTGTGGTTCCCACAAATATTGTCCAGTACTTAATTTTAAAGAACGTACATGTCTTAATGTCAGAGGATGCATAAGCATCTGAGCCCCTTCTAAATACAAGGGAGATATCTTATAATAAAGCTCTAATATAAGATCTCCTGTAATCTCTTGATGATCATTAATCTCTAGCTCTTGTTCTGTATCATAACTTACGCTAGGGAAAATTGATCTAGGATACTCTTCACTTAACATTTGCGCTCTTAAAAAAGTATCGTTTTCTTTCAATGCCATATGCCATGCTAATTGATCTGTAAACCATGACATCATATTAAAACCAGGATCTAAAATATATTCTTTAGGTACCGTTATAATTGAGTTCAGACAATTTATCGACATTGTAGTAGTTTTTTGTGGAAAATCAAGCTCTCGTACACCTTCATGCCCCCAAAAAGCATTAATACCGTCTGCCTTCTCATGTGAAGGAGGAATCAAAATACTCATATTACCTGCATCTGTCTTAATAACATGTGCATACTTTCTTACCCGCACTAGATCTTGGATCTTATTCTCTAATGTCGAGTAAAAATCTCTACTTATTAAGTGCTGTCTATCAAAAATTCCTGTCATTCCATCTCCAGTGGGATTAAAAGCCTGTTTTATATACATAGACTGTTCTGCTTCTTTCTGTGCATCATGCATGATATCAGGACGCCTCTTATAGTTCTCAAGTATATTAATTCTATCAGTCACTTTAACAATCTCATCATTAATTCTTGACATCTTCTCCTCTAAATCACCAGTGTGGGCTACCTGTTCCTCAATTAATTTTAGCCGTTTATCATTAATCTCGCGGAATTCATGCCACATACCGTTTAAAGTATCAATATTCTTTTTTATTTCTAACATAGTCATATGTAATAATATTTTATTATGTTTTAATATTATACCTATTGCATATATAACCAGTAAGCATTACCTTTTCTTAAGTTATCTTAATAATTATTCTCAATGTACTCTTCTGTAAAAACAGTTGTTTTTATGGGTATAAAATGCCTAACCGTAGAAGTACAATGCTCATTGTCTGCAGGTATACCATCCTTTAACATCGTAGGCTTGCCAGGAAAATCAGTTGCTGAATCTAAGGAAAGAGTACGTTATGCCTTATCTAATACAGGCATCCAATTACCATCAAAAAAAATTATTATTAACCTATCTCCTTCTGATATACCAAAACAAGGAACGCATTATGACCTGCCAATCGCATTAAGCATATTAGTAATATTAAAGAAAATTCCTGAAATATACGATTCATATTTTGTAATCGGTGAACTCTCTTTAGATGGATCAGTAATATCAACACGAGGAATAATAGCAGCACTATTGTATGTACAAAATCAATGTGGAGTCATCATTCCTTACCAAAACAACCCCTTGATACCAAATAATGACCGCTTAATCATGGCTAAAAATCTGCAAGAAATTATTACAAGATTATGTGCCAAAAATATCATATATGATACAATAAGCAATGAAAATATTCCGGCATCTAACACAGCAAAAGTCATTACACTTGATGATATCAAGGGACAACATGTTGCAAAAAGATCATTAATTATCTCAGTATCCGGTAATCATCATTTACTTTTAATCGGCACACCTGGAAGTGGTAAAACATTATTAGCAAAGAGTAGTATATCTCTGCTACCAGAATTAAGTAAGGAAGAATATATCTTGATCAACCAAATATACAATCTCTCAAACGCATATAATGAACCATTGCAAGTAATTAGACCTTTTAGAGAGCCTCATCATTCTGCGTCAATGGCTTCCATAATAGGCGGAGGAAAATTTGCACAACCTGGAGAAATAGTATTGGCTAATAACGGAATATTATTTTTAGATGAATTAGCAGAATTTCCTAGTAATATTATTGACGCACTACGTCAACCTTTAGAAAACAAAACTATTACCATTAATAGAGTTGATTATAAATGTTCATATCCCTGCAAATTTCAACTAATTGCAGCTATGAATCCATGTAAATGTGGTTATTTTGGCAATCAAGAACAACAGTGTAAAAGAGCTCCAAGTTGCGCTATAGAATATCAACAAAAAGTGTCTACACCATTCATGGATAGAATAGATATAAAAGTATATGTCCCAGAACTATCTTTTCAAGAAATGCATAGAAGTGAAAAATCAGAATTATCACTTCAAAAAATCAAAGAAGCTATATATAACGCTCATCAAATACAACAGAATCGTTATCAGGATTTTGATTTCAAATTTAATGCAGAGATTCCTAACTTCCTAACAGAGGAGATATGCCCCATAAATGAGGCATCTAAAAAATTACTCGAAAAAGCATATAACCAATCAATATTCTCCGCAAGGTCATATCATAAGATACTGAGAGTTGCTCGTACAATTGCTGACTTAGATGCATCACAAAATATCGAATATTCTCATATTTGTGAAGCTCTGAGTTTTAGTCGCACCATACAACAAAATAAGCTCTGATTCAATTTCACATAATCTAATCACAAGAATTCCCATACAAAAATATATTTAAAAATTCTTTGTTCATAAAGGTAATATCAGTACATCAATTATATTAATTAGAATATAACATTTATAGATATACTCACTATTCATCAAATAATTCGGTTAATTTTTCTATATACTTTGTCATATCTGGCATATATACCATATACATATTTATTGTATCATCAACTGTAGATTATCACCTTCTCATACACACTAACTAGACTTATCTTTATCACAGCTTATACAAAAATCACAACAGTTTCTCTTATGCAATAGTTATTGATTATATCCTGAAACAACTTGTTACAGCTATGAACAGCATCAATTCTACTAGGCATGATTCCTAATTAGCGAATCTGAAAGAAGGTGTTATAATTAGTATCAAGATAAACCAAAAAACCATGGGACAAATAGTAATAGACGATAATTATTGGGCAAACTAAAATCATTGCTTCCAGTAATAAGAAAAGGGAATAATATATTCCTGGACGGAGTAGAGTTTGCGAACTGGAGATCCATGTAGGGATTTACCTAAGGAATATGGTAGTTGGAAGACAGTATATAATAAATATAACAATTGGTATAAGAAAGGATATTTAGATGAAATACTGATGGAATTAAAAAAGATGGAGATCAAGAATTACACATAGTGGATGTGTCTATAGTGAAAGTGAATCAAAATGCACTGCAATTACCTTGTCAAAAGAATCTGAATAGATTGGCAGATCAGCAGGTAATTTAACTTCAAAAATCTATGTTAAAATCAATTCTTACAGACAGTTTTAAGTCCTGGTCAACCCATGAGAGTCAATTAGTAAATCATTTATTTACAAATGAAAAATGTAAATATTTTCTGGCAGATAGAGCTTATAATACTAATTTACTGAAAGACAAGTTAAAAAGTAGCAATATTGAAGCAGTAATCCCTGAAAAATTCACCGTTTGCGCAAAATTATTCATAATACTAATCTTTATCAATCACGTAACATAGTAGAACGTTTCTTTCAAAAGATAAAAAGATTTCGCAGACTTGCTACTCTGCAAAAATTTGTCAGCGTCTACAGATAAAGTTAAGATAGAATCCATTGATATACAATCTTACTCATAATTGGTTTGTCTATCTACAGTAATCACTCCCTTAAAACAACATGTGTAAAATTTTGATATAAAATAATATGATAATGCCTTAATTGGTAGATAATGCTTAATAAATTTACTACGATCTGCAACATTACATCAATAAAAAATCAGCAAACAATATAACAGTCATATATTTCCTTATATATAAATAAGCTTATCCAGAGCAATTACTTTGCTATATAGCTTATATACCATATGCAATATTCCGATTCGATTATTTGCAACATTACTGGCATCACAAATAACTTCTATATCATTCATAAATGATTCTAATTTATCTAGTAGCTCACCAGAATAACAGAATAGTATTCCTTGTATATCTCCATTCTTCTTACAGTTTTTGACATGAGGAGTGTATTTCATGATCACAGAATATAATTCACTTTCCAGCTCCTCCACAAATAATTTTCTACTAACCTTATACTTCTTTTTCTCATGACTTCTCAACAAATGTACGATTCTTTTAAATACTCCTAGAGTACGTTCTCCTATCTCCGTATTTAAGAATTTATGTATTTCAGAAACAAACAAGTAATATCTATAGTAATCCTCTCGAAAAACTTCAATTGCACTAAATATCTCTGAATTCAAATTAGGAATAGAAAATAAAATATAGTTTTTTAGTCTCTCAAACATGAACTCACTCACAGAACCTACTACATTACCTCTATAGATTTTATCATTTTCTGCATCATGTTTACCAATTTTGCTGACTATATGTCGTTTAAAAAGATTATTAGAGGCATAATTCGTAACAGCTTTCGTAATTACCAAATCAAATGGCATACTCAGATGATTCATGAGTAAAGTTCTTATGATGCCCAGTGCATTACGCCTCAAACCATAAGGGTCCTTGTTAGCCGTCGGTTCTTTTCCAACCGCAAAAAACCCCACTATATTGTCAATCCTATCAGATATTGCTAAAGTGATTGCATCAGGATGCTGAGTACACCTTGCGGATGCATTAACCGGATAATAATGCTCTTTTATTGCTGTTCTGACATCTGATGATTCATTAATCGCATACATCGCCCCTACAAAACCTTTCTTATCTGGAAATTCCTTTACCAGAGATGTTGCAAGATCTGCCTTAGCAAGTTCAGAGGCACGTTCTATCGATAATATTGAGGCATCTGGTACCCATACAGAAATGAATTTTGAGAGGGAAATAATGCGATGCTTTTTATCTTCCATATTTCCTAATTTATCATAGAACATCACATGTTTTAAAGAATCTGAATAATCCTGAAGAGATCGTTTCATATCAGAAAGAATCAAGAAATGCACATCCTCCAACCTAGACTTCAAAACCCTTTCATATCCTTTAACAACAGATTTATCATCTATATTAGATACTATCACAAACAACGCAGATAATTCATTGACAGATATATCCTCTAAAGGAATAAAATGCTGGTATTTCGTCATTACTGTAATTATCAACTCTCTTGGTAAAGTCATAAAATGATCCATAATATTTCCAATAAAAACATACGGATCATCTGTATTAAAAGAAAGTTCTTTAATAACATCTTCTGCGCTATTAGATAAAGCATAATGTTGAAAATCAACTACTTCAGAAATCTTCTTATGTATACGATCATATCGCTCACGATGATCTACAACGACACCATTATTCGTAAGGCTCTCAAAATAATCATCAACAGATTTGATCTCTATCACTTCCTGTTTTATCAACCTATTACCAAAGGTTCTATTCTCAGCAATAACCGCATTATATTCAACTGGGATTATCTCTGTATCTAACATACATAACATAGACACTATTGGCCTCACCCAATGATAGGTAGTCTCATCCCTGAGATATCTCATTTCCTGTGGCCACTTAATACCCGCCAAAAAAGACTCAGCTATCTGTCGCAATATATTTTTCAGATCATAATTATCAGAGGATAGCCTAAGGAAGTAAAACTTCTTACCATTAACACTATCCACATAAACATCTTTTTCAGAATATTCCGAATAATTCTTATTATTATATTTTTTCAGAAAGTTCATCAATATTTCCTTTGGCAACAAAGCACTTGGCCCCTTAACACTAGTACTCTGATCAAAATCAAGAAATACACCCTGCACATATATTACAAATCGATCACTAGTACACATTATTCTTAATTCAGAATATTTTATACTACTATTTTGCAAACAATTTTCAAAAGCTCTCTCCAAATCAGATACAATAAACAGTTGAATTTTATATGGTAATGCTTCAGTCAAACACTCAAATAGAAAATTACCCATTATTACCTCGTGTCAAAAATTCTTTATATAACTTCAAGCAATCTACAATATTATTACGTATCAGGAAGATAAATTCTGCCTTTTCTGCATTGCTAATATAACCCCTAGACTCTAAAAAATTCAAGCAATGACTTTGTTTTAATGCAAAATCATAAGCTACCATATAATGCTTTTCCCCTAAAAGATGGGTTATCTGTTGTTGAAACAACGAGATTTGCTCTAGCAGATACTCCCTCGAATATACATTAAAAGCTACTTCTCCGAAATGTTTTTCATACATACCGTATATCTCCCCGTACGTAGTACCAAAACTATCGTATTGAATATGATAAACATCATCTATATCTTGCAAACACATAGCAAGTCTTTCCAAACCATATGCGATCTCGAAAGGCACTAACTTGCACTGCATAGTCCCTAACTGTTGCATATAGGTCAACTGTGTGATTTCCATCCCATCGTACCATACTTCCCAACCAACACCATAAGCTCCAATACTTGGATGCTCCCAATTATCATTTATTAATCTTATATCATGCTTTTTAGTATTCATACCAAGATACCTTAGGCTATCAAAGTATAATTGCTTGACATTTTCTGGAGGAGGAGCAATCAAGACCTGATACTGAGTGTGACGATACAATCTATTCGAAGTACATCCTGTACGACCATCCGTAGGCCTAATAACTGGTTGCACATATGAAATTCTTGTCTCTATTCCTCTTAACCCACCAAAAACTGTTGCAGGGTGTAAGGTTGCAGCCCCTAATTCTGTTGTATAAGGACAAACTACAGTACATCCATTAGACTGCCAAAATTGATCTAATTTATGGATTATTTCCTGTAATGTAATCATATCTAAACACTGAAGTAAAACTATTTACATGATATGCCATAAACAATAAAAAACATACCCAATATTCAAAAAATCATCAACTATACACCTTTCAGAATTGTAGATATCAGCTCTTGTATAGTAGGAATTTTATCTTTATACAAATCATCTTGCCCAAACCTATAAGCCTGATGTCCTGAGAACATCAGTTCTTCATCTATTGACCCTCTTCCTGAAATAATTCTAAATAAAGTCTTGGATATGCAAAAACTTCTAGGATCTGGTCTTTTCCCTGTAGTATATCCTGTCTCCTCCTTATCACACCAGTTACTAAATTTACATGCTGATAAACAACCAATACAATCTATTTGATCCTGACGTATGCAAAGAGACTTTTCACGATCTACAAAAATGATAGTATCTGAAGGTGTCTTAAGCACCACATCAAATCCTTCTTTAAACCAATAGGTTGCTTTCGAAATATCGTCCTTTTTAAGAAACAAAATGCGATTCCTCCTTTTAGAATACTCAAAAGGCTCCGAAAAGATCTCATCCTGAGTACCTGAGTAATCAAGTTGCCTGCTAGAACGATCTTCAAGTTCTCGTAAAAAAGAATTACGCACAGCCGAAGAGTAAAATCCTGTCGGACTGTAACGATGCAACACAATATCACCTTCTTTCAACTCCATCAAACGCTTCTTCCACTCATTAGATATGGGACTCTCTTGAGTCAGCAAAGGTCTAGTGCCAAACTGAAAAGCTACAACCCCTATTTCTGGATTATCTATATAATGTTTCCATTCATTCAACGCCCAAACCCCTCCAGCGATAATAATAGGAGTTTTCTCTAATCCAACCTCATTCATGAAAGTTCTAATATCTTTCACTCTGTAATACGGATCAATTGGTTTATTAGGGTCTTCTTTATTGCTTAAACCATTATGACCACCAGCAAGCCATGGATCTTCGTACACAACTCCTCCCAAAAATTTCACATATCTCTTATATGATCTTTGCCAAAGAATTTTAAATGCACGTACAGAAGAAACAATCGGATAATAATACACACCAAACCTAGAGGCCAACTCTCCCAGAGCATAAGGCAAGCCTGCTCCACTAGTAACACCATTTATTTTAGGTGAAACTTCTTCAAGTATAGCTTCTAATGTTTTATAGGTCGATGTCTCTTCCCATAGTATGTTGATATGTATACATCCACTACCACGGGATATATCATAAGCTTTTCGAACCTGTGCTATAGCATTCTTAATGCTTTTTTTTACAAGATCAACATTTCTATCTCTGCGAGTATTTCCAACCGGATTGACAGGTATTTTATGCCCATCTGAATCTACTGTAGTAGGAAATACCGCAGACAAAGTACCAACAGCTCCGTACTTTGCAAAATGCCCTGCAGTCACCCCATCACTCACCGACACACCTTTTCCACCTTCTATGATTGGCCAAACCAGCTTGCCAGATATATTTAACTTCTTAACTATAGACAAAGTCACTACCTTTTTAATTAAAAATAAATATGCTATCGTATTATATTGTATTATATTATTGCTCGTAAAACAAATGACAATTTTCCTTGCTTTGTCTTGGGTCATCGTGTCTGGTACAGTAGATAGGTATACCATAGTAGGAATTGTATGTTCTCTGATCATCTCTACGTGTATGAAACATTATAATCTGTCATGGAATGTTAATCTATTCAAAATAAAATACCTGGAAAAAATTAAGTTTTTTGCGTCTATTCTGTACAGTTTCCTTGCATCCACTGTACAAGTTTTGTCTTGTATTTGGGGAATATCCTCAATATCTCCAGCATTTATGAGAATTAATTTTTCCTCTTCGAACAATATGAAAACAGCTATTTTTAACAATCTGATTACATTCACACCAGGCACCACTTCTATAATGAATGATAAAGATGTGGTCAATGTGCATCTATTACAGAAAAAAAATAAAAATGGTGTATATCTACTTTCAGAATTAGTTATCAAAACATTTACGTAAAATGTCATTTTTAGGAAGATTTGCTCCAAGCCCAACGGGATTATTACATGTAGGTAATGCAAGAACAGCACTGTTGAACTTTTTACATATGAAATCCATCGGTGGTGATTTTTTATTAAGAATCGATAATACAGACTCGACACGTTCTAAACAAGAGTATATAGGCAACATAAAATCTGATCTACAATGGTTAAACATAAACTGGAAATTCGAGTTCTCACAGTCAGATAGAACTTCAAGATACGATGAAATCTTTAACCAATTATTAGCGGAAGGTAAGATATATCCTTGTTTTGAAACTCCAGAAGAACTACAAATTAAATCATCTCTTATGTTAAAAATGAAGAAACCACCAATATATGATAGGGCTTCATTAAAATTATCTACAGAAGAAATAGATATACTGCTAAATTCTGGAAAAAAACCCCATTATCGTTTTCTATTAGATCGAGTTACAGAAACTTGGAATGATGGTGTTCATAACGACATTTCCATTGATCTATCTCATACAAGTGATCCTGTGCTCAAGAGAACAAATGGTCAGTATACTTATATGTTGCCTTCTACAATAGATGATTTAGATTACAAAATAACACACATTATTAGAGGAGATGATCATATAGTCAATACTGCTATACAAATACAGATCATACGGGCAATTCTACGTGATGCATCAATCCCTATCTTCTCTCATGTTCCTTTGATGCTATTTAAAGAAGGAAAAAAATTATCCAAAAGAAATACGGATATAAGCTTAGAACAGATTAGAAATAAATATTCGCAAGATCCAATGGTACTCTCTTCATACCTAGCGTTATTAGGTTCTACAAATAACATAAAATATCACTCCTCACTTGAAGATATTGCAACAAAATTTAACCTAAACAACTGCTCTGTTGCAACACCTGTATTTGATATAAATAAAATTGTCCAACTCAATACTTACAGCATTAGACAGCTTGATGATATAGCAATTAATCGCCTGTTATCTCCAAATTTAGAAATTACCCCAGAATACTGGAACACAATACGAAACAACATATCAAATATACAAGAAGTAAGAGAATGGTGGTACATATTTACAGAACAAATAACTATACCAAATAATATAATTTCAACAATTAATAAAGATATAATTGACAATGCTGTTCTCTTTTTACCCAACTCATTCTCTCCACAAGATATAAAAAAGTGGAGTACCCAAATACTCAGTAATTCAATGAGTTGTTCTCCTCGTGATGTGTTTAAAAACCTGCGATTATCATTAACAGGACTTGATTATGGTCCCGAGCTTACCACAATATGTTCATTCCTTACACATGATAAAGTTAAAAATAGATTGATGTATGTAATCGACAAATTATCCAAAATCATATGATCTATTTCATCAAATTATCAATCGAAGGGATCAATGAAATTAATGATTCAACATTCTAAAGTGTAAGTAGATTCTGGTAATAATCATAATATAATACAAGACAATTCCATGATTTAGATTATAAGCCTAAGTATGATGCTCAATTGGTCATCGTATTGCGACTCGTATTCTGTTGTATCAGTATCGTTTCACAAATAACTACATGACTAGTCAGTATTTTTACTCTTTGCTCACAAAAAATCTCGACATTGACGATTAAATATAGACAAGGGCAGATGCATTTGTTAGAAAGGAAACAACAGATATGCTAAGGTGCGATATGGAAGGAAATTGCAAGCGTTGCGGAAGTAAAAAAGCATCAAGAATGTATTGGCACGAGGCAAATAAAGAGACAAATGAAAAGTATACAAATATAACTATATAGAAGGAGACGCAAGGATAAAGTATAGAGGATCAGAGAGATTGAAAGTAATCAAGTTATATTGAGAGAATTGTGGGATTAGGACAATAGAAAGACTTACAGGGATACATAACTAAACTGACATCTATCTGAATTGAAAAAACAGCAAAGCAAATCAAGTTATACCTGGAAAGAGCCAAAAATAGAATCAGGGGAATGCAGGATATAGAGATTTGAGAAATTGATCAATTATATACATATAAAAAAATACCAAAGAATGGAGGACAGGCAATATACATATGAATTAATGTTAATCGATAGTCAAGTAAAGTTATTGACTTCGAAGTAGGATATAGATGTCGGTATACCTATAGTAAATTGGTATCAGACTACATAAAAGATATCGGATAAAATATTTATGTACAAATTACGGAGTTTATAAGTGTTATACAATATCCAAAGTTCATTATATTACAAACTCTGAAACCTCTATGGTAGAATCTAAAAATTCTCTCATTCGCCATTATCTTACTTGTTTTAATAGAAAAACCACACGATGAAGTATAGCGAAAACTTGTAGCAAGAACAGTTGATGTCTAGGACATTTTCGAAGATTATCTAAGATTATGAAATTACCGTAAATTCTACAAAAAACAATATCATGATTGCTCATTCTATTCCTCTGCTTTCTAGATTATAATAATTCTGAATACAGCAATGCATAAAATATTATAAGCAATCTTGAGTGTATGTATTTTTTATATTAACATTTCTGAAACACTATATCACAATGCAAAAACAACTATCCAATACAAGAATATATGCCGACTGTAATGCCACTGTACCAATGTTAGCAAGTGTACGCGAAAGTATAAAAAATGACTTTTTCAATCCTTCAACTTTATATCAAGAAGGACGAAATGCTCGAGAAAGACTTAATAACGCAAGACAGATGGTACGCAACTTCTTAGGTCAAAATTATAATATTGTGTTTACTGCATCTGTGACAGAAGCTCACAACATGCTGGCACATAATTTTAATCACGGCATAACTATCATATCAAGTATCGAACATCCTTCAATCACAAACACTCTTTCTAAAGCTTTCTTATTGGAAGTAAATCAGTCAGGTATTATCAGTCACAACACTCTGGAAGATCTCTTAATTAAATATCAGAAACATATTCCGTTTGTCTCAATTATGTTAGCAAATCACGAAATAGGAGTAATCCAAAATATCTCTTCTTTATCAAAATTAGTAAAAAAATATGGTGGTATAATGCACAGTGATATCACTCAAATGATTGGTAAATATCCATTTGATACATCAATATTGGATCATGTTGACTGTGTAACCTTTGCAGGACACAAAATAGGAGCTGGATTCGGAGCTGCTGTATTGGCATATCGTAAGCACATCAAACTCTCTTCTCTTCTCTTAGGAGGAATGCAAGAAAACGGACAGAGATCAGGTACAGAAAACCTATTTGCTATCAATGGGATACGCTTAGCATTACTTGAAATCATGCAGAAAAATCATACCATACAAGCAATAAAGGCTGTAAGAGACTATTTAGAAAAAAAAATACTAGAAACGAATAAAAATGCCATTATTGTTTCATCACAAGAACTGAGAATTTACAATACCAGTTGTATAATTCACCCTGAAATCTCTGGAGAAGAACAAATGATGATGTTTGATATAAATGGTATTGCAGTCGGCACAGGATCTGCTTGTTCCTCTGGACGAATCACCACTTCAAAAGTAATTAAAGCATTAGGGTTTTCAGATAAAATAGCAAAAAATATGATACGTATTAGCATAGATGAAAAGGTTCAAAAAAACCATATTGATAAGATCATCAAAGTATGGCAAGAAATGACATAACCATTTCATCTCTATATTCTCTCGGATCTTTATGCATCCTCCTTAGGCACTGTTAACAAAGGTGATATTTAATACAGGTAAAAGCAATGAAAGATAGAAAAGATAAGTCTGATTTTTCAAATCGTAAAGATCAACGTCTATTTTCCTTAAGTTTAGTGCAGAAATTTTCTATTTTAGACCGGAATTTGAATATATGTTTGTTATATATAATGGGTTTAATACGATTTTTGCTATATCACAGGAACATTGCATAGTTCTTGGAGTTTTTTGCTATGTTTATCACTATCATACCCTTTCTCTTCTACTACATTTTTGTCAGTTCACTGGCAAAACTAATATATACCTTATTCCCACCAGTTAGAAAACTCTCTATGACTTTAAAGTCTGGTGTTATAGCTAAATGTAGTTTTAATCCCGATATTCTTCTTCCTTTTAACTTCTTCCATGCGGTAAATGCTCTAGATCACTATATTGACTCTTAAATCCTTGTTATTTTGTAAAATAGATACTATATTCTACCATATATTCTTTTCATCCTCTCTTTGGAATCTCATATATATACTGTGCCAATTACCATAGCATACAAACAAGTATCTCCATGGTAGTCCCTTTCTTAATACATATCATATTGCACAGAATACTTGATAATGACTAATGATCGGTGGTCGTACTTTCCAGATGTAACTCTTTTTGATGATTGGCAATATCATCTCATCAAATTTTTCAATCGGGTATAATCTTCTATCTATCATTTCTTATATGTTATTTGTTACATGCTTTCTAAACTAAGTTTACTCCTTTGTTAACAGTGACTAAGAGAACCTTGTGCCCTAAAAAATATTCAAAATTTCTCTATCCCGTTATGTTAATCACATCGCCACTCCCCACCACAACACTAGTAATAGAGAAGTTACATGCAATAACACACCAACTTCTTTGTCACCACTCTGACTATCGACATAATTACTTGTAAGACCAGCTATAGTCTTATCCAATACATATACTATCACCTCTTTATAACGGGCGTTCAAAGAATATAACCCACCATTCAATTACCACGTTTTCATCATCGAAAATATCCCACTTCATAGAAAAATATCTCCACCGTATGGAACTGAGCTCCTTTAAACATCCATAGTCAACTCACCTGGAGAACCTTAGCGCCACTTCTAATATTCTCTACATGAAGTGTATCTACTAGATTCTCAACAAACACACAATCTAATATTTTACCTATTGTAATTTTTGCTCCATGCCCTTTAAGGATTACCGAAGAATTTTTTGATATCTCACCAATATTCACCACACCAAGCTCGAACTCAATATTACTTCTTTGTACCATTTTCGCTACAAATATACCATATGATAATTTGAATCTATAACCTTCTCACAAGAAGTAAATAACCATCTTGTTTAAGACTTGTCTTCCTTTTGATCCCTACAAGTTGACCCTGATATCAACCTTCTGGCAAAATATCCCCTTTCAACACATCAAGAACTGACCTTACTATTAAGCTACTCCCATCCATTATCGCAACAGAGCTCTTCATGATATTATAAGTAGATAAATCCGGGTATTATACCAATCTTGCTACGCTATATATTCCCTCAACATCTGAGACATCCTGTGTTTAGATTAATAATACGGTCCGAACCTTAGCTACAATATTTGCGAGATTGAGAGAGATTTTACATCCAATGATCATATTTGCAACAATATTTCTTTCCTCATGAACAGCAAAATTAATATTTACAGTATTACCCTTTCCATCCACCTAAATATACTAACCTGATCATCATTTTTTTCTGCTGATTGTCCTGATAATGTACTTGTAAGCACTACATCAGAACCCGAATTCTGAACATTATTGCTATCAGATGAGACCAATATATCATTGCAAGCATAAGGCAGACTAATATTCTTATACAATACTAGATCCTTACTTTTGACAAATATTAATTTGGTGTTTGGGCACTATTAAAATGTTTATGCCAGAAATATATATATATACCTTATGAACCCTTTAATATTCTCATTCTCAAGTAGTAATATAAAATGTAAAAAGAATAAAACTTAATATATCTACAAAGGTATTTTCCCACCTGCAGAATCTGTTTCTAACAGCAGTCTAAAGAAATCATCAGAAAATGTAACATAACAAATCTCATGTACCTTTCAAAAGTTCAACAGCCCTCGCGCTCATCTAACAATGGAGGATGTATTCTGTATTCCTCCTTTCCTGTTGATATCTCTCTTGTTTCCCTCTCTAAGTTCTCGCTTTCATACCTATCGTTTACTTTTTTGTATATCTTGGAAAACAGTCTCAAAATCCGTATGATGATAAATTATGCGCACAAACTTCTCAAGACAAGTACCCATCATAAAGTCACCGATTTTTCTAAACTGCTGTACAATTATCTACACAATATACACATTTCTTGCAAATCTGACAATTCAGAGAACTTTTGATATGTGTGCATTCCTGTTTCGCTCACAATGCGCATAATTTCGAATAAAATGAATGATTTTGATTTTATATAATATTCTTATAATTTTTTTGCATTCGAAGATTGTTGAAACATATTTAGTATTTTTATTTGAACCTAAAAGAATATACTTTTTAAATTAGACCCTCAAATTCTCTTTCTATACTACTCATCTCTGATGCTTAGTGAAAAAAATACGTTTCCTAACGTTCTGTACTATTGTAAAATCCATCTTTGATATATCTAGACCAGAATCTCTCATATAAATCTGCAGGGTTAGTATATCCTTGGCATAAGACAGTTTAGTGTAGCACCTCCAATGTACGTTTAGCACTTTCGAAAAGCCTCAAATATTCTGATAACATGGTTATAAATCTTGTAGTATGTTCTATTTTAGATAAATGCGATAAAAATTTTCCCCTGTTTTCTTCAGTACAAACTGTTGTAACTCTTTATGTAAATAAAATCATCAATATGCATATCAAGTGGTTTCTATATTCGCCCTTTTATATGAAAAATTAAATTCTTTATTATGAATCTTATATCAAAATTCTATATACTTAATATAACAAGTCTATATCATTGAATATTTATGGTATATCCTATTGATCTAGATATCATGATGTGTGAAAATTAACGAAATACTCAACATATAAAGAGTTTTTATATTATAATTAACATATCATGGTAACTAATTGTATTATATACACACCATATCATACCTTGTATAACAACAACAACATGCGAGGTATCACTTCTTACGAACAAAGACATACACTCTGCCTAGGTAATTTATATCTTCAGGTACAGTTATGAATTTTCCAAAGATATTATTTTCAGTATTCGATCTAATAGTAGAAGGACTTGAAACTTTAATAGATATTAGTAAAACAACTGATATAAAAAAACTATCAGGTATCAAAAACCTTATTCCCCATTCCTCAGATAATCTGAAAAGACTATTCATATTTTCACTATTAATAAGTCACAGGAATGCTAGTGGAAAAACATGCCCTAAAAGTCTTCCCTTTGAATTAAACCATCTTGTTTGGCCCTATTGGCCCTGTCAATACCGGATGAATGAGACTCATTCGTGTAATCATTATGCAAATTCACAGAAATCTATACAG
This sequence comes from Candidatus Xenolissoclinum pacificiensis L6, assembly GCA_000512675.1. Taxonomy (GTDB): domain Bacteria; phylum Pseudomonadota; class Alphaproteobacteria; order Rickettsiales; family Anaplasmataceae; genus Xenolissoclinum; species Xenolissoclinum pacificum. The sequence continues at coordinate 77,379 of AXCJ01000009.1, forward strand.
ATATTCAAAGACAGTATTTTTATGAGTGAAAAATATGGGCCATTACGTATTAATAATGAAACATATACGATTTTGGACAAAAATCAAGATACTCAAGCAACTCATTATCCCTGCATGGGAGTACCCAACTTACCTGGTCAATACTGTCACTCTAGAACATTGGTAATTACTTCCGAATATTTTTGCTCACCTGGGTATCTGATATTCTCTCCATATGATCCTCCATTTGGATGCATACGACAAAATATAACAAATCATCACCCATCTATAAATGAGTTAACCTTGTCTGTTAGTATGGGGTATTCTCCATCTACATTAAGAATCCGATTAGACGAAGAAGTTCTTGGTTGTGGTAAGCAACTAGTTGGAATTATTGTAGATTCATATGGAGAGGGAAAATCAATAATATTGATGATGATGGATGCACAACACAAATTATTTTTCCACCGTCACGAATTGGCATGGTGTCAAAAAACATATAGTCATAAATTCATTCAATGTAATAGAGAAAACGCTACTACAACACAGTACTTCAATCAAAATACAAAAGGGCTTTATCTATTCCTAAAGTACGATCAAGAATTTACCATGGATGATATTATCAATATAGGATATCTGAACCCTATCAGTAATATTACGTCCAATATAGGAGGAGATATGAACCCTATCAGTAATATTACGTCCAATATAGGAGATATGAACCCTATTGGTAACATCACGTCCAATATAGGAGATATGAACCCTATTGGTAACATCACATCGATTGATGATATCAGAAATATAAGTAATAATATTATCTACTATTCATCAGATAATACAACTAACCGCATTATTATTGGGTTATCTGTTCCATCATGCATTATATTGTTGATCCTAGTATGCTGTATAGCAAAAAGAAAACAAAAAAATACTGCTGAACCACTGTTAGAAATGGAGACACTTGATGATACTGCTGAACCACTGTTAGAAATGGACACACTTGATGATACTGATAACAACCCATTTTCCAAAAGTAGTAATTCTTATGGAGCTATAAACGATAATACTGATAACAACCCATTTTCCAAAAGTAGTAATTCTTATGGAGTTATAAACTATTCAGATCATGAAGATATTGTAAAAACTAATATACTTCAAGAAACGCTTGAGTGTTGTTATGACCTTCTTTCAAAGATGCAAAAAAGCATCTTCAACGCGACAAAAATAGATAAACCGTCCATTCAATCATGCCTGACAGAGATTTATTCTTTGCAAGATTGTACGCAACATAGTAGTAATACAACTGCTACATTACTAGAAAATATTTCTATTGACAGTCATGCACAATACAAAAAAACAACTCTTGTACTCCTTAAAAATCTCCAGGAGAAACTTAACAAACAACAATCCCCGAATACCTTAACACAAAATATGCAAAACTTATTCAACCTAAATAAGATCAGGAATTCATTCCATCTTAAAAATTGTTTAGTCAAATCCTGTAATCGTTATCAAAGCATTGATAATTTACTCCTCATAGTATCATACATATATAAAATTCCCTCAAATCTTCAAAATAATTCAAAAACTTTTTTTCCTTCATCTGACCAGGATGCAAATGATAGACTTCTGAAAATATTGGAGTATGGAATGCACTCTCCCTCAATACAAGAATGCTTGGTCAAAGCACTTTTATTGCTCTATTGTCGTCACGAGATACTTTATATATGTCGTCTAGTCATACCTGAACACGATACCAAACTAATCTTATATGCTTACCTTTGTCTCTACGAACCGTTAGATGTAACAATTCTTGAAACACTCAAAAATAATCCCAACCAACAGTTTTTCTCGAATCAATCTTATAACAAGGAATATTCTCCCCAAAATCTAGAAATACTGAACAAATTCGTAAGACTGTTGAACGACTATTTATTCGAATGCTATATGCATTATGAGAAAAACGAAAATTCTAATAATGCAAAAGATAAATCCGTGTATATACATCTCCTATTTCAGGTACTATACCCAATGTTGGAGAAATCCAGTAAGCCCCCCACTACCATAAATGATGTTTCAACAGTATCTTCATCTGAAAACATATCTAACCAAACATATCAGATGATATGAAAAATGACACTACTACACTGCTCCCATTATTAAAAACAATCAAAATGCACTATCCATTACAACATGTAATCAACCACTCAATCAGACTTGGTCATTACATATCTACCCGGAGCTGGTTCAATAGACAAGGGCTTGACCCTCTCACCATACTGTATATCTATTTTATTTCCTGAATGTTTTTTTAACCAGCTCTTCCACTCATTCCACCAAGAACCATTAACTCTTTCTCGGCCTTCAAAAAAATTATCATCAGCACTAGATTTTATATCGTTATCAACGTAATAATAATACTTATTCTTTTCAGGAGCATTAATAATTCCTGCAACATGCCCAGAACCACATAAAATAAATTTTCGATCTTGGCTATTCTGAAAATGACTAATAGTTCGATACGAAGCTACCCATGGAATAATATGATCTTGTTCTGCTGATACGAAGCACATAGGAACTTCTACATCTGTAAGAGGTATCTCAGTATTTGCAAAAGAGAACTTCTTCTGCATTAAAATATTCTTTACAAAGATCTCTCGTAAAAAATACATATGCGCTTTAACAAAAAGATTAGTATTATCGTTATTCCAATATAAAATATCAAAAACAGGGAGATCCTCCCCTTTTAAATAATTCTTGACCCCTTGTCCCCAAATAGCAGAATCAGATTTCAAGAAGGCAAAGCAATTATACATCTCTGAGCCTTTTATAATTTTTGAATTAGAATATAATTGCTCTATAATTGGCAATGTCTTCTCATTAGTCAATTGACGTAACTGTCCCGCATCAGAAAAATCCACAGTACAAGCAAAACAAGTTGCACTATTCACATAATCAATACCCTTTGCCTTACAATATGCTAATGATATTGCCAATAAAGTACTACTAATACAATAACCTACCACATTCACCTTATGAGCAAAAGTCTTGTATATAAATTCAATTGCCTGCAACACTCCATCTGTCATGTAATCTTCAAAAGAACATTCCTGACTATCCTCGGAAGGATTCACCCAAGAAATCATAAATACCGTATAACCATCATCAACACAATACTTCACCATAGAATTCTTGGTTTGTAAGTCTAGAATATAGAATTTATTAATCCATGGAGGTATAAATAAAAGAGGATGTGAGTAGTTTTTAGTATGTACAGGTTGATAAGCAATCAATTGAAAAAGATGATTCTCGAAAATCACATCACCAGCTGTACCTGCGATATCCTGCCCTATTGTAAAAGCCTCAGTATTCACAGTCTGTACTCTACCGATTTCAGCATCTCTAACGAAGTTCTTCATACCTTGTGCTATACTCTGACCCTGTGTCTCAATAGCCTTGCTGATCACATCACAATTAGTATAAAAATAGTTATCTGGGTTAAGAGCATTATAATACTGATCCGCCATAAGCTGAAGAAATGCCTTTTCTTGTTCAGTACAATTTATACTCTCAATGAGCGAATTCGTTAATTCTTGGCCAGATCTTACCTGATCTTTTATTAATAGGTTAGTTTTTTGTATGTAATCTAGAATATTATTGTTGTAGATATTTAGCATATAGATGTTGAAGTAAATCAGAACGTAATTGTAACAATAAATAGTTAAATATTACTCTCTAGATGTTTTGATATTGATCATAAAATTAATAAATAATATTAGGTTACGTCCCGAAAGTTTTAGAGTCAGTAACATGCTAACAAAAGTAATAAGGTACATTCTAGAAGTTTTATCAAAGCGAGTAGCAATTCTGCGAAATCTCTTTATCTTTTGAAAGAAATGTTCTACTATATTACGTGATTTATAAAGATTAGTATTATGAATAATTTTTCGCAAATAGTTAATTTTCCAGGTATTATTGCTTCAATTATTGCTACTTTGCAACTTATTTCTCATTACAATTAGTACCATAATTTCTATCTGCCAGAAAATATTCATATTTTTCATTTGTAAATAAATGATTTACTAATTTACTCTCATGAGTTTGACCAGGACTTAAAACGATCCGTAAGAATTGATTTTAACATGAATCCTTGAAGTTAAACCACCTGCTAATCAATATATTCAGATTCTTTTGACAAAGTAATACGCAGTGCATCTTGATACACTTTCACTGACGCATCAACTACGTGTAATTCTTGATCTCCATCTTTTTTGCAATTCCATCAGTATTTTATCTAAATGTCCTTTCTTAGACCAATTGTTATATCTAATTATATACCGTCACCATATTCCTTAGGTAAATCCCTCCGTGGCTCTCCAGTTCGCAAACTCTACTGCCTCCAGGGATACATTATTCCCTTCTCTTCCTACTGGAAGCAATGATTTTAGTTTGTCCTAACACTTATCATCTATTACCATTCGTCCCATGGTGTTTTGGTTTATCTTGATACTAATTATAACACCTTCTTTCAGATTCGCTAATTAGGAACACTGCCTATATTAATATAAAGACTAATCTTAAATGATCCAAACAAACCGTTGAATTATTCTATATAATTAAACAACAAGATAGATCTTGATCAAAACAGTATCACTTCAGCCACACATATTGTTATTATACTCATCAGACAATTTCTCAGAATACATACATATATACATAATCCATAACTATAACATTCTCTGAATCAGATTCCAAAAAACATTTCCGCATATACACAAGGAGGTCTTTCATTTTCAACAAAAATTGTACAATCAAAATGGATCAGAACAACGATATAGTAAAAGTACTACCCAACAAATACATATAATGTGTCACATGGAATCAAGACCCAACAACAAATGAAACAATTACTGAAATTTTCTACATACAGAAAAATACATAAAGAGACAAGTAATAAATAATTAAATATTGCTCTTAAAATAACTTCAAATTGAGTACAATCAAAATACATACGTATATATATCATCCATGACTATAACATTCTCTGAAATCAGATTTCCAGAAAACATTTCCGCATATACACAAGGAGGGCCCTCATTCTCAACAGAAATTGTACAATCAGCAAATGGATTAGAACAACGATATAGTAAATGGTACAACCCAATAAATACATATAATGTGTCACATGGAATCAAGACCCAGCAACAAATGGAACAATTACTGAAATTTTTCTACGTACATAAAGGTAGATATTGTGGATTTAGATTTAAAGATATTCTTGATTATTATGCACACATGGAACATATAGGTACCACAGATGGAATCAGTCAAAAATATCAAATTATAAAAAAATACCAAATAGAGAATATGGTATATATACGCAAAATATTTAAACCAGTCCCTAATACTGTTTCAATACAATTAGAGAATAAAACTTTACAACCGACAGAATACTCGATTGACCATACTCAAGGATTAATCATATTCAACACAATCCCTCAAGAAAAACAGAAAATATTCGTTTCATATGAATTTGATGTACCTGTTAGATTTGAATCAGACCAATTCACAGGGATGGTTTCAGCAAAAGGATTTTATACTTGGAATAATATAATTTTACAAGAAATCAAATTATGAGTATCTATCATACCTGTTGTGTAATTGAATTATCAGATAAATCAAAAATATTATTAACAGATGCGGATGAAAATATAGTGATAGACTCCGAAGTATATTATTCCAATTCTGGTATCGAATTAAGTGCCATAGAAAAAAATAATAACCAAACAACAGATAATTGTGTAATATCTGGGTTTCTAGAATCATCTCTTATAACAGAACAGGACCTCATATCAGGAAAATATGATAACTGTAAAATCGAAATATTCCGTTTTGATCACCAAACGAAAACACATTATATATCTGGCTTTATAGATTCGATTATCATAGAAAAAGGAAAATTCACAGCAGAAATAAAGAGTTTATCAACAGTATTAGATCGATCTATGACTGTTCGATTCTCAAGAAAATGCCGTGCTAATTTCTGTGATTCAAAATGTAAACTACAGTTATCAGATTATCAAATAAAAGGCTTAGTAAAACAAGTCATAGATCCTTACACAATATTTTCCGATACAGAAATCAGCAAACCATTAAATTACTTTACTCATGGTATACTAGAATTTATATCTGGAAATAACAAGGGAATCACTAAAGAAATAGTATACAGTAATCATAATACAATTCAGATTCTTATTCCTTACAACCAAAAGATAGTTATAAATGATGAATATATTATCACAGCAGGATGTGATAAAAAAATCACAACCTGTGCAAACAAATTCCAAAATACAATAAACTTTAGAGGAGAACCATTTATCCCAAACAACTTAAATAATAGTCCTAAAAATTAAAGCTCATATCAAATAAATATCCCATAATCCAATTATATACCCTCAAGTACACTGTTAAATTATAAAACAGTTACAATAATATGAAAATTACAGCACATACGTTCCAAACAAAAAACATAGACTACATATCAAACAATTGCAAATGTTCCAATAATGCTTCTACTGAAACATCTTTCAAAGTATTCTTCGCATTTTTTTCTGCTTTCTTTATATATTTTTTAGTGGACGATGCGATAATGGACTTGCTAGCCCATCCACCAATAGCCCCCTTATTACTTTTAGTTCCTGATGAAGTTGGATTATTCATATACTATCTAATAAATTAATATATATTTAACTATACATAGCATATTCCTAGAGAAATACCAAGATACACAATTAAAAATTGCATTATACGAGAAATTTTATAAATGACAGTAATGAATCACAAACTATTTATTCTCTACCGTATACTCCACCACAATCAACACATCCTATCTTTATATATTTATTGACTTAATATTGTTACACATAATATGAGCCATAAAACCCCAACCCCCTGTCCTTTTTGCAAAATTTTCTCAATAAGCTCATAGATACAGCAAAATACCTTTTATCTAATTACTGCATAAACACCCCCCTAAATCATCTAGAAGGATAAAATCCAAAATAGCTCGTCTTATGCAATATTTTTTCATCAAATATTGATATTCTATAAACAGACATCCATTTTGCTTCCAGCCTGGGTTATTATCTTAAAATAAAAATGAATAATGCACTGACCAAACAGTATATTTAAACCGTAAACTGAATATCAAGATAATATTTCCCAACGCAGAAATCTAAATATCCAGATCTTCCACATAAACAGAATTATTGATGATGAACTCCTTTCTAGGAGCCACAACACTACCCATAAGTATGGTAAAGATCTTATCCGCATTTTCTGCATCTTCTAAAGAAACTTGCAGAAGCATACGTTTCTTTGGATCAAGGGTTGTTTCCCACAACTGTTCTGGGTTCATCTCCCCTAAACCTTTAAATCTTTGAAGTGTCATCATCTCCTTTACACGTTTATAAATATATATATGTAACGATGCAGGAGAGAAAAAAGTATGCTGTATCTCATTCTCCTGCACTATACAAGGATTCATAAAATAAATTTGCAACTCCTTGTATATTGGATGTCTAGCCAACAACAAAACATTTTTCCTTAAAATACGTATATATTTTTTAATTCCATTAACAATCTTAGTAAAGACTAAAGTATCCTCTTCAGTCGTAGCAGTGTATGTTTTATCAATAAGATGTAATTTCTTCAAAACCAAATCAAGATCTATCTCCTCATCTCTAATACAAAAAGAAACGATCTGAAATATCTCCATATGTTCAGGAATGTGCACAATATCAGAAACAATGCTATATGATGCTTTACAAGCCTTTAAAAAAGGTATAGCTTCGGGTGTAGAGAACTTATTATTATTAATAATAATGGAAAAATACTGAGCAGACAAATCCAGAATATAACTTTCCAGCATCTGATCATCTTTAATATACATCTCCTTATTCTTGACTACTACCCTGTATAAAGGAGGTTGTGCAATATATAGAAATCCCCCTTCTATAATCTTTTTCATATAACGAAAAAAGAACGTAAAGATCAAAGTTCTTATATGCAAACCATCTACGTCGGCGTCAGTCATAATAATAATCTTATGATATCTCAATTTATCTATATTAAATTCATCATGACCTATATTCGTCCCAAGTGCTGTAATAAGAGATGTAATTTCTTCAGATGATAGTATCTTATCAAAACGCACCTTCTCAACATTTAGAATCTTACCCTTTAAAGGTAGAACTGCTTGTGTAAATCTACTACGTCCTTGCTTAGCAGATCCACCAGCTGAATTTCCCTCAACAATAAAGATCTCTGACTCCGCTGGATCCCGACTCTGACAATCCGCTAATTTACCTGGTAACGTACTATTGAGCTCTAACACATTTTTTCTTCTGGTTAGCTCTCGTGCTTTTTTCGCAGCCTCTCTCGCGAGACTTGCTTCCATTATTTTATTGATAATACTCTTGGCAATCTTCGGATGCTCTTCTAAAAACGCCGACAAAGTTTTCCCCACTATTCTCTCAACAACGGATTTAATTTCTGAGCTGACAAGTTTCTCTTTAGTTTGTGAAGAAAACTTAGGATCTGCCATCTTAACAGATATTATCGCAGTAAGCCCTTCACGCACATCTTCCCCTGTAATAGAAACCTTCTGCTTTTTCATGAAATTTTCTATATACTGATTGATAGTTCTGGTTAAAGATGTTCTGAAACCAATTAAATGAGTTCCTCCATCCTTCTGCCTTATATTATTAGTAAAACACAATATGTGTTCATAATAAGAAGTATTCCACTGTAATACTGCATCAATGAAAACTGTAGTCTTATTTTCTAGAACTGATGTATCATGTATTGATATTGGCACAGAAGAAAGGATCTCTTTATCCCCATCGAGATACTTTATAAACTCTACCAATCCATTTTCTTTCTTCTCAAACACCCTTGTTTTATCTGAACGTTCATCTGTTAGAACAATTTCCACACTAGGATTCAAAAAAGAAAGCTCACGAATTCTGCTCTCCAGAACAGTAAAACTCATATTGATAAAACTGAATATGTTATCAGATGGTTTAAACTTTACTTTTGTTCCCCTCTTACGAATCTTCTCATTTGTTACACAAAGCTCTGAAGTTTTGATTCCATTCGCAAAGGACATTTGATATTCTTTACAATTCCTCCAAATAGTAAGTTCTACGTTAGATGATAATGCATTCACCACCGAAACACCTACACCATGTAGACCTCCAGAAATCTTGTAACTATTTTGGTCAAACTTACCCCCTGCATGTAATTGTGTCATTATTACTTCCGCTGCTGTCAACCCTTCGGAATGAACATCAACCGGTATACCACGTCCATTATCCACAACTGTAACACTGTCATCACTGTGCAATACAATCATAATCTTATCACAATACCCAGCCAAAGACTCATCAATTGAGTTATCTAATACTTCATACAACATATGATGCAAACCAGATCCATCATCGGTATCACCAATATACATACCTGGTCTCTTGCGAACAGCTTCCAACCCCTTAAGGACTTTTATCGAATGCGCAGTATAGTCTTCCATATCGAAAAGCTCGTATATTAACGACTAATTTTATCATTTAAAGCATAAAACAGCAAGTTTTAACTTGAGGTCACAATCATCAATCAAAAATGAGATTATGGTAAAATCAATAAGCGTTAGAGATTGCTGGTTAACAAGTATATTGATAAACATGAATGTACCAATCAGATACCTATTTGATGCACACCTCTTCTATTTTATCCTGTTATAAACCCACTCTCTTCTCAACGTCTTTCCTAAGACTAACATACCAATTGACCAATACATTATATCAGAATCGTCTTAACCTACTTCATCTTAGAAATCCAACCCTATTCAACCTGTAGATCAAACAAAATCATATTCCAATATTCCAAACTTACTAGCTGATTGTCTAGATATTTGTTAATCCCGAAATTAAATAAGTCAAAGATATTTTCATAAAAACGAGATATATCAGAAAGAGAACGTATCCATGGCTTTTGCAATCTTTTCAATTACTGCGGGATATAAACGCAATTCTTCTCTATTAATTCGATTTGCAAGACTTCGTAATGTATCACATGGAAAAATCGGTACCACTCTTTGAGCAACAATTTCTCCATGATCTATTTTATCATCTACGTAATGGACAGTACAACCCGTAATTTTGGCACCAGAACGCAGTGCCTGTTTCTGCGCATAGAGACCCTTAAATGCAGGTAATAAAGAAGGGTGTATATTAATAATACGACCATTCCAAAGATTAATAAAAAACTTAGAAAGAATTCTCATAAAACCAGCTAAACACACCAACCTTACACCATAACTGGTCAATATATCAGTTACCCGTCTTTCAAAAAAGAATCTGTTTTGTAACCTAGTATAACTAGGAATATCAGGCATAACAAAAGACGGAACACCATAATTCCTGGCCTTCCTTATACCTGGTGCATTGATTACATCTGATATCACACAAACAACCCGTATCCCTAAACCATATGCATCAACGTGGAATCTACGAATTATAGATTCCATATTTGACCCTCTTCCAGATATGAGAATAGCGATCTTAAACATCTATAAATTTCTCACTAATGTGTATAAAAGCCTTACTCCAAATGCCGACGCAACCTTTTTTGGGTAATTACGATCATCATAATCATAAGCAACAGATGCAATATCTAGATGCGCCCATAAAACACCAGATTTTATAAACTTCTCTAGAAACTTTGCTGCTACAATACTATCACCACCTGTACCCAAGGTTGATATGTTCTGCATATCTGCAAAATCAGATTTTATCAGTTTATCATACTCCTTTGTCATAGGAAATTGCCACAATCTCTCATTAGTTCTATTGGATGCCTTCAAAAGATCCTTAACAAATTTTTCATCATTAGAAAACAAACCAGCATATTGATTACCTAATGCAACACATACTGCTCCTGTTAAGGTAGCCATATCTATCAATCTAGTATCTTCAGACACATAATTCTCCTGTGCAAATGTTAATGCATCAGCTAAAGCCAGACGTCCTTCTGCATCTGTATTCAAAACCTCAATTGTTTGTCCCGACATAGAAGTAATAATATCACTCGGTCTCTGTGCCGAGCCAGATATGGAGTTTTCAACCAATGCTAACACTGCTACAACATTAACAGGAGCTTTACTCTCAGCAAGCGCGAGCATTGTTCCTGCAATTGCACCAGAGCCACACATATCGTATTTCATATCCCACATTTTTCTAGCAGGTTTTAAAGAGATCCCTCCTGTATCAAATGTAACACCTTTTCCTACCAATACGTAATCATTACCATCAACATCAGGATTACCATTCCACTCAATTGCAACCAATCTAGGAGGATTCACACTACCCTGACCGACACCTAGGAAAGCATTCATACCTAAAGCACGAATTTGTTTCTCTGTTTTTATCTTAACACTCAATCCATCATAGTCTCTGGATAATGTATCAAGGAAATCAGCATAATAGGCAGGATTCAAAACATTTGGGGGTTCCATCGCTAAATTACTACACAAGATCACCCCCGAATTAACAGGTTTCACAAGAGCTTCATACTCCTGTTTTAATAAATCAGGATCCTCGACTATAATACAAACTTCATCAACATGTCTCGTTTTTTTCTTAGTGAGATACTTATCAAAGCAATAACTGGCAAGCTGTATTCCGCGAGAAAATGCTAACAGGTGATCCACATTATCAGTCTGATTGATCACCACATATACAACCTTATACATAAGGTTTTTTAAAGATTCATAAACAACTCTTCCTATGTACTCCGAATCGTGTTGTGAATATTCAGATGATTTACCTAACCCAAGCAACATAATCCCGGAATATCCCGCGTTTATAATCTCTTCACTATTTATAAATAAATGCTGACCCATCTTGGCCTCAAACCGTTCTAACATTCTTGAAATTACGCCATTAGCATTCTGATTGATAGTATTAACCACCCCAATTATATCACTATTCTGAAACACACCTACCACCAGTAAAGAGGTCTGCAGTTCCGTTTTACCATAAGAAACAAAGGAAACTTGTGTAAGTTTTTCTAATTCTGCACCGAACATATTCAACCACAAAAAATAAAACAAAAGTTGTGAACCGTTGACCAATAACCAATCTCAGATACACACCTATACATTATAGGGTAAACCCCCTCTTTTTCAATGATACGTTTATTTTTATTTTATTGAATAGTATACTAGCGACTCATTCTGGTATAATATATGGTAGAATAAAAATATGTCACTGCAATATTTTCAGACAAAAACAACATTCTCTTTTCCCTCTTTCTTGTGGTTCTATAATAAAGATTACATACTACTACATTTCATCATTAATGTGCTCTCACTCTGGATAGTATATCATATCTTGCATGTTGGACATGTGCTTGCTGTGACAATAGATACCAAATTTGAATATAATATAATCTCTATTTGGGAAATTGTATTGCTTATTACAAAAATTAGTATTAGTATTAGTATTCGAATGTATTTTTCTAGTCATATTATAATTAATTCTCTCCTAAAAATTAGAGAAGATATTAACAGTTTAATTATAAATTCACCGATATTATTCTTTAGAGAACAAAAAAAAGGGGATGTATTAACAGAAATCATTGCTTCCGGTATACAAGGAATAGAAAACTTGTTCACAAAAACAATTCCTTCCTTGATACGTCACGTTAGCTTATTAATTGGCGCGATATACTGTTTAGTAAAAATAAATCTGGTACTTGGAGTATATATAGCCACCATCTCTCCATTAATACTCGGCTTAGTATTTACTTTCTTCCGTTATTTGAAAAAAAACCGACAAAAATATATGGATACTCTAAAAAAAACAGACGTGATATTTTTAGATATAATTTCTAACATTTTAATATTAAAATCATCAAAGCAAGACTCAGTATTATACAAAAAATATAATAAGTATATTCCTGAAATAAAACGTAATTCCTTACTCATGGCAAAACATAAAATTCTTCTCACAGTTGTCATTATATATTCCCTGTTTATTTTCTTACTAATACTTTCAAAAATTAGCGCTTATAGTGTAATCAATGGCTCTAATTCTACCGGTGAATTAATCAGTTTTTTCTTCTATTTTTTCATTATAGTATCATCCTTAACCAATCTTTTAGCAGGGAATACAACCCTACAAAAAGAGAAATATACAATATCTATCATGATACAGAAAATATTTCATAATATGAATTATAAATATGAACGTATTGTACAATGCAGGTTTGATAATAATTCTGCAAACCAGAATGATACACCTCAACCTATTCCTTTTAAAACACTCCAACTCGAAAATATCTCTTACCAAAAAGGTATGTTTGCCTTAAACAAGGTAAATATCACTATCAAAACCGGTCAAACTATTGCTATAATAGGCTCATCTGGTGCTGGTAAAAGCACCATATTTGATCTATTAATGTCTCTAATTCAACCTACAGAAGGAAACTTTCTCATCAATGAAATAGATTACAAACAGTTTTCATTACCTCAAATACGACAACTTTCTTCTGTTGTACCCCAACATATAACCTTATTGAATGATACTGTTCTAAATAATATTATAATCTATAACCCTAATATCTCTAAAGAAGACTTAAATACACGCCTTATAGATTCGGGTATTTCAAATATTATAAAAAGCTTCCCAAACGGTCTAGACACCCCCCTAGATACACATAATACTCCCTTATCAGGAGGACAGATCCAAGCAATAGCTATAGCAAGAGCCTTGGTTTCAGATAGACCCATACTGTTATTTGATGAACCAACAACCCATCTTGACTTAGAGATTGCAAGATCGATAACTCAAAATATACTTTCTATCAAAAAAACAAAAGTCATTATCTCCCATAATCTCTCAGCCATTAATATTGCAGACATTGTATTCATTATTGATAACGGTACAATTATTGCCCAAGGAACCCCTCAAAGTCTTGCACAAGATAAAACATCATATTATTCAAAACTCCTTCATCTAGGATCTTCAAATACATAATCCGATATCAGATTGTCTAGTCTGATATCTAAGCAATCTTTTTATCTAGCTATAATTATTATATACGCGAACTTCTGAAATCTGTTAATATTACCAGACTTTTAAGTGGTAACAAATACAATAATACATTGATTACAATACAAAAATCTTATATCAGTATGTACAATAGCAAGTATATTATATATTTTCAATAAAACCTTTACACTTAAACCAAGATTAATTAAATTCCCTTGAACAAAATAATATCGCAATCCTTCCTATATATTGAAAATCATCCATAATTGCTTTTATAAATATGTACATATACAACAATCTTCTTTTTCTGTCAGCTAAGAACACTTTAATATGCTATCTGCATACTACATATTCTCCATTAACATTCCCCCGTCTTTTAACTAAATATCACTGCCACAAATAAACTACATTCCCAGACCAATGTAATCATCTTGCCCATTCCGTTAGGATAATATTCTATTGGATACCTATTTATCATTTTGGAACTATACTACTTTGTATAAAATGGCTAAATGAACTTCAGCAAAACACAATGTATCCGATGTGAGATTACTAGGTATTTTAAAGTTAGGACGATGCTAATAAGAGAGTATTAGGCACTGTTACCAAAGGGTTAAACTTAGTTTAGAAAGCATGCAACAAATAACATATAAAAATGCTGGATAGAAGATTACATCCGATTGAGAAATTTGATGAGATGATATTGCCAATCATCGAAAAGAATTACATCTGGAAAGAACGACCACCGATCATTAGTCATTATCAAGTATTCTGTGCAAATTATATGTATTAAGAACGGAACCTACCATGG